>NZ_DATKFP010000081.1:0-18029 GCF_035511395.1 Sphingobium sp.
GCGATCAGGGCGCGCAGCGCGCCTCGCCCGGTCCAACACCCTTGGTCGTGCATTGCGCCTTACCCTTCACCGTCACGTCGCCCGGTCCCATGATGCTGATAGCGACCTTCCCGTCGGAGGCAAAGTCGATGTCGCCCGCGCCCAGGATCGACACGTCGGCGTCACCGACCTTCAGCGCTTCGCCATCGATATCGCCAGCGCCGGTAATGGACAGTTCCGCCGTATCGGCCGTGCCGGCGATCTTGATCGATCCCGCGCCGGTGATGTCGGTGGTCAGCGTCTTGAGCTTCACCATGCCGATGCGGAAATCGCCCGCGCCCGTCAGCGACAGGTCCAGGCTGTCGCCTTCCGCCTTGTCCAGGTCGAAATCGCCTGCGCCGGTCAGATCTGCGGATTTGATCGCGGGCATGGTGACATGGACGGTCGCGCCCTTGTCACCATCCTTGCGGCCCCAACTCCAGTCGCCCTTCGACTTGCGGCCGATCACCAGCTTGCCGCCCTTTACCTGGATGTCGAGGTCGGCCACCGACTTGGGATCGCCTTCCGCCTTGACCGAGAAGTCCTTGGCGATGGTGACGGCGACATTGTCCGGCCCGGTCGCGTCGATCGCGTCGAAATCCTTGAGCGTGGACCAGTCCTGCGCAGTGCGCGCGACTTCATCGGCGGCGGGCGTCTCGCTGTTGCGCGAACAGGCGGACGTGGACAGCGCCATGCCCGTCAGGACCAGCGCAAAAAGGGGAAGGGGGCGAGGCATCGCAATCTCCATGCTGTATTGTCCTTATAATACACAACAAGGTGGCGGTTCCAAGCCCCTTGTTCGTCGCACCTTTCTGGACAAGATAGACTGTTGAAATCGCGGAGTCTCCCCATCGATGCACCTTTCCCACATCGCCGTTCCGTTGCTGTCGCTGATCGTTGCGACAGCCGCCTTTGCCGAGACGAACGAGGAAAAGGGCGCACGTTGGTGGGCCCATGTGCAGGCGATCGCCAATGACGGGATGGAAGGGCGCGGGACCGGCACGCCGGGCTACGACCGGGCGGCCGACTATGTGACCGGCCAGATGAAGGCGCTGGGCCTCAAGCCGATGGGTGTGGACGGTTACAAGCAGCCGGTCGCCTTCGTCGAGCAGGTGGTCCTGTCCGACCAGAGCGCCGCCGCGCTGGTCGGTGCCAAGGGGGAAACGGCGCTGTCGGTGCCGGGCGACCTGATCTTTTCCGGCAGCGGCGGCCCGGTGCCTGAAACGATCGATGCGCCCATGGTCTTTGCCGGCTATGGCCTGCACCTGCCCGAAGCGGGGCATGACGATTTTGCCGGCCTGGATCTCAAGGGGAAGATCGTCGTCGTGCTGTCGGGTGGGCCGGCCACCATTTCCGGCGCCCTCAAGTCGCATGCGCGTTCGGAACGTGCCCACTGGCTGGCGGAGCAGGGGGCGCTCGGCCTCATCACGCTGGTGACGCCCAGGCAAGTGGAAATTCCCTGGGTTCGTCGTGTGGCGCTCGCCAGTGCGCCGGCGCTCTATTATGCGGACAACAGCCTGCGCGAAACGCAGGCGCCGTTCGTCGGTGCGCAACTCGATCCAGCCAAATCGGCGATGTTCTTCGAGGGTACAGGCAAGGATTTCAACGCGATCGCCGCTGCGGCCGATGCGTCCGCGCCCGTCGCCAGTTTCCCGCTTGCACTGCGCCTGAAGGCAAAGGTCGCCGCGCGCCGCCGCGATCTGTCGTCGCCGAACCTCGTCGGTTTGATGCCCGGCAGCGATCCGAAGTTGCGCGGCGAATATGTCGTCCTGTCCGCGCATCTTGACGGCTATGGCATCGGCACCCCGATCAAGGGTGACGCCATCTATAATGGGGCGTTCGACAATGCCTCCGGCGTTGCCAGCCTGCTGGAGATCGCTCGCGCGCTCAAGGCCGGGAAGGACAAGCCGAAAAGGTCGATCCTCTTCGCCTTCGTCACGGCGGAGGAAAAGGGTCTGCTGGGTGCCCGCTATTTCGCCCGTCGACCGACCGTGCCGCAGAAGGCCATCGTCGCCGATCTCAATTTCGACATGGCACTACCGATCTTCCCGCTGACTGCCGTGACCCCGATCGGCTATGATCAAAGTTCGCTGGGGCAGGATGCAGCGGCGGTAAGCGCGGCCATGGGCCTGCCAATCACGCCCGATCCCTTCCCGGACCGCAACGTCTTCATCCGGTCCGACCAATATGCCTTCATCCGCGAAGGCATCCCCGCGCTCTTCTTCAAATATGGTTTCAAGGCCGGGACGCCCGAAGCCGAGACGGAGAAGGCCTGGCGGGCGAACCTCTACCACTCGCCCTTCGACGATCTGAACCAGCCGGTGATGCCGGCCGAAACGGCAAAGCTGAACGATTATGTGACCGCCGTGACGCTGCGGGTCGCCAACAGCCCGACGCGCCCGCGCTGGAATGACGACAGTTTCTTCCGCCGCTTCGCGAAATAGGGGCTGGGCCAGGGGCGCATTGTTCCAGTGGGTTGGGACAATGTGCCCCGCTTGATCCCCCCGGCTCCCCGGCCTACACCCTGCGCATGACCTATGCCCCCTATCCGGCGCTGCGCATGCGCCGTACTCGCGCCGCGGCCTGGAGCCGGGCGATGCATGCCGAAAACCGCCTGTCGCCCAGCGACCTGATCTGGCCGCTCTTCGTTACCGAAGGCGATGGTGTCGAGGAGCCGATCGCCGCGCTTCCCGGCGTGTCGCGCTGGTCGGTGGACCGGATGGTAGCGCGGGCGAGGGAAGCGCGCGATGCGGGTATTCCCTGTCTGGCGCTCTTCCCCAACACCCAGGCCGACCGGCGCAGCGACGACGGGGCCGAGGCACTCAACCCCGACAATCTGATGTGCCGCGCGATCCGGGCGATCAAGGATGCCGTACCCGACATCGGAATCCTGACCGACGTGGCGCTCGATCCCTATACGGCCCACGGGCAGGACGGACTGCTCGACGAGACCGGCTATGTGGTCAACGACGCCACGATCGACGTGCTGATCGGCCAGTCGCTCAACCAGGCAGCGGCGGGCGCGGACATCATCGCGCCCAGCGACATGATGGACGGCCGCGTCGGCGCTATCCGCGAGGCGCTGGAGGAAACCGGCAACGCCAATGTCCAGATCATGGCCTATGCCGCCAAATATGCGAGCGCCTTCTACGGACCGTTCCGCGATGCGGTCAGTTCGCGCGGGCTGCTGAAGGGCGACAAGAAAAATTACCAGATGGACCCGGCCAATGGCGAGGAAGCGTTGCGGGAGGTCGCTCTGGACCTGGCAGAAGGCGCCGACAGCGTGATGGTGAAGCCGGGGCTGCCCTATCTCGACATCGTGGCGCGGGTGCGCGACCGCTTTGCCGTGCCGGTCTTCGCCTATCAGGTATCCGGCGAATATGCGATGCTGGAACATGCAGCCGCAGCGGGCGCCGGAGATCGCGACGCGCTCGTCCTCGAAACGCTGATGGCTTTCAAGCGCGCGGGCTGTTCGGGGGTGCTGACCTATCACGCGCTTCACGCGGCAAGGCTGCTGGGCGCCTGATGCGGATAGGAACGCGCCCGCGCTTCGTCCTCACGATCTGCGCGGGCTCGTTCCTCCTTTTCCTTGTCCAGCCGATGATCGCCCGCATGGCGCTGCCCCGTCTGGGAGGCGCGCCATCGGTGTGGAATTCGGCGATGCTGGTCTATCAGGCGTTGCTGCTCGCCGGCTATGGCTATGCCGACATGCTCGGCAGCTTGCCCGCACGGCGGCAGGCGATGATCCATCTGGGCCTGTTCCTGATTTCCGCCGTCTTCCTGCCGATCGGTCTGGCGGGATGGCAGCCGCCGGAAACGATCGAGCCGGCTTTCTGGGTGCTCTGGCTGCTGGGCGCGTCGATCGGCCCGCTCTTCTTCGTGGTCGCAGCGCAGGCACCCTTGCTCCAGCGTTGGTTCGCCATTGCCGGCGGGGGCGATCCTTATCCACTTTATGCCGCGTCCAACCTCGGCAGTTTCGCCGGGCTGATCGCCTATCCGATGCTGGTCGAGCCGCTGCTGACGTTGAAGGCGCAGAGTATCCTCTGGTCCCTGTGTTACGGTGCGCTGTTCTTTCTGGTCTATGCCAGCGCCCGCCGCCTGCCGCCGGCGGAATCTGAGGTGGTGAAAGCGGATGAGGCATCTCCGTCGCCCCACTGGCGGACGATGCTTCTCTGGATCGCGCTGGCGGCAGTGCCATCGGGACTGATGTTGGCGACCAGCCTCTATCTCACCACCGACATCGTCGCCATGCCGCTGCTTTGGGTGCTGCCGCTGGGCCTTTATCTACTGAGCTTCAGCCTCGCTTTTGCCGTCATGCGCGGCCCGGCCAATCTCTGCACCCTGATCGCTCCGCTGATGCTGCTGATCGGAGCCTGTGTCGCGTTTACCGGCGGCGTCGATTTCCCTGTCTTCATTGCGCTGGGCATTTTGATGGTCCTTTTCGTGACCGCCACGGCGCTTCACGCCCGGCTTTACGATCTGCGTCCAGCGCCTGCCCATCTCACACGCTTCTACCTGCTGATGTCGGTCGGCGGCATGATGGGCGGTCTGTTCTGCGCACTGATCGCGCCGTTGATCTTCGACTGGACCTATGAATATCCGATCCTGCTGGTCGCTGCCATGTTGCTGCTGCCGCCCCGTGAGCCATTCCTGCGCCTGCCGCGCCTCCTGTGGGAAGATCCGCGTCGCCGGGTCTGGCTGGGGGCGTTGATGCTGGTTGCGGGGCTGCTGCTGTCGGTGATCGGCGGCGGTGTGCTCGTGCCCGAGTGGAAGTCGCCGATGCTCAAGACGATCAGCTTCCTCACCATCATCGCATTGAGTGTGATGGCGCTCGGGCATCGGCTGCTGACGGCGGGGATGCTGCTCTATCTGATGCTTTGCCTCAGTGGATGGGACAAGCTGTCTCAGTCCGTCACGGGTATGCTGACCCGCAGCTATTTTGGTGTTTACGGCGTCGCTGATCGAAGCGCGTCGGAACGAATCCTGTTCCACGGCACCACGCTGCACGGCATTCAGGACCGGAGGCCAGGGCGGGAGCGCGATCCGACCAGCTATTATGCACCGGATTCGGGCGTGGGGCAGGCGCTCCGCCATGCGCCGGACCTGTTCGGTGGGCATGCGCGTATCGATGTCGTGGGGCTGGGGGCAGGGACGCTCGCCTGCTACTTCCGTCCCGGTCAGAATTGGCGTTTCTACGAGATCGATCCGGCCATGATTGCGATTGCCCGCGATCCGACCAACTTCACTTTCCTGTCGCGCTGCCAGCCCCATGCCGACATGATTGTTGGGGACGCGCGCATGACACTGGCGCAGCAATGGGCTGGCGCCGCCGACCTGCTGGTCATCGACGCCTTTTCCTCCGATACCATTCCGATGCACCTGCTGACGCGGGAGGCGCTGGCGATTTATGGCCGACGCCTGGCACCCGATGGCCTGCTCCTCGTCCATATTTCCAACCGTTATCTCGATCTTCGTCCGGTGCTGGCCGCCGCCGCGAAGGCCGGGGGCTGGCACGCGCGGCTGCGCCATTACATGCCGTCAAAGCAGGACGCTGGCCGCCACTATACAGCGTCGGTCTGGGTTGCCTTGTCGCGCTATCCGGCGCAACTGGACCGGCTGGCCGGGGCAACCGGCCCGGAAGGGTGGAAAGCCTTGCCGGTCAGGCCGGGCTTTGCGGCCTGGTCCGACGACCATGCCAGCATCCTGCCGATCCTGAAGATCAGACCATAAGAGGAGAGCCCAATGTCCCACGACGCCCATCCCCCCGAAGCCTACCCCGACGTCAGCATCATCCCATTTGGCGGCAAGACGCCGGTCATCCATCCCAGCGCCTTCATCGCGCCGGGATGCCGGATCGTCGGCGACGTGGAGATAGGCGAGGATGCCAGCATCTGGTATAATTGCGTGATCCGGGGCGATGTGAACCGGGTGAGGATCGGTGCGCGGACCAATGTGCAGGACGGCACGGTCATCCACTGCGACAGCCCCGGCGATCGCGCCGATGGACGTCCGCTCGAAGGCTGGCCCGCGATCATCGGGGAGGATGTGCTGATCGGCCATATGGCGATGATCCATGGCTGCGTGCTGGAGGATCGCGCCTTCGTGGGTCTTGGTGCGATCGTCATGAGCGGCTGCGTCGTGGAAAGCGACGCGATGCTGGCAGCCGGCGCGCTGCTATCGCCGGGTAAGCGGGTGCTGCACCGTCAGCTATGGGCCGGTCGTCCCGCGAAACATATGCGCGATCTGAGCGACGAGGCGCTGATCGACATGCGCGAAGGCGTCGAACATTATGTCCACAACGCCAAGGCGCACAAGGGCGCGGTCAAGGCGGCTGCGGAAACATAGTCCGATGCGGGTCAGGGCTGCGGCAGGCGGCCCTTCATCGCGTCGATCCGGTCATTCTGCTGGTCGACCAGCGCGAGCGTAGCGCTGCGAGCGGCGTCGATATCCTCCAGCCCGCCGCGCGCCTTGCCATCGGCGACCTGATTGCTGCGTTCGACATAGAGCGTGTCGAGGCTGGCGAGCGCCGACACGCTGTCGTTACGCGCCGATTCCAGTTCGCTGATCGCGACCTGCGCTGTGACCCACGCGTCGCTCGATACCGTGGCGCCGGAGGCCACCTTCACCGCCTTGTCCGCCCTGGCATAGGCGGTGTCGAATGCGGTCGCGCCCTTGTCCGCCTGCGCGACATGACGGGCGATCTCGGCCGATAGCTGCGGATCGGCGGCCACCGGAGCGGGGGCTGGGCTGACCTCCGCCATTGGCGCGCCTTCTACCGCCCGCTTGGCAAGCGAGGGATAGTTTTGCGGCGCCCCGGCGCAGCCGGAGAGCATCAGGGCCAGGGCGGCGAAAAGGCGGCGTGGTGTCATAATCTGCATCTAAAGTGATTTCGAATGAAATGGAACATTTCATGGCTTGGGAATCACGGAAAACAAACGAATGATTTCGAATGAAATGGAACATTTCATGGCTCGGAAATCACGGAAAACAAACGTCCTAATTTCTTTTTGTTTTCCGCATTTTCCGGGCCAGCGGACGATGTCGTCCGCTTCGAAAATGCTCCAGACGGACAAGGCGTGGGACGCAATCGCCCCATGCCCGTCCACGGATCAGCGCGGTAGCGCCGCCGCTTCGCGTGCGAGCGCTTCGATCTTCACCGGGTCGACCGGTCCTTTGGGCACGACCCAACTGCCGCCGACGCACTTGATGAAGGGCTGGGCCAGCCATTCGGGGGCGGTCTGCGCAGTGATGCCGCCGGTCGGGCAGAAACGAGCTTCGTAAAGCGGTGCAGCCAGCGCCTTGAGTGCCGGAAGGCCGCCGGAGGTTTCGGCGGGGAAGAATTTGAAATGGGTCAGGCCCATGTCCAGCCCGCGCATGATGTCGCCGGCGGTCGCGGTGCCCGGCAGGAAGGGCAGGCCGGCTTCGATTGCTGCTTTGCCCAGCGGTTCGGTCAGGCCGGGGCTGACGGCAAAGCGGGCGCCTGCTTCCATGGCGGCTTCGAGTTGCTTCGGGTTCAGCACCGTGCCCGCGCCAACGACAGCACCCTCGACCTTCGCCATTTCGCGGATCACGTCCAGCGCGGCGGGGGTGCGCAGCGTCACTTCCAGTGCGGGCAGACCGCCCGCGACCAGCGCCTTCGCGATCGGCAGGGCATCTTCGACATTCTCGACCACCAGCACCGGGATAACCGGCGCCAGTTCCATTACCTGGGCTACGGTCAGGCTCATTCTCAACTCTCCCTATGAGCGTTTTCGCAGCGGACGACTGCGTTCGCGGGTTTGGAAAACGCGTGAAACAAAATGGTTGAAGGAAAGGCTATCAGCTTTCCCGAAACGCGGCAGCAGCCCCGAACAGACCGATTTCATCATGGATTGCGCAGCGGATCGGTACGGTCGCCATCAGGCTTTCGAACCGGCCCTTGGCCTTGAAACGGGTGTGGAATCCACTCTGCGACAGGAAATCACGCATCCGCTGGGTAAGACCGCCCGCCAGCACGACGCTGTGCGGGCCATGCGCCAGCGCCAGGTCGCCCGCCACCGACCCGTAGCTCAGGCAAAACCGCTCCAGTGCCCGACGCGCGAAATCGTCGGTGCCCTCCAGCGCCGCCTGCCACAGTTCCGGATCTTCCATCAGGACGACGCGGTCATGGCCGATCGTCGCCATCGCCTTGTAGATATTGTTGAGGCCGGGGCCGGACACGATCCGCTCGGTCGACACGCGCAGGAACTTGTCACGCAGATAGGCGAGGATCTTTTCCTCCAGCGGATCGAGCGGTGCGAAGTCCAGATGGCCGCCCTCCGTCGCGATGACATGGGGATGGCCATTGTCATAGGCGATCATCGCGACGCCCAGACCCGTACCCGGACCAAGCACCGTCACGCCGCCATCGCGGGGGAAGGGGCGGTCCTCGCCGAACAGCAACGGCAGGTTTTCGTCCGGCAGGCGCGACACGGCATGGGCCACCGCCTCGAAATCATTGACCAGCCGGACCGTGCGCACGCCTAGATCCTCCGCCAGCGTATCGGCGCGGATCATCCAGTTGCTGTTGGTCAGCTTGATGATCTCCCGCCCGATGGCGGTCGCAAAGGCGATGGAGACGGCGTCGGGTAGGGTGCCGTTCCCGTCCTTCTGCTCATCCTCCGAAAAGGCAGCCCAGCAGGCCTGAAGGCTGGGATAGTCGGCCACTTTATACTTGCGCACGATGCCGAGTGTCGGCACGCCACGCTCGTCCAGCGATGCGCGCGCGAAGCGGGCATTGGTCCCGCCAATGTCGGCGGCGATGATGTCGGTCATGTCATTCTCCGTCCGTTCGCCCTGAGCTTCGAAGGGCCGTCCTCCTTTGAAGAAGAACAGGGCTTCGACAGGCTCAGTCCGACGGAATAAATTCCCTATTACAGCTCGCTTTCCATCGCCGCCAGGATCGGCGACGCGCCTTGTTCGGCCAGGTCGCTATGATGGCGGAACAGGGCGAACAATTCGCGGCCGGTGTCATAGGGCGGAGGCGGGGCGGCGGGGATGTCCCGCGCGTCCCACGTCGCCGCATCGACCAGCGCGTCGACCGCACCGGTCTCCGCGCAGACCCGCACCATGTCGCCGTCGCGCAGCTTGCCGATGGGACCACCACCCAATGCTTCGGGCGAAAGGTGGATGGCGGCCGGCACCTTGCCTGACGCGCCGGACATGCGCCCGTCGGTCAGCAGGGCAACCTTGAACCCGCGATCCTGCAACACGCCCAGCGCCGGGGTCAGCTTGTGCAACTCGGGCATACCGTTCGCGCGTGGCCCCTGGAAGCGGACGACGACCACTACATCGCGCTCCAGCTTGCCGTCCTTGAAAGCGCGCAGCACATCGTCCTGATCCTGGAAAACGGCGGCGGGCGCTTCGATCGTCCAGCGTTCCTTGTCCACCGCACTCACCTTCATGACGCAGCGGCCCAGATTGCCCTGGAGCAGCTTCATGCCGCCATCGGCCTGAAAGGGGTTGGAGGCGGGACGCAGCATATTCTCGTCACGGGATGAGGGCACATCCTTCCACACCAGCGCCTCATCCTCCAACACCGGTTCCTTGCCGTAATCGGTCAGATCCTGTCGCGCGACGGTTGGAATGTCGCGATGGAGCAGTCCGGCGTCGAGTAGTTCGCGGATGATCACCGCCATGCCGCCCGCCGCATGGAAATGGTTCACGTCACCAGAGCCATTGGGATAGACGCGCGCCAGCAACGGTACGACGTCCGAAATCTCGGCAAAGTCGGTCCAGTCGATATGGATGCCCGCCGCCCGCGCGATGGCGGGCAGGTGGATGGCATGGTTGGTGGAGCCGCCTGTCGCCATCAGGCCAATGATCGCGTTGACGATCGCCTTCTCGTTCACGCAATGGCCAAGCGGGCGATAATCGTCGCCGTCCCAGCCGATATCCGCGATCCGGTGCGTCGCAGCACGCGTCAGTTCGGTGCGTAGCTTGGTGCCCGGATTGACGAAGGCGGCGCCCGGCATGTGCAGGCCCATCATCTCCATCATCATCTGGTTGGAGTTGGCGGTGCCATAGAAGGTGCAGGTACCCGCGCCGTGATAGGAGGCGCTTTCCGATTCCAGCAGTTCATCCTTGCCGACCTTGCCCTCGGCATAGAGCTGGCGGATGCGGACCTTTTCCTTGTTGGCCAGGCCAGAGGGCATCGGCCCGGCCGGGATCAGGATCGTGGGCAGATGACCGAAGCGCAGTGCGCCGATCAGCAGTCCCGGCACGATCTTGTCGCATATGCCGAGCAGGAGCGTACCCTCGAACATCGCATGGCTCAGCGACACGGCGGTCGACAAAGCGATGGTGTCGCGGCTGAACAGCGACAGGTCCATGCCTGCCTGACCTTGGGTCACGCCGTCGCACATGGCTGGCACGCCGCCCGCCACCTGCGCCGTGGCGCCGATCTCGCGGGCCGCGATCTTGATCTGCTCGGGATAGCGGCCATAGGGTTGATGCGCCGAGAGCATGTCATTGTAGGACGTCACGATGCCGATGTTCATCGCGGCACCGGTGCGGATGACAGCCTTGTCCTCGCCGCTCGCGGCAAAGCCATGGGCCAGGTTGCCGCACGACAATTGCGCGCGATTGGTACCTGCGTCGCGGCCCCGTTCGATCAGGCCGAGATATTTGAGGCGCGAAGCGGCGCTCCGCTCCACGATACGGTCAGTGACCTTCGCGATCACCGGATTCAGATCATTCATGCCAGCTGGCTCCGTCACGTTCGATAAGGGCAATGGCCGAAGACGGACCCCAGTTCCCCGAAGAATAGGCGGCGGGCTTCACATTGGCCTCTTTCCACCCGTCGATGATCGAATCGATCCATGTCCATTGCGCCTCCACCTCGTCGCGGCGGACGAACAGCGTCGCGTTGCCGGCAAGCAGGTCCAGGATCAGGCGTTCATAGGCGATACGGCGGCGCTGGCCGGCAAAGGCGGCGGTCAGCGACACGTCCAACGTCACTTCCTCCAGCCGTACCTGCTGCTCCAGCCCCGGCCTTTTGCTCATGATCTGGAGGCGGATATATTCCTCCGGTTGCAGGCGGATGACCAGCGTGTTCGGCTCCAGCCCCGTGCCGTGCCCGTCTCGGCCGAAGATGCTGTGGCGCACCGGCTTGAACTGGATGACGATCTCGGACTGGCGCGCGGGCATCCGCTTGCCGGTGCGCAGATAGAAGGGCACGCCCTGCCAGCGCCAATTGTCGACATAGGCCTTCAACGCCACGAAGGTTTCGGTGTCCGACGGCTTGCCCAGTTCGTCGGCATAGCCGGTGACGATCTGTCCCTGTACCGCGCCCGGCGTATATTGGCCGCGCACGCTGTGGGTCTTGACCGTCTCGTCGGTCATCGGGCGCAGCGACCGCAGCGCCTTCACCTTTTCGTCACGCACGGAGGTCGGGTCCATGCGGGCGGGCGGCTCCATGGCGATGATGGACAGGATCTGGAGCATGTGATTCTGCACCATGTCGCGCAGCGCGCCGACACCGTCATAATAGGAGACGCGACCTTCCAGGCCCACGGTTTCGCCAACCGTGATCTGTACATGGTCGATCGCCGTGGCGTTCCACAGCGGTTCGAACATCACATTGCCGAAGCGCAGGGCGAGCAGGTTCTGGACCGTTTCCTTGCCCAGATAATGGTCGACACGGAAAATCTGGTCTTCGGCGAAGAGCGCGCCGATGCCGTCATTGACCTCCTTCGACGACGCCAGATCCTTGCCGATCGGCTTTTCCATCGCGATCCGGGTCTTGGGCGTGATGAGGCCTGCATCGGCCAACCCCTGCGCGGTGGGCGCGAACAGCGAAGGCGGCGTCGACAGATAGACCGACAGGCCGCGCTCCAGCCTGCCATCGACTCGTTCGGCCAGCGCAGCGAACTGCGAGGGGTTGCCTGCCTCGACCGGCTGATACTGGATCATCATGCGGAAGCGTTCCGCCACCTCCGCCTCATAGCGGTCGGAGGGCAGAAACTGCTGCAAGGCAGCACAGACATCGCCCCGGAAATCCTCGTCGGACATGTCCGAGCGGCCGGAAGCGATGATCAGGAAGTCGTCAGGCAGCAGCCCGTCAGACAGGAGGTTGTAGAGCGACGGAAAAATCATGCGGCGGGCCAGATCGCCCGTGGCGCCGAATAACAGGAACGTGGCAGACGGCTCGGTCAAAGGAATATCCTTCTCCGTTTTTGAAGTTGTCTATGTCTGCACGATGCGGCCCTTATAGCGAGCGCGGATCGTTACGCAAGAAGGCTATCGAGCATGATGCTCTGCCGCAACATAATGCCTCTATCCTGCGCTTTGATCCACCCGATCCTATTTTCGCGTCGGGAAGCGTCCGTTCCTCCAGTTGACGATATGAGCCGCCGCAAGCAGCAGGCTGCCCGTTACGGTCGCTCCCGCCTCCTGCACGGCATCGCGAGCGACCAGGGCGCCAATGGCCATCAGCATAAGGCCCGATAACCCCAGCCAGAATGGCCGCTGGGCGCCATGACGACGACGCCCCTGGACGAGTGCGAACAGGCTCGTCGGTATGGCGAGCGCGAGCATCACGAGATGGAAGGATTCGCCCGGATCGATCCGGCTCGCGAAGACCGGGAGCAGGGCGAACAGCAGCGGCAGGCCAAGGCAATGCAAGGTACAGAGGGAGGACGCGCAGAGCGCGAAGCCGTCCAGCCAGCCGGCAGGGGGGCTGCTCTGGCAAGCCGGCTGATTGTCATTGTCGCAGGAAATCACAAGAATCTTTCTATGATATAATATTACATTGACTGTCATGTGGGAGCCGGCATTACCCCTGTCAACCGGGAGAGGAGTGCCTTTTGATGCCCGATCCGTTTTTCGGCTGGACGCCCGCGTCGTATTTTGCCAATTGGCGGCACCGGCTTGATGCATGGGCGGCTTCAATGGCGCTCCGGGATTCTTGCCGATCGTGCGGGTGTGGTGAAATTGGTAGACGCGCCGGACTCAAAATCCGGTTCCGCAAGGAGTGTCGGTTCGAGCCCGACCACCCGCACCATCTGAACAGGCAAGAGCATGCGGATGGTGCTGCTCTGCCTATCCCGACAATGACTATTTTGAGTGATGAACGCCTTTCGCACTGCGGCGAGGCGCGTTGCGCGCTATTGTCGCATCAGGCATATAGGAGGCCGGGCCGCGCTCGCACATGGTGTCCTTTCGGACTGGAAGGATCATGTGGGGGAGGGAATTTGCGTGGTGTTGGGGTGTCAGGCTTTTGTTGAGAGAGAGACGGCCTGGGCGAAGGCTGGCCATTTGTGCTGGATGGATGCCTGCGGCAAGCGCGCTGGCAGCATTGCTGTCATTGTCCGGAACCTGCCTTGCTGCGCGCGCGCAGTCCAATCTGTTGCTCCCACCCAATCCCGAGCCTTTTTCCAATCCGGTCCGATCCGATCCGCTGTTGGACCTTGCCAGACAGGTCGGTCCCGTCGCGCCTTTCCGTGAGGAAGTGCAATCGGCGGTCGAGACCAACGCGCTGCTCGACGAAGCGCGCGCGGGTGAGCGCGAGGCGGAGGCCGCGCGCGTGCAGGCCCGGTCGGCGCTTTTCCCCAGCATCGACCTGACGGTTGACGCCAATCGCTCTTTCGCCCGCAATTTCTCAAATGATCCGGGCAATATCATCGAACGGTCCCGGCCAGAGGGGCGAACCGACGCTTCGGCTTCCGTTCGCCAGCGGCTGCTGGATTTCGGGGCAACGTCCAGCCGCATCAATGCAGGCAATGCAAGGGTCGAAGCGGCCCGGACGGCCACGCTGGGTTATGGCACGGATGTCGCGCTCCGGCTCGTGACTGCCTGGTATTCCATCCTCGCGCAGCGGTTGATGGAGCAGGCGGCGATCGAATATGCTCAGCGCCAGACGCAATTGCGTGGGGCGGTCGAACGGCGCATCACGCAGGGCTTTTCCGCCAGGGGCGACCTGCCCCGGATCGACAGTTCGATCGCGACGATCCAGACCCGCCTAGCCAATTTCCGTCGTGACCGTGCCAGTGCGGAGGCGCAATATCGCGCGATCGCGGGGCATGACGTGCCCGACAATCTGATGCGGGTGCCTTTGCCCTCTGTCGACGCCCTCGATCATGAGACGCTGGAGGCGCTCGTCCTGCGATCGCCTGCGGTGGAGAAGGCCGATGCCGAGGCACGCGCCGCCCGGCAGGACTCGCGCGCCGTTCGGGCGGAGCGGTTGCCGACCATCGCCGCGGGCGTCGACGCCGGGCGCTATGGCGTGTTCGAAAATAGCGGCGACTATGACGTGCGCGGTCGGCTGATCCTGCGGGCGCAACTTGGCGCAGGCATCAACGCGCGGGCGGATCAGGCGACGGCCCGTGCCGACGGGGCGGAAGCCTTCGCCGCGCGAACCCGGCGCGAGGCACTGCGCGACGCGGAAATGGCCTGGTCGGACGTGAAGGGACTGGACGCACAATTTACCGCTGCGGAGGCCGCCTATCTCGCCAGCCGCACTAATCGCGACGTCTATGCGACCCGGTTCGAAACGTCGGGCGGCACCCTGTTCGACCTGATCAATTCCGAAGATAATTATTTCTATTCCATCGCGACCTATGTCCAGACGCTGGCGGAACGCGACCTGTCGCGCTTCATCCTGCTTGCCAGGGCCGGGCGTCTGCTGGACGATCTGTCGATCCGGGTCGACCCGGCCGATGGGCGCAATGACGGGAACCCCATGCCATGACCGAAGACCCGTTGCTCGCCACCTCAAAGCCCCGTTTCGCGCCCTGGCTGATCGAGCCGATGCTGCGCAACAAGGCGATCTATGTGAAGGTGGCCATCGCGGCGGCACTGATCAACATCTTCGCGCTCGTCTCCTCGCTCTTCACCATGACCGTCTATGATCGCATCGTTCCCAATGACGGCTCGTCTTCGCTGATCGGCCTCAGCATCGGGCTGGTCTTCGTCATCATCTTCGATTTCGTGCTGCGGTTGCTGCGTGTCTATTTCGTCGACATCGCCGGTGCGAATATCGACCATGACGTGGGTGAAACGCTGTTTGCGAAACTGCTCGCGCTCAGGCTCGACAAGCGGCGCGGTTCGACCGGCACGCTGACCGGTCTGATGCGCGAGCTGGAAACGCTGCGCGACTTCTTCGCCTCGGTCACGCTGACCGCCATCATCGACGTTCCCTTCATTATCGTCACCCTGTCGGTGATTGCGCTGCTGGGCGGTGTGCTGGTTCTATTGCCGCTGGCAATGGTCCCGCTGGTGATCGGCGCAGGGCTGCTGGCGACGCCGGCGCTCGATCGGCTTTCCGCGCGCAGCCTGGGGGACGGACTTACCAAACAATCGGTGCTGGTCGAAGCGATCGGCAGCCTGGAGACGGTCAAGGCGATCGGCGCCGGCCCGATGCTGAGCCGCCGCTGGCAGGCTGCGCTCATCAGCCATTCGGAAAGTTCGCTCGGCCAGCGCCTCGCCGCCGCCGTGCCGATGACGGTCGCCAGCAGCGCGTCGACCATCGCCTATTGTGGCATCATCATCGTCGGTGTCGGCCTGTTGCGCAATCATGAGATCACTACCGGCGCACTCCTAGCTTGCTCGATCCTGTGCGGCCGTTCGCTTGCGCCGCTGGCACAGATCGCGACGCTGCTGTCCCGGCTGTCGTCCACCCGCGTCGCCTATCGCCAGATCAACGCGCTGATGGAAACCCCAACCGAAGGGCCACAGGGTGACGCGCTGCATCCCGCTCGTCTGGAAGGGGCGATCGAACTGCGTAACGTGTCCTTCCGCTATCCCGGTGCGCCGGAAAAGGCACTGGAAGGCGTCAACCTTGCCATCAAGCCGGGCGAGCGGGTCGGTTTCCTCGGCCGCGTTGGGTCGGGCAAGTCCACTCTCGCGCGCCTGGTGCTGGGCCTCTACGAGCCGGAAGAGGGCGTGGTGCTGATCGACGGGATCGACGTGCGCCAATATGACCCGGTCGAATTGCGCAGGCTGATCGGCGCGGGAATGCAGGACAATGTGCTGATCGCAGGGTCGGTGCGCCAGAATATCTGTCTCGACCGCCCCGGCGTGGAGCAGGACGAAATGATTCGCGCGGCAGAGATCAGCGGCACCCATCGCTTCATGGGGCAGATCGCAAACGGCTATGACCTGCGCCTCGCCGATCGCGGCGATGGCCTGTCGGGCGGCCAGCGTCAGTCGATAGCCATCGCCCGCGCCATTGCCGGGCGCCCGCCGATCCTGATCTTCGACGAGCCGAGCAGTTCCATGGATGCTCAGACCGAAAACGACCTGATTGCCCGGCTCCAGCCGGAGGTGACGGGGCGCACGCTACTGCTCATCACCCACCGCACGTCGCTGCTCACCATGGTCGACCGCATCGTCGTGCTCGATCGCGGCAAGATCGTCGCGGACGGCCCGCGCGACGCGGTGTTGCAGCGCCTGACCCGGGGGAAAGCCGCATGAGCGCCGAACTGCCTTTCCAGCCCCACGCCATGACGATCAAGCCGCGCGTGCCGGCCAATGTCATCCTCTGGATCATCGCCGGCTTCTTCCTGATCTTCCTGATCTGGGCCTGGCTCACCCAGATCGACCGCACGGTTCGTGCGATCGGAAAGGTCATCCCCAGCTCGCAGCTTCAGGTCATTTCCAACCTGGAGGGCGGAGTGGTCGAATCCATCCTGGTGCGAACCGGGCAGGCGGTGAAGCGCGGCGCGGCGCTCGTCCGCCTCAGTCCCGTACAGCCCGGCGCCGAACTGGAAAGCAATCGCGCCAGCAGCGATGCGCTCCAGTTCAAGATTGCCCGACTGGAAGCGGAGATCGCCGGTCGCACGCCGGTCTTTCCGCAGGCGCGCAATCCCCTGATGGCTAGTCAGATTCTGGTCGAACAGAGCCTCTACCGTTCGCGCATTGCCGAACTGGCGAGCATCAACAGCGTTGCCGCCGCCCGCGTCACTCAGGCCCAGCGCGCCATAACCGAAGCTGGGGCGGCCGAGGACGCCCGCATTTCCGCCCGCGAAACCGCGCGCGCCGACCTCGACCTCATCCGCCCGCTGGTGCAGGAAGGGATCGAGCCGCGCCGCTCCCTGCTTCAGGCTCAGAATAGTTTTGCCGTGTCGAGCAGCGAGGCGGCCGGCGCTGCGGCGGCGCTCGGCCGCGCCCGCTCGGTGCTGGCCGAGGCACAGGCAAGCGCACAGCAGCAGAAGCGCGACTGGCTGGCGCGCGCCGCCGACGACCTGACTGCCGCCCGCGCCGACATGTCGGTACGCCAGGCGACGATGCCGGCCTATGAATATAAGCTCACCCGAACCATCGTTCGCGCGCCAGTCGACGGCCGCATCAACCGGGTGTTCGTGACGACCGTGGGCGGTAGCGTGCGCCCCGGCGATCCGCTGCTGGAAATGGTGCCAGGGCGCGACAGCCTGCTGATCGAGGCTGCGGTGGCGGCCAAGGACATCGCCTCGGTCAAGCTCGGACAAAAGGCGAAGGTGCAGATTTCCGCCTATGACAGCGCCATCTACGGATCGATGGAGGGCAATGTCGTCGCCATATCGCCCGATGCGGTGGTGAACGAACGGACCGGTGAGAGTCATTATCTCGTCCGAGTGCGAACGAAGACCGATGCCATCACCGACGATACGGGGCGGCGGCTGGCGATCGGTCCCGGCATGGGAGCGGATGTCAGCCTGCTTGGCGATAAGCGCTCGGTCTTGGCCTATATATTGACTCCGCTCACGCGCCTGAGCGAAACAGCCTTCCGCGAATAGGTGCCAGACCGCGCCGGCTTTGCGGGACGCCGCAACCTAAGGGCGGATAGCCCCTGTGGAGCGTTGCAATGTTGCAGTGGCTTGCCGTCTTTTGCCCGAGTGTCATTCGCTTTACCTTTGCCACTCGCTAAAATGATTGATCGACATTTTCTTGAATGTGTGGACATCTGTCGCCAATCGAAGAGACCAAATATTTGCTATTTAAAAGAGCATTTTGATCCATGGCTATGGAATGGGTTGGTATGTCTTGAAATATTGCGAATTGTTGCGCTTGGCAGC
>NZ_DATKFP010000082.1:0-24493 GCF_035511395.1 Sphingobium sp.
CGGCTTTCGTTGCGATCAAGGCCGCGGTCGGGGGCGTCGACATATTGGTGAACAATGCCGGGCGGGGATCGGCGCCCGGTGATGGCATGGACCAATATTATGCCGCGCAGGCACAGCAGGCGGCGGGCGAGACGGTCTTCGAGGATCAGACCATATATTGCGAGGATGAAGGCTGGGACGCGGTGCTCAACCTGACGCTCAATGGCACTTTCCGTTGCACGCGTGCGGCGGTGCGGCTGATGGCAGCGGACGGGATCGGCGGGTCGATCATCAACATAGCTTCGACATCGGCGGTGAACGGCGTCGGCCCGGTACCCTATTGCGCGGCCAAGGCGGCGGTGATCGGCATGACGCGAGCCATGGCGCGCGAACTGGCGGGCCGCGGCATTCGTGTGAATGCGATCAATCCGGGTGCGGTGGAAACGCCGATCTATGCCGGTCTGCCGGACGAGCTGAAACAGGGTCTGGCCAATGAAAGCGTGCTGAAGCGGCTCGCCCAACCGGACGAGATTGGCGGCGCGGCGGCTTATCTCGCCAGCGACGATGCCAGCTATGCCACGGGAAGCACGATCACGGTGAATGGTGGTGCCTGGTTCGCCTGACCATATAGGCATATGCGTGGCCATGATACGCATATGCGGACATTTTGTTTGCAAATAATAAGATATTGCGAAATGTAAAATGCTATTTAAGCCGCATTATTAGGAGGTGGCAATCCATGCCACTGGAATGATCGACCGCGGGTAGACGAAGCAGTCTGACCCGTCGTGCAGGAGAGATG
Organism: Sphingobium sp.; assembly: GCF_035511395.1. Classification (GTDB taxonomy): domain Bacteria; phylum Pseudomonadota; class Alphaproteobacteria; order Sphingomonadales; family Sphingomonadaceae; genus Sphingobium. The sequence goes on from NZ_DATKFP010000082.1 coordinate 782, forward strand.
AGGAAGCGCAATTGGCAGAGATATCGCTATACCGGCCTCTCCCCGCGTCCGATGTGACGGCCTGGGACTTTGAAACCGATGTCGCTGTCGTCGGCTTCGGGGCGACGGGCGCCTGCGCCGCGATCGAGGCAGCAGCGGCTGGTGCGCGCGTCATGCTGTTCGAGCGGGGATCGGGCAGTGGCGGTGCTTCGGCCCTGTCGGGTGGCGAGATCTATATCGGCGGCGGTGGCGGCACCGACGCGCAGCGCGCCGCAGGTTTCGAGGACAGCACCGAAGATTTCGCCGCCTATCTGAAGGCGGCGGGCGGTCCCTGCGCCGATGAGGCGAAGTGCGATCTTTATGCCCAGGAGGCGTTGGGCCATTATGCGTGGCTGAAGGCGCAGGGTGTGCCCTATCGCGACAATTACCTGCCCGGCAAACATATCGAGCCGGTCGATGATTCCACGCTGATCTGGTCCGGTAGCGAGGCGGCCTGGCCCTTTTGCGATATCGCCAAACCAGCACCACGCGGCCATGTGATCGCACATAGCGGCTGGGGCGGTGGTCGTCCCCTTGTCGATATTCTCGAACGGCGCGCGCGCGCTCTGGATGTGCAGGTGGTGACGGATGCTCGCGTCATGGCGCTGGTGCAGGATGATGCGCGGCGCGTGGTCGGCGTCGTCGTGCGCATCGACAACCGGAACCGCTTCGTGCGGGCGGCGAAAGGCGTAGTCCTTGCCACCGGCGGCTTCGTCTTCAACGAGGATATGCGCCGCCGCTACTGTCCGGAGACATTCAAGATCAGCAGCCCGATCGGCGATCAGGACGACGGGTCGGGGATCGAACTGGGCGTGGGCGCGGGCGGGGACGCCATCCATATGGAGCAGTTCTTCACCACCTGCCCCTGGACGATGCCGGAACCGCAGGCGCATGGTGTGTTCGTCAACCAGGCGGGGCAGCGGTTCATCAATGAAGACTGCTATCATGGCAGGGTCAGCCGCTGCGCCGTCGACCAGATGGGGGGCAGGGTCTATCTGCTGCTCGACATCGCGCATTTCGACCAGCCGCTGGAAATGGCGGGCATGACCATCGCCGGCACCGGCGACAGCTGGGAGGAAGTCGAGGCCGAACTGGGCATGACGCCGGGGACGCTGAGCGCGACCATGGCCTTCTACAATGAGCATGCGGCCGAGGGGCGCGATCCGCTGTTTCACAAGCGGGCGCCGATCCTGACGCCGCTGGACCAGGGGCCGTTCGTCGCGCTGGAGCTGAATTTTGAGACCAGCTATTTCAGTTTCTTTACGCTTGGCGGTCTCAAGACATCCACCGACGGCGAAGTGCTGGATCGTGCAGGATCGCCGGTGCTGGGCCTGTTCGCTGCCGGGCGCTGCACGTCCGGTCTGCCAGCCTGGGGGCATGGCTATAGTTCTGGCCTCAGCCTTGCCGACTGCACCTTCTTCGGTCGGCAGGCCGGGCGCAAGGCCGCGTGCGGCGTATGAAAAGGAAGCGACCCTTTTAGAGCATTCTGAAAGCGGCTGGATAGCCGACGGCTCGCAGAATGCGGTAATCAAACGACCATAAAGCCATGAACGATTCAATCTAATCGTTCATGGCTCTATGGTCTTTTCCAACTTTCCATCATGGCCGCTGCGCCGAGGCAGCGGCCCGATATTACCATCTGAAGTTGAGCGTCGCGCCGAACTCGCGCGGGTTCATGACATTGACCAGGCGATAGCCCGAATCATAGGGGATCGCGCCCGCCGGTCCCAGGGGCTGGGACGTCGGGATGATAGCATTGCCAAGCGAGATATTGGTGATCCGCTTCTGATTGAGCAGGTTGCGGGCGAAGCCAGTCAATTCCCACTTGCTGTCCGGCCCGCGCAACCCGACGAACAGATTGAGCAGCTCGCGGCCGCGATAGTCGTAATTCACAAGTTCCGAATGGAAGCCGGGCCGATACGTGAAGAGCGCGCGAATGAACGGGGTATAATTGCCCGTGGGGAAGCGCAGTTCAGTATTGGCGGTCAGGCTGAAATCGGGAATCTCCGCCATGCGGCCGTTGGTGCGGCAATAGCTGACGTTGCCGTTGCCGGTGATCCGGGGCGTGCCGTTCTGGTTGGGGACACCCGATCCATCGAAGTCGTTACAGGGGATAAGGGCATTATTGAACCGCGCACGCGTGTAAGCGGCCGACAGGCTCAAGTCCCAGGTATCGATAAAGCGCGTGTCGATCGATGCCTCGATCCCCTTGGACTTGGCATTGGCATTATAGTTGAAGTCGAAGCCGCCATTGGTGCTGTCTATCGCGTTGTTGATCGGCGCGCCCGTAACGCTGCATTGGCCGTTTTCCTCGGGGCAATTATACTGGATGCCGGTGAAGCGGGTCAGGAAGCCATTGAATTTCTGGTAGAAGGCCGCGACTGTATAATTGACTCGTCGATCCATCAGCGAGCCCTTGAGGCCGATCTCGAAAGAATCGGTCTTTTCCGAACCGGTGCTGATAAGGTCGCCGCTGATCCCTGCGGGCACCGACACGCCGGTGCTTCCTCCACGGAAGGAGTGGCCATAGGCGAAATAGGCATTCAACGTGTCCGCAAAGGCATAATTCACCGTCACCCCGCCGGTGATCGGCTTGTCCACATGCTTTTGCAGATCCGTGGGAATGATTTCGGTCGGCCCCAGCGTCAGGACATAGCCCGCCGGCGCGCCGGGGAAGGGGAAGTCCGGGAACGGGCCGAGATTCAATGTCTGCTGTGTCGTCTGGATGGCCTTGCGAATCGAATAGCGCACGCCGCCCTCGATCGTAAGCGGGCCAGTCTTGTAGCGCAGGTTGGCGTTGAACGACCAGGTCCGCGAATAGACCGGGACAACGACATGAACATCAACCGGGAAGAGATTGGGGATGGTTGTGCCGGGGATCAGGCCATTGGGATCGAGCGGGAAGGAAAAGGTGTCGCTGCGCTGGTCAACGACCGTTGTGCCGGTCTGCTTGGTATAAAAGACACCTATGCCCCCGCCCAATCCTTCCTGATTATCCGTGGCCCAGCGTAATTCGGCGGTGTCTACCTTGTACGGAGTAATGACTGTCGATGATGCGATATAGTTCGGCACGGAGTTGCCGGGATCCAGATCGCGTTGGATCGTCAGTTTGCTGAACTGATGCGCCCCCACGAAGGAAAGGGTTGATCCGCCCAGATCATAGTCGAAATTCAGATTGACCAGATGAGTGTCGTTCCGGTTACGGAAAATGCCTTCGCCGACCGCACCATAGTCTGATGTGTCGAGTGCAGGGCCGGAGACGAAGCTGCTGTCCTTCAGCGGGAAGCCCACGAAGATGGCAGGACTGTAGACCGGCTGATTGCCGCTGCCGACCACCTGCTGGAACTGGCTATTGTCGGCCGTCAGATATTGATAGGTCAGATAGGCGGTGAAGGCATCGCTCGGACGCCAGCCCAGCGTGACACGGGCGCTTTCGGTGCGACTGCGCGAGCGTTTGTCGAGGTTGACGTTGGTTACATTGTTCAACCGGTTCCCATCGACGAGGCCGGCGACGCGGATGGCTAGCGTGTCGGAAAAGGGCAAAGACACGCCTCCCTGGACATTATAGCCGGCGCGATCCGTCGCTGTTGCCTGCATGAAGCCCTCGATCATGTCGAAGCTGGGGCGGCGGGTGCCGATGGTGATCGATCCGGCCGGCGCCGACAGCCCGCGCAGCAGACCCTGCGGACCACGCAGGACTTCGATCTGGGAGATGTCATAAATCGCCGTATAAGCGGTCTGCGCGTCGGTCGGGATTTCATTATAATAGACCTGAACGGCCGGCGCCGTGCCCTGATCCGGGTCGAAGGTGACTCCGCGCAATGTCGTGGTGTTGTTGCGACCAGTCGTGTTGGTAAGTTCGAGACCGGGAGCCAGTTGTGAAACATCCTTGGCATCGAAGATATTGAACTTTTGCAGTTGTTCACCCGTTGCGACGTTGACGGACATGGACACATCCTGAAGCTTTTCTTCCCGGCGTGTGGCGGTCACGATGATTTCCGCGTCGTTCGTCTGGGCTTCGACGATTTCAGGCAATATAAGGGCCGAAAGACTGCAGCACAGCAAAAGGCTGCGCGAAACACGCATGGTCCGCATCAATATCCTCCCCACTAAGACTGGCCCGCGATTTGCTCGTCAGACCAAATGGCTCAACTTGTCGGCCATATGCGTAACTTATATACACCAGCACAACGCAGGCGGAAAGATATTTGTACGGTTACGGCCGATTAATTTCGAAGCTGGTATGCCATCTCGGGTAAGGAGCGCCGAAGCACCGCGACTTTATCCGACAAGCATTTTATAATGTTCAATAATCTAAAAACTATATAGGTTTGTATCGTTATTATGGAGTGCGGTCTCCGCTTCGCTTTCATGCGGGATAAGCGATGAACAGCAGAATTTCCTATAGGAGGTATTGCGCTCACGCACTTGGATGATGCGTAACCAATATCGGGAATCAGGTACGAATCACGCTTCGGCGGCAGACAACGCGACCTTCCACCCTTTTTTCATGCATTCTTCGCCAGAATCCCGTCACAGAACAACCGCACCAGTTTCCGCGCCAGTTCCCCAAGTCGTTGGGGGTCATTGGCGACGTCCACATCATTCTGAAAAAAGCGGCGATGCGATTCCGACAGCACAAGGCTGGTCAGTGCTTCGGCAACGAAGCCGATATCCTGGGGCGGAATCTTGCCCGCCTTTACCAGCCCGTCGAGAAACGCGGTCAGCGGGTCCATATAGCGGTTGACGACCACCTTCTCGATGCGGGGCTTCACCTCTTCCATAAAATCGGGGTCGATCATCAGTAGCCGCCGCATCGACATGGCTTGCGGCTGGCATACTTCGTTCAGGCTCTGGTCGACAAAGGCGCGCAGGCTGTCGCGCCAATGGGGCAGGTCGGGAATGACCAGCGGTTCCAGCCCATAATCCAGCATCTGCCGCACGACGGCTGCCATCAGCGCGCTCTTGTTGGGATAGCGGGCATAGACAGTCTTACGTGACAGGCCGGAGGCGGCGATGATCGTGTTCATCGTCAGCGCCGGGCCGTGCTGGCCCACCATACGAATCGCGGCGTCGACCAGTTGCTGGTCGATGTCGCCGCTTTCTTCGCGCCGGGGGCGACCGGGGCGTCGCGTGGGAAGAGGGTCGCTCATGTGTCGGTTCATGGCAAAAAAATCGCGATTTGAAAATAAACAATCTTGTTTCTTTTCTTCGCTGCGTTATCCGCTGCAACAGGAAGCCGCTTTTTGGGAGCGCCGTCACCTTGCTGAATCCCGTTCTGCGTCATTGCACTTTGTTGTTCGGCGGCTTTGCCCTTGCTGGCTGTGCGCCAAGCGTGGATCTGGCGCGCCCGCAGATCGCCCTGCCGCAGCGCTTCGAGGCTGCGCCGCCGGTAGCGGGGGCGGTCACGGAGGATCTGGCGCTCGATCGCTGGTGGGATCGGTTCGGCGATCCGCAGCTTGCCGAGTTGATAGCCGAGGCGCTGGGGCGCAGCACAGATGCGCGCACGGCCTATTTCCGATTGCGCGAAGCGCGCGCCGTCCGCGACCAGTCGCTGTCGCAGCGCGTGCCCAGCGGCGCGATCAGTGGATCGGTCACGGCGCGGGATGGCACGGTGATTTCCGGCAGGGATCTTCTGGGCAGTACGGCAGGCGGCAACAGCCAGTCGCTGGGGTTCAGTCCCAATTGGGAATTGGACCTGTTCGGCCGCCTGGCCGCGATCGGTCAGGGCGCAAGGGCGAGCTATGTCGCGGCGGCCTATGACTATCATGCTGCGCGGATGAGCATTGCCGCGGACCTGGCGACCACCCTGTTTGATGCGCGAGGACTGGCCATCCAGCGGAATGATGCGGACGAGACCTTGCGGATCGCAAGCGAACTGGCCCGCGCGTCGGCCCTGGGCCGGGATCATGGGCTGGTGGCCGCGGCGGATACGGCCCGGCTGGAAGGCGATGTCGCCAGCGCGCAGGCGGAACTGACGCGCAGCGAGACGGCGCTGCGCAACGCGAAGCGGTCGCTGCTGGTGCTGGTGGGGCGGGCCGATGCGCCGACGGACACCATGCTGATCGAAGCCAGGCTGGATGCGCCGCCAATGGTGCCGTCGCTGATGCCCTCGATCCTGCTGGCGCGGCGGCCCGATGTGCTGGCGGCGCAGGCGCGGCTGGTAGCGGCGACCAGCGCCGTGCAGGTCGACCGGCTGTCGCTTTTCCCGCGCTTCACCTTGCAGGCGAGCGGTAGCATCAGCAGCGCGGCGGGGCTGGTTTCGGGATTATGGTCGTTGGGCGCGGGCCTCAGCCTGCCGGTGCTGGATCGCACGCGCCTGATGGCGCAGTTGCGCGCGACCGAGGCACAGGGGCAGCAGGCGGTCATCGTCTATGAGGCGGCGGTACAGGACTCCTTTCGCGATGCGGATATTGCACTGGCGACCGCCAGTGCCGACCGGCTGCGTCTTGTCGACCTGACGCGGGCGGAGGAGCGCGCGCGCTTTGCCTTTGACGCGGGACGCAAGGGTTACAGCATAGGGCTGACCGATCTCACCACCCTGCTCCAGTCCGAGCGGACATGGCGCGCGGCACGCACTGCTCTCACCAGCGCGCGAATGCTGGCGCTCAGCAATGTCGTCTCCGCCTTCCGGGCGCTGGGCGGTGGATGGAGTGTCGATGACCCGGCCGCGACGCCGGGGCAGCCTTCCGTCATTCTTCCTGTCCAATCCAAGGATCAATCGTGACTCACAAGCTGATGGCGCTGCCGCTGCTCCTGTCGCTCGCGGCGTGTGGCGGGCATGAGGAGACGCGCAAGGAGCCGCCGCCGCCGACCGTCAGCGTGGCGCGGGTGGACCTGCGCGCGCTCGATGGCGGGTTCACCGCGTCTGGTCGCCTGATCCCGCGCGAGGAAGTGGCGATCGCGCCCGAATTGTCGGGCTATCGCATCGCCCATGTGCAGGTGGAGGAAGATGCGCAGGTGCGCGCCGGTCAGGTGTTGGCGGTGCTGGATGACGCGTTGCTGCGCGCGCAGATCGCACAGGCGCGGGCGCAGCTGACACAGCAGCAAGTGGCGTCCGACAAGGCGCGGATGGAGGCCGGGCGGGTCGCTGGCCTCGATAATATGGGCGTGGTGTCGCAGGAGGCAATTGATCAGCGGCGTATTGCCGACCGTTCCGCGCAGGCATCGGTCGGGGTCGCGCGGGCGCAGCTGGATGATCTGCTCACCCGGCAGCAGCGGCTGACCGTCCGCGCGCCGGTGGCGGGGCGGGTACTCCAGCGATCGGCGCGGCCGGGCGAACCTTCTGCGTCGGGGACGGTGCTGTTCACTATCGCGCGAGATAATCTGGTCGAACTGGATGCAGAGGTGCCGGAAGCGGTCATGGGAACTCTGGCGACGGGCGATCCGGTCAAGGTCGTGCTGGCATCCGGCATAAGCGTGGATGGCAGGGTCCGCTTGCTCGGCGCGCGGGTCAATAACCAGACAGGCCTGTCGACCGCGCGCATCGCTCTGCCGGTGCGGCAGGATCTGAGGCCGGGCGGCTTTGCCCAGGCGCGCTTCGTCAAGGCAAAAGCGCCGGTTCTGTCGGCGCCGGAGGGAGCCGTCCATTATGATGCAGATGGCGCCTATATGCAGTTGCTCGACGGGCGGGATCATGTGCATCGCGTTGCCGTCCGCACCGGGCGGCGCGCCGGCGACATGGTGGAAATCCTGTCCGGGCCGCGCCGTGGGGATCGCGCCGTGATGGGCGGCGGCGCCTTCGTGCTGGAGGGGGACAGGGTACGCGTCGCCGGCGAAAAGGCAGGCGCATGAGCGTGCGCGTTTCCGCCTGGTCGATCCGCAACCCGATCCCGATCGTCGCGCTGTTCATCATCCTGACGATCGCTGGGATCGTCGCCTATGCCGGGTTGCCGATCAAGCAGTTCCCCAACGTCAGCTTTCCGGTGGTTGTGGTCACGGTCAGCCAGAATGGCGCGGCCCCGACCGAGATGGAAAACCAGATCACCCGGCCCATAGAAAATGCGCTGAGCAGTGTCGCGGGGGTCAAGCATATCAGTTCGACCGTGGTGCTGGGCGTCTCCACCACCTCGGTCGAGTTCGAGCTGCACAACGACATGCAGAAGGCGACCGACGATGTGCGCACCGCCGTCGAGCGGACGCGGGTGCAATTGCCCAATGGTATCGACCCACCGCTCGTGCAGCGGCTCGACATCGAGAATGCGCCGATCCTGACCTATGCGGTCAGCGCGCCGGGCATGGGTGGCACGGAATTGTCGCGCTTCGTGGACAAGATCGCGACCCGCGCCTTGCAGGCGCAGGATGGTGTGGCGCAAGTGATACGGATCGGCGGGGCGGATCGCGAGATCAACGTCATTCTCGATGCCGAGCGCATGGCTGCGATGGGAGTGACGGCGCCGCAAGTGAGCAGCGCGCTCGCCGCGTTCAACAGCGACGATCCGGGCGGTCGAGCGGATGTCGGGCAGGTGGAACAGACCATTCGTGTGCTCGGTTCGTCGGTCGATGTCGCCCGGCTGCGCGACCTCACCATACCGGTGCAGGGCCGTTATGTCCGCTTGTCCGATATCGCCGAGGTCGGTGACGGTGCGACGGAGATACGCGGTTTCGCCCGGCTCGACGGTCGGCCGGTGACAGCGATCCAGGTCAGCAAGACGCGCGATTCCAGCGATATCGCGGTCGAGGACAAGATCGTGAAGACGATCGCCAGGCTGGAAAAGGAGCATCCCGGCGTCCGCTTCACCCGTCTGGTGTCGACGGTCGATTCCACGCGGCGCAGCTTTGCCTCGACCCAGCATGTGTTGATCGAGGGCATATTCCTCGCGGTGCTGGTGGTGTTCCTGTTCCTGCGAAACTGGCGGGCGACGATCATTGCGGCGGTGGCGATGCCCTTGTCGCTGATCCCGACCTTTGTTGCCATGTCGGCCATGGGTTTCAGTCTCAACAATATCACTTTGCTGGCGTTGACGCTGGTCATCGGGATTCTGGTCGATGACGCCATCGTCGAGGTCGAGAATATCGAGAAGCGGATCGAGGTCGGGGAGTCGCCCTATCGCGCCGCGCTGATCGGGGCGGATGCCATCGGTCTGGCGGTGATCGCGACCACCGCGACCATCATCGCCGTGTTTGCGCCGGTGTCTCTCATACCGGGGCAGGCGGGGCAGTTTTTTCGGGAGTTCGGGCTGACCGTGGCGGTCGCCGTGCTGTTTTCGCTGGTCGTGGCACGGCTGCTCACGCCGTTGCTAGCCGCCTATTTCCTGGTTCCGATGGCGGATCGGCCGCACTGTGAGAAGCGGCCGGTCAATCCCGGCTATGGGCGCGTACTCGACTGGGCGCTGGCGCATCGCTGGCGGGCGGTAGGGATCGGCGGCGGCATCTTCCTGTTGTCGATCCTGTTCGCCAGCCTGACTCCGGTCGGTTTCCAGCCCGTCGGCAATCCGGGCTATCTCTATATCGCGGTGCAGGGGCCACCTGGCGCAACGCGTGACGACATGGCGCGGGCGGTAGACGGTGCAACGCGGATGCTGCTGGCTGAACCGGCGGTCGAGCGTGTATTCGTACAGGTCGGTTCGACCGCCGGTGGCATGGGCGATGGTGGTGATCTCCGCTCGGGTACGCTGACCGTCGTGCTGAAGCAGGATCGCAACCTCACGACCGATGAGTTTCGCCAGCGCATTCGGCCCATGCTCCGGGACATCCCCGATGTGCGTCTGTCCAATCAGGGAACGTTCGGATCGGCCGGGGTCAATATCATCCTGGCGGGCGAGGATGGGCAGGCGCTGGAGCGCACCCAGACGCAATTGCTGCGCGAGATGCGGGGGCTGCGGTCCATTTCCGATCCTCGCCCGTCGCCACCGCCCGCCGGGCCGGAATTGATCGTGACACCGCGTCCGGCGGAAGCCGCGCGTCTCAATGTCAACAGCAGTACGCTGGCGCAGGTGCTGCGGATCGCGACGATCGGCGATATCGACGCCAATGTCGCCAAATATTCGGACGGGGACGAGCGTGTGCCGATCCGCGTACGCCTGCCCGAGGGCGCGCGCGATGATCTGGGCACTATTGCCAATCTGCGCGTGCCGACGCTGGACGGGCAGACCACGCCGCTGTCGGCGGTCGCGGATATCCGCTTTCAGGCGGGGCCGGCCAAGATCGTCCGCTATGATCGGGAGCGGCGGGTATCGGTGGAGGCCGATCTGGTCGCCGGGCGTACACTCGGGCAAGCACTGGGCGAGGTCGCGCAGCTTCCGGTGATGCGCAACTTGCCCAAGGGCGTGCAGGAGGCGCGTGAGGGCGACAGCGAAGCGATGATGGAGTTGTTCGGTGGCTTTCTGATAGCGATCGCGGCGGGGATCGGGCTGACTTTTGCCGTGTTGGTGTTGCTGTTCCGCAGCTTCTTCAAGCCGGTGACGATCCTTGCGGCGTTGCCCCTGTCGTTGCTGGGAGCCTTTGCCGCGCTCGTGCTGTTCGGCAAGACGCTGGACCTGCCGGCGATGATCGGGCTGCTGATGCTGCTCGGCCTTTGCGCGAAAAATTCGATCCTGCTGGTCGAATTCGCGATCGAGGAAGAGCGCAAGGGCGTGCCGATGACGCAGGCCCTGCGCAACGCGTGCCGCGAGCGCGCCCGGCCGATCGTGATGACGACCGTCGCCATGGCGGCCGGTATGCTGCCCACGGCGCTGGGCATCGGCGAGGGTGCGGAGTTCCGTCAGCCCATGGCGCTGGCGGTGATCGGCGGCCTTGTCAGTTCGACGGCGCTGTCGCTTATCTTTGTTCCGGTGGTCTATGAGATCGTCGAAAGCATCGAGCAATGGCTCTCGCCCAAGGCGGCGCTGCTCATCACGCCACGGCAGCCGGGCGACGATGATCCAATTCCGGCTGCTTCGTCCTGAAGCAAGGACGAATTTTTTCCGCTGACTTGTTTGGGGTGACTCCGGGCCGGCCCATTTTGTTGTCAGGTCGGGCTGATGGTCGGCTTGTGCGCCCATATAGGTGGTTGATAATCCGCATATTGCAGTCGATATTATAATCGAATGCAATTTATCGTAGAAAAGTTTGACTGATCATAAATATTTTGTGAAATCTATGGGATGCCCTTGATCCTGCGGATAATAGACGGGGGCCGTCATGAAGGGGCATTGGGATGCAGATCAGGAGTGGGCGGACCACGGCGCCGCCATCGCTGGACAGCCTGGATGCCAATATCATCGAGATATTGCGGACCAATGGGCGCGCGACGAACCAGGAAATCGCAGAGCGGCTGTCCGTTACGGCGGCGACGGTTTCGGCGCGATTGCAGAAGATGGAGGAGGGGCGCGTCATGCGTGTCGTCGCCGTCACCGATTTTTCCGCCCATGGATATAATGTCATCATCGCCTTGGGGGTGAAGGTGCAGGGGCGCGCTGTCGGCGATGTCGGCCGCGACCTGGCTGATCTGGCTCAAGTGTTGAGTGTCAACGTGATGAATGGGGACTATGATATCGAGTTGCTCGTTGCGCTCCATGACTTTTCGGAAGTGCAACGATTCCTGTTCGAGCATATCGCCGTGATTGATGGCGTCACGCATATTGCGTCGGGCATCGCTGTCGACATCGTGAAGTTCGAGTTCAACGTGGTGCCACTTTGAGCCGCGAGGCACGTCTGGACAGCCTGGATCGGGGCATCATCGAAAGGCTGGCGTGCGACGCGCGGATTTCAAATCGCGCAATTGCGGTGGACCTGGGTGTCACGGAAGGGACGATCCGTGCCCGCATCAAAAGGTTGCAGGGAGAGGGCCTGATCCAGTTCACAGTGGTCACGGACTTTCGGATGGCGGGATCACCAAATCTGATCATGATGGGCATCAAGGCCGATCCGGCATATGTGCCGGATCTTGCCCGTCGGCTTTCGGCCATTCCCGAGATCACCTGCGTCATCATGCTGCTCGGCCGCCACAGCCTTCTGGCGATGGGGCTGTTCACAAGCATCGAGCAGATGAACGATCTCATGATCGAACATATCCGACCTATTCCAGGTGTGCAGAGTATCGAAACCTCGATTTCCGTCGACAGCCTCAAATATGAGGCGGGGATCGCCAAGATTACGCGTCGTTTGGTGATCGAATAAAAAAAGGCGCCATTCCTGCCGCCCCTTTCTTTCGATATTTTACGGTTCGATCAGTGCAGCTTGGCGAGATCGGCATCGATCGCGGCAAGGCGCGCATCGGTGACATCGTCGGGTGCATATTGCTGGATCGCCTTCAGCGTCATGCCGCGCGCCATGTCGACCTGGTCATTTGTCGTCATGCCGGGAATATGCTTCTCGATGATCGCTTTGGCCGCCGGATTGTCCAGCAGCGTGCCAAGATCGGTGTCCGTAGTCGTATATTTGGTCGGGGCAGGCGCAGTGGTGGGGGCAGGAGCGGCAGGCGCCGTCTGGGCAAGTGCGGGAACGCTGGCGACGGTGAGGGCCACCGCGGCAGCGAGCAGGAAATAGCGCATGAGTCAGGATCCTCCTTTATGGATACGACTCTATATCGCACGACACCGTTCTAAATTCAAGCGTTACCAATTCGACCTTGCCGCCATGAACAGGTCCACGGTTCGGTCGGCGGCCGCGATCATTTCGTCGAGCGGAATCGGTCGCGCGCCGCTCTCCTGCAACTGCCAGCCGGTAATGCCCGATACGAACATGCGGGCGATCGCTTCGGGTTGCCGCGCTGGAACGCCGTCCCTTTCGGCGGCTGCACCACTGTCCCGTGTGATCAGCTGAACAATGTAGAGATAGCCGACCTCATACATGGCCTTCGACAATTCGGGGAAGCGGTCGCGGGTCGAAAGCAGCAGACGCTGAAAGGCGTGTACCTCCGGTTCCGATATGGATTGCGCGATGGTATGACCGTGATGACGCAGTCGTTCACGAATGTCGTCGGTCAGTAGATGGTCCTGCTGCGACGCGGTTGCCGACCATTGCTTCACCCTGTCCTCCACGATCGCGGTAAACAGCGCTTCCTTGGAAGGGTGGCGGGCGTAGAGCGTGCCTTTCGATACGCCGGCGACCATCGCGACATTTTCCATCGCGACTGCATCATAGCCGTCTTCGAGAAACATGTTGCGTGCGGTTGAGAGGATCGTCTGTTCGATCGCCGCCACTTGCTTGGCGGTCGGACGGCCCCGCTTGGGCACGAAGGCTTTGGCTGCATCGGTCTTGGGCATGTCCGACATTCTTTGACGCAAGCAGCCAATGGACGCAATGATGGAGATTTTCGATCTGCCGTGCCAAAGATTAAATCGAACGGTATCGATCGAATATTGACGCCGTTCCCGATCGGCGCTATTTCCTTGGCACAACGAGAATGACTGGCGGCACGGCCGCTGTCGTGAGGGGATTTCCATCGCATGACCAAATTGTCTACCGGGCTGTTGCTTGCTCTGGCCGGAAGCGTGCTGGCGTCCTTCTCTCTCCAGGCGAAAGAGGCCGCGTCCACGGCTGCCAGGAAAGCCGATCAGGCGCTCGGTAAAATGACCCTTGAGGAGAAGATCCGTCTTCTGCATGGGCCGATGACGGCGCTGGTTGCGCCAGCGAAGCGGCCGCAGGGCGTGACGATCGGCGCCGGCTATATCGAGGGGGTCGAGCGGCTGGGCGTGCCTATGCTGGTCGAGACCGACGCCAGCCTGGGCGTGTCGAACCTCATGGAGATGCGCAAGGGCGATGTCGCGACGGCTCTGCCATCGGGCCTGTCCCTCGCTGCGAGCTGGGATCCCGAAATGGCCCGCGCCGGTGGCGCGATGATCGGAGCGGAGGCGCGGGCCAAGGGGTTCAATGTGATGCTGGTCGGCGGCGTCAATTTGGTGCGCGATCCGCGGGCGGGGCGCAATTTCGAATATTTGGGGGAAGATCCGCTGCTCGCCGGTACTCTGGTCGGGGGGCAGATTGACGGCGTCCAGTCCAACAACATCATCGGCACCATCAAGCATTTCGCGCTCAACAACCAGGAGACCGGGCGTAATGTCGCATCGGTGGTGATGGATGAGGCGGCGATGCGGGAAAGCGACCTGCTAGCCTTCCAGATCGGCATCGAAAAGGGCAATCCCGGTTCGGTCATGTGCGCCTATAATCGGGTGGGCGGCACCTATGCCTGCGAGCATTCCTTCCTGTTGACCGACGTGCTGCGTCGCGACTGGGGTTTCAAGGGCTTCGTCATGTCAGACTGGGGCGCGGTGCATTCGACCGATGCCATTTTGGCGGGCCTTGACCAGCAATCGGGCGAGCAACTCGACGGCAAGCGCTATTTCTCCGATCTGCTCGTCAGGGCGATGGAGGAAGGCAAGGTGTCCACGGCCGCCGTCGATACCGCTGCGCGAAGGGTGCTGCATGCCATCTATGCGCATGGCGTGGCGGATCATCCGCTCGTAGCCGGCCAGCAGATAGACTATGACGGCCATGCCGACATTGCCCAGCACGCTGCCGAACAGGGCATCGTCCTGCTGCGCAACGAAAGCGATATGTTGCCGCTGGCGGCGTCGGCGAAGCGGATCGTCGTGATCGGCGGGAATGCCGACATAGGTGTACCGGGCGGCGGCGGGTCCAGCCAGGTCGCGCCGGTCGGCGGCCTGAAGCGTGTGACCAAGGGCGCGGAAACCGGCGCCGCGGCCGGCTTTGCCAAGCGCGGCTATGGCGGGACGGCACCGCTCGACGCGCTGCGCGCCGAATGGCCGGGTGCGCAGATCGATTATCTGGACGGCAAGGATGTCGCGGCCGCCGTCGTAGCGGCAAGGGCCGCGGACATGGTCATCATTTTTGCCGAAAAATACGCGGCAGAGGCGATCGACCAGCCCAACCTGTCGCTGGGCGAAGGGCAGGATGAACTGATCGACGCGGTGGCGAGCGCCAATGGCAAGACCGTGGTCGTGCTGGAAACCGGCAATCCGGTGCTGATGCCCTGGCAAGCGAAGGTGCCGGCGATCCTGTCCGCCTGGTATGGCGGCCAACGCGGTGGAGCGGCCATTGCGCGGGTGCTGGCCGGCAAGGTCAATCCTTCGGGTCATTTGCCCGTCACCTTTCCGGCATCGGTGGAGCAACTGCCCAATCCTGTGCTGCCGGGTTCGACCGCGCCCGCAGCTGACAAGAATACGCGCGCAATCTACGGGCTTCAGGCCGGGACGAAGCCGTTCGACATTCATTATCCCGAAGGGTCGGACGTCGGCTATCGCTGGTTCGACCGAAAGGGAGAAAAGCCGCTCTACCCATTCGGCTTCGGCCTGAGCTATACCAGCTTCCGCTATGGCGACCTGAAGGTTGCGGGCGGTAAGACGCTTACGGTGCGCTTCAGCGTTACCAACAATGGCAGCCGGGAAGGCGCAGACGTGCCGCAGGTCTATGTCGTCCGTCCCGGCAAGGCGAAGCGCTTGATTGGCTGGGCGAAGCCGGACCTCAAGCCCGGCGAGAGTCGGATGGTAACGATCACGGCAGATCCCCGCGTGCTCGCCGATTTTGATACGAAGGCGCAGCGCTGGGTGATGCCGGCGGGCGAGGTGAAAATCGAGGTGGCAACCTCCGCTACCGATCCAGTCCTGACCGGCTTGGCCCGGCTCGCTCGCATAAGCCGGAGGCCCTGATCCCATGGGCCGGAATATCGACCGCCTGGCGGCCATGGGCGCGGTGAGAAGCGTGCTGGCACCGTTTGCGGCACGGACCTGCGTGCAAGAGCCATGCGGTCGCGGTCGATCGCGAAACACAGAAGCGGATGCCCAAAGCCAGCGCACTGCACTGGGGCGGATTGCCCGCGCGAAAAAAGGATCGGAATAATGGCATGAAGCGCGCGCTATGGGCCGGCCTGCTGTCCGCAACTGCCTTGGTGATGTCGGTCCCCGTCCGGGCCGACTCGCTTGAGGACGGCTTTGCCCATCCTTCGATGGAGGCGAAGCCGCGTTTGCGCTGGTGGTGGCCGGGCGCGGCCGTGGCCGATGAGGAATTGCGGCGTGAACTGAAGCTGATGGCGGATAATGGGTTTGCCGGCGGAGAAATCCAGGCGATGACGCCGAGCTTCGTGACGCTGACGAGCGAAGAGAAGGCGGTCGTCAACGACTATGCCGAACCTTCCTTCTTCGCGCATGTTCGCGCCGCCGGCGAAGCGGCGAAGGCGCTGGGCCTCAGCCTCGATTACACACTGGGGTCGGCCTGGCCGTCTGGTGGCGGCGTCGCCATCCCGCCGGAAAAGGCTTTCACGGAACTCGCCATGGCGCGGACGCAGGTGCAGGGTGGCACGGCAAGTCCGATCAAGGTCGACATCCCCAAGCGCACCCGTCGGTTGGGAGCGCTCAATTTTCTGGACGCACGCGTCAAGGCGCCGGAATTTGCCGATTGGGGAAAGCGGCTCGACGCCCGCGCCCTGATCGTCGCGGTGGTCGCGATGACGGGCGGCGCGCCCGAGCTCAAAGGTGGGGGGGCGGCGCCGATGGGCTTCACCATTTCGCCCTGGAAGGATGTCGAAACGCCGGGGACGCTCGATCCTTCGAGCCGGATCGTGCTGACCGACCGGTTGCGAGAGGACGGCACGCTGGATTGGACGCCGCCGCCGGGCCAGTGGCAGGTGTTCGTGTTCAAACAATATGCGTCCGACGTCGGTGTGCTGGGGGCAGCGGGGCGCGGGCCGCAATTGATCCTCGACCATATGGACCCGACCGCCTTCGCCGCCCATGCGGCGCGTGTGGGTGATCCGCTGGGCAAGAACCCTGCCGGCATCCGTTCGACCTTCGTCGACAGTCTGGAACTGATGCAGGATATCCAGTG
This sequence comes from Sphingobium sp., assembly GCF_035511395.1. Classification (GTDB taxonomy): domain Bacteria; phylum Pseudomonadota; class Alphaproteobacteria; order Sphingomonadales; family Sphingomonadaceae; genus Sphingobium. The sequence goes on from NZ_DATKFP010000082.1 coordinate 17,564, forward strand.
GGGGCCGCAATTCCTCACCGAGTTCCGCAAACGGCGCGGCTATGACCTGACGCCCTATTTGCCCTTTGTCGTCCAGCCCGGCTGGATGCAGGCATGGGACGAGCATTGGTCGCCCCCCTATTTCAACGCTGCCGACGGCGAAATCGCCGACCGTGTCCGCGCCGACTATCGTCGGACGGTGTCCGACCTGATGTTCGCCGGCTTCGTCGAGCCCTTCGTCGCCTGGAACCATGCCCATGGCCTGAAGGCGAAGTTCCAGGCGCATGGCGGGGCGCTCGACATCATCAGGGGCTATGGCCTTGTCGACATTCCCGAGACCGAGGATTTGCTGCATGGCGGCGATCCGCTGGTCATGCGCTTCGCGCGGTCGGGCGCGCATCTCTATGGGCGCAAGCTGGTGTCGGCCGAGAGCCTGGTGTGGAAGGATCGCGCCTATGAAGTCACGCCCGACGAAATGCGTCGCCGCGTCGACCTGCTGATGGCGGGCGGGGTCAATTCCATGATCCTGCACGGCATGAATTATCGCTTCCATGCCGATGACTGGCCCGGCTGGCATGCCTTTCAGCCCAGCCCCTTTGCCGGGGGCTTTTCGACCATGTTCAACGAAAGCAACCCGATCTGGCCGGCGGTCAAGCCGCTCGCCGCTTATATCGCGCGGCTGCAATCGGTGATGCAGGCCGGGGAGGCGGTGGTTCCGGTTGCCTATTTCTACGGTCGGACCGGCTATTATGTCGGCATCGAGGATGACGGCGCGGGTGCGCAAGCGGCGGAGAAGGCGTTGCTGGCAGGCGGTTATGATTTCGACCGGATCAACCCGGATTCGATCGCCAATGCCCGTGTGGAAAAGCGCCAACTCGTGTCGAAGGGCGGCCAGCGTTACCCGGTGCTGGCCCTGCCGCCGCTCGACGCGATACGCGCCGACACGGCCGAGAAGATCGCGGCGTTCGCCAAAGCGGGCCTGCCGGTCTTCTTCTCCGGCCGTGCGCCGGGCCGTGACGAGGGGCTGGCGAACAGGGAGTGGCGTGATGCGCGCGTAAAGGCGGCTGTGGCGGCGGCGCTCCGCGCCGGGGCGAAGATCGTGCCTGAAGGGGAGATGGTCGCAGCGTTGCGGACGGCCGCCATTCCGGCCAACCTCACTTTCACGGGTGACGCGACCGACCTGGTCTATGTGCAGCGCCGGTTCGAGGGACGCACCGTCACTTTTCTCCACAATCGCGGTGATGTCGCGCGCAGCGTCTCGCTCGCTTTGCCACAGCCGGGGCGGATCAGCCGCTGGAATGCGATGGACGGCAGCATGGACGTGGTCGCCGCGCGAGGGGCGGACGCCGCGTCCCTGGCCCTGATCCTTGCACCAGGTGAAAGCGCGCTGTTGATACTCGATCCCAAGGCTGCGCCTGTCGCGCCCGGCGTGCCGCAGTCGGTAGGGCGGCTCTCCATTCCCGCCGACGGCTGGTTGCTTCGGGTCGAGGGACATGCCGTGCGCAAAGCCTATGCTCATGATTTCGGTAGGGTAACACTCGGGGATTGGCGGGACGTACCTGAGCTTGCCGGTTTTGCCGGAACCGCGACCTATCGCCGCAATATCCATGTCGATGCGGGCTGGTTGAGCGAGGGGACGAAGGTGGCGATCGACCTTGGCCAGTTGCACGATATGGCGACCGTGACGGTCAACGGCCGCGTCTTGCCACCGTCGATCAGCGCGCCCTATCGGGTCGACCTGACCGGCGCGCTTCGGTCGGGGGCGAACGATCTGGCCGTTACCATCGCCAATGTTCCGCAGAATGCGATGATCGACCCCAAGGATCCGACCTACAAAAAGCTGAAGCCCGTGGCGGCGGGGTGGGTCGGCCCGGTCGCGCTGGAGGCTGTGCGATGACGCGCTTCGCCGTGATCATGGGTGCGCTGCTGCTGATGACGGCGGCGGCGCCCGTCCCCGATCTGCGCCTTGGCCCGGTCGATCCGGCGTTGCGCCCGATGGCCCGCATCATCCTGAAAGCGCAGGAAAGCGGCACGCCCTATATCCCGCCCCAGCCCGGCCCGCTGCCTGAAGGAGTCAGCGAGCGCCTGCTGCCCGCGCGCAGCGGCCAGCCGCCCGTCATTGTCTATGTCGTCAATGCGCGCCCGGATGCAACGTCTCCCCCGCGCGGGGCGATCCTGTTCATCCATGGCGGCGGTTTCATCGCGGGCGATGCGCGGGATAATCTGGTGGCGCTCAAATCCCTCGCTGCCCGGCTCGATTGTGTGATCGTCAGCGCCCAATATCGGCTTGCGACGGCCGCGTCCTTCCCGGCACCGATGGAGGACAACTACAACGCGCTCAAATGGCTGCACCAAGAAGCCGCGACGCTGGGCGTGGATCGTCGCCGGATTGTGCTGCTGGGCGAAAGCGCCGGGGGCGGTCTTGCCGCCATGGTCAGCCTGGCCGCACGCGAACGCAAGGAAGTGCCGATCGCCTTTCAGGCACTGGTCTATCCCATGCTGGACGACCGCACCGGTACAAGCCGGCCGGTTCCTCCGACGATCGGCCGGATCATCTGGACGCCGGAACAGAATCGCGACGGCTGGCGCGCGATGCTGGGGCGTGAGCCGGGTGGGGCCAAGGTCCCGCCCGGATCGGTTCCGGCGCGTGCCACGGATCTGAAGGGGTTGCCGCCTACCTTCATCGGTGTGGGTTCGATCGACCTGTTCGCGGACGAGGATATCGACTTTGCGCGCCGCCTGGTGAACGCTGGCGTGCCGACCGAATTGCTGGTCGTGCCGGGCGCTTATCACGGATTTCAGTTGATCGCGCCGAGGGCGCCGGTTTCCCAGCAATTCACCTCTGCGCTGGAGGCTGCCCTGGCCCGCGCGCTTGCCCCGGAGCCGAAATGATGTCGATGCGCCCATGGTTTGCCGCTGCGCTCCTGCTCGGCTCCGCGCCCATGGCTGCTGCGCAGACGGACGGCGCACAGGGGTGGATCAGCCATGCCGAGGCCGAAACGCAGGCGCGTCCGATTGTCCTTCATTTCCGCCGGACCGTGGACATCAAGGCCCGGCCGAAAAGCTACAAGGTGCGTGTCACTGCCGACAATCGTTTCATCCTCTTCGTGAACGGTCAGCGCGTCGCATCCGGCCCGTCGACTGGCGATACTGCCCATTGGCGGGAGGAGAGCATCGATCTTGCCCCTTGGCTGAAGCGCGGGCGCAACGTCATCGCCGCGACGGTCTGGAACGGGGTGCAGCCGTTGAAGCTGCCGCCCGATGCGAGCGCGCAACAGATTGCGGGCGCGCAGGGTGCGGCGCTCTTCACCGGCACGGCGCCGCTGTTCCAGCAGAGCATCGCCACCGGCTTCCGCCTGACGGGCGAAGGCGATGCGGCTGAAATTGCGACCGGCAAGCGAGGCTGGCGGGTCAAGCGCGATGCGGGCCATGGCTTTGCCAATGGATGGCGGCAGGAGAAATATTGGTATTACGTCGCCGGGAATCCCGAAACCATCGACGCGGCCAAGGCCGATTTCGATGCCGCGGAACCGAGGGAAACGGGCGATGGCTGGCAGGATGCCGTGCCGGCGCCCGATGCTGCCGCACGGACGCTGGTCATCGATCGGCTACCGCAGCAATCCTATGCGCCCGCGTCGGTCGGGAAGGTGGTCCGCACCGACCTGCCGGCGGGTGCGATCTTCCCTGCGCGACCCGTCACCATTCCCGCCAACAGCAAGGTGACGCTGCTGCTCCAGCGCGATGCGATGCTGTCAGCCTATCCGGAACTCGACGTGTCGGGCGGGCAGGGCGCGACCATCCGGTTGACTTGGGCAGAGGCGCTGTATGACGCGAAGAATCGCAAGGGTGATCGCGACCTGATCGAGGATCGCAGGCCCATCGGCATCTGGGACACATTTGTCGCCGATGGCAAGGCGCGTCGCTTCGCGACGCTGTGGTGGCGGACCTGGCGCTATGCCGAGATCGCGGTGGAAACGAAGGACCAGCCGCTGACCCTGCAAGGTTTTCGAGCCTTCGAAACCGGCTATCCTTTCGAGCAGGTTGGACGTTTTGCGAGTGACGACCCACAGCTTCAGCGCATCTTCGATGTCGGCTGGCGCACGGCGCGGATCGACGCACATGAAACCTATATGGACACGGCCTATTGGGAGCAGCTGCAATATGCCGGGGACACCCGATTGCAGATGCTGATTTCCTATGCGGTTTCGGGCGATCCGCGCCTCGCCGAGCAGGCGATCGACGCCTATGCGGCGTCCAATGTCGATGGCGGGCTGATCGAGAGCGCCTGGCCGACGCGCGGGAATAATGTGATCGCCCCCTTCGCGCTGCTCTGGGTCGGGATGCTCGACGACTGGCGGATGCGCCAGCGCGATCCCGCCCCTATCATCCGCAATATCGGCCGGATGCGCGAGATACTCGATTGGTTCGAAGCCTATCGCGGGAAGAGAGGGCTGTTGACGAAAAATCCACAGTGGAATTTTGTCGACTGGGTGGGGCAGTCGGCGACCGACCGGACGCAATTTCCGTCCTATGGCAAGGCGGCGCAGGAAAGCTGCCTGATGAGCGTGCATTGGCTGGGCGCGCTGCAACAGGGGGCCGCGATCGAGGCGGCGTTCGGCGACAATGCGACCGGGGAGCGCTATGCCGCGCGCGCCGCGACGGTGAAGGCGGCGATCCGCGAGCGATGCTGGGTGCCAACGCGCGGGCTGTTTGCGGACAATCCCGATGGCGATCGGTTCAGCCAGCATATGAATGCGCTGGCCGTCCTTAACGATGTCGTGCCGCAGGACGAGGCCCGCGCGATCCTGGGCCGGGTCATGGCGCCGGGCAAGGGGATCGACGCGCCGGAGGGCGTCACCCAGGTTAGCTATTATTTCGCCTGGTATCTGGCGCAGGCGCTGGTTCATGCCAAGATGGGGGACCGATATGTCGGGCTGCTCGATACCTGGCGCGATCTGCTGAAGATGAACTATACGGCATGGCCCGAGGAGCGGGACGGCGCGGGGCAGGCCGGGAAGAACGCTTCTACCCGGTCCGACAGCCATGCCTGGAGCGCGCATCCGACCGCCGACCTGCTGGGCATCGTCGCTGGGATCGGACCGGACGCGCCAGGCTATGCGCGGCTGAAGGTGGAACCGGCGCTTGGGCCCCTGCGCAATGTCAGCGCGACGGCGGCGACGCCATATGGTCCGGTCAGCGTGCGCTATCGCATCGCCGGGGACCGGCTGACCGCGATCATCACCAGGCCGAAGAACCTGCCGGGCGATTTCGTCTGGAACGGCAAACGCTATCCGCTGGCAAAGATGACAACGACATGGACAGTTCCGCGGCGCTGACAGTCGAGGCGGTTTGATCAGCCGGCGGCTTCGCTCCACACTTGTGCGAAGAACGGATTGCGCGCGGCTTCTGCATCATAGCTTGAAGGCGCGACCATGGTGGTCGGGCACCAATGACCGCCCTTCAGATAGAGGCGCGGCGTCATCATGAAGCGATGGCCCGCCGCCGACTGCCATTGGACCGGTGTATCCGCGCCATCGAAACTGCCCGCCAAGCACCGGCCGCCCCGATACTCGGCGGCCTGCCGCAGGTCATCGATGCGCCAGCTGTCCGGGGCGCGGCCTTCGTCATAGCCATGGTCCAGCAGCGTCGGTTGGCGCGACGGCTGTGCGTAGACGAAGCTGTCCCAATCGCACGGGATGGCTTCCCAGGCAGCGCGCGATCCGAAATAGGCCTGGATCTTGGCCCGATTATCGTTGGCGAACCAGTGGAGCGACCCGTCCGGTGCCTGGGCGAGCTTTTCGATGCGTGTCCCGACCGCGCTGGGCAGCAGTTTCGGCACCGTGCGCGCAATCCATGGCGTGTGTCTGGGCGCTTCCCGGAAATAGTCCCATAGCGATTGCTCGCGAAACGGAACCAGTGCCTGCAACCGATCGGAATCGGCATACCATTGGCCGTGGAAGTTACGGGTCGCGAACCAGTGTGGCTTCAGCACTTTCCGGTAATTGCCCATTTGTGCGGCCATGAATTCATGATTCACCACACGCGACGTCGCACCGCCGCCGATATTGTAGAAGCCACGCCAAAGCTCCGCAGGCAGGTTGTCGCCGCACATCGCCGCCATCAGCCGACCGCTGTCATTGGCGGTCGACCATTCGAACACGCCGTTCAGTGGATTGTGGAACATGATCGGGTCGAAGATCTTCCACATGTCATAATGTGCCATGCCGCTCTGGCGCAGCGATACCCAGTGAGTGATGCCGCTCTGGGCGACGATCGCCTCGGCCTGGGTCTTGGTGACGGCATAGTGATCGTAGGCACTGATCTTGATCGGATCGCCGCAGCGGCCCCAATGGACCGGGGCATTGCGGCTGCCGGTTTCAGCAACCGTGCCGATATAGATGAGGCGGGTGGTCGCGGGCGCGCCGACCTGATGGATGGCATCGACGATGTTGCGCGCGCCGCCGACATTGACGCGCGTGACGACCTCCGGCGGCAGGCGATCGGCCAGCGGGGACACGAGCGCGCCGACATGCAAGACCACATCCGCGCCCGTCACGCCGCTGCGGATCGAGGCCGCATCGGTCAGGTCGCCCCAGACGATCTCCGCCAATCCCTTCTTGCTGATTTCGCGCACGACTGGATGGGTCTTTTCTTCCGGTCGGACCAGGATACGAAGACGGAGTGCGTCGCGACTGGCGGCGATGCGCTTTACTGCCTCACGCCCCATATTGCCGGTCGCGCCGGTCATAAAGATGGTCTTTCGGCTATCTGTCATACTGCGCATCCCGCTCCATGTCCTGTCCACGCGAACAAATAGAACGTTAACGTTCGAATAACAAGCGGGACCAGCATCATCTGTGGGAAGAATGTTCCTGCTGGCATTGGCGTAAGATATCTTGCCGATCTGTCTATTATGGCCTGAAACGATCGGAATATGCGTTTTATATCAGA
>NZ_DATKFP010000083.1:0-54388 GCF_035511395.1 Sphingobium sp.
AGCACATCCAGATCGCGCGCCTGCCCCAGCATGCCGGCGAGCCAGCGCAATTCATCCCGAAACCGTTGAATATCGGTCTCCAGCAGGATCGGCTTGAACAAGCTAAGCGCCGACCGAAGCCGCCGAACCGCGACCCGCGCCTGATGTAGCGCCTTGGGTTCATAGCCTTCGAGCAACACGCCCTCATTCAGCCGATAATGGCGCAGGCAGGCCTGCGTGATGTGAATAAAGGCCTCGCTCGCCTTCATCCCCGGATCGAGCCGCACCGGTTCCGCCTTGTAGGCCTCCGGCAACACATCGCGCAGGCGATAGCCGCGCTCCGATTTGGTCAGCACGCCAGGCCGCACCGGCATTGCCCCGTCGATCCGCCGCGCGATAGCGAAAAGTGCAGCAGGCGGGCCGGCCATGAGTTCCAGTTCGACCTCGCACAGAGCCGCCTCACGCTCGCCCGCCCGCACCATGCCGCGATCAAGCACAAGTTCGACCCGTGCCTCGCCCTCCGCCAACACCCAGCGAGCCCGCTCCACATCCACTTCAAACGCCGCGGCCACCTTCGCAACATTATCCCCCAGCAAGGCCGCTACTGGCGTTCGCTCATCAAGGATCGGCACGCCGCCACGCACCGGCATTTCCCATTCCTGCCGCGTGAAAAAACCGGCGGCGGCCCCGCCATTGGCCTTCACGGTCTGGATGCGGCGCTTGCCCGACTTGCGGATGCGCAGGCTCATGCCCTTTTCCGCCAGGAGGCCATCGGGCGTATCGAAATAAACAGACTGGAGCCTGGCCACGTCCTCCCGCTCCGGCAGGCCGTCCCACTGGGCAAAGGCCTCCGCCGCAACCTCCGTCAGGTCGAGCTTCAGTTCGACTTCGCATCCCATATGTCCCTCCGTCCTCTCCGGCCGAGCGCGGGACTTCTAGCATGAAGCATAGCGAAGGGACATCGTTCCAGAATCGGAATGGAAAAACCAAAAAAAGGGCGCCCGAACGAGCGCCCTTTTCCTTTTCATCTGAAAGATCGATCAGAAAGTAGTCGACAGCGAGAAATTCAGGGTCGTGCCATAACGATAGGCGTTATAGATCACCGTATAGTCGCTGTTCGACTGTGTTTCCTTGTACTTGTTACCGAAGATGTTACGCGCTTCGAACTTGGCGTCGAACTGGCGACCCGCCACCTTGACACCCTGACGGGCAACGAAGTCCAGGTTGACGCCCGGATATTCATAGACGTCCGGCTGGTTCTGGTTGGCCAGGCCGCGGCTGGTCACCCGCTTGCTGGCATAGGACAGGATGAAGGTCTGCTGCGACAGATTTTCTTGGTCCTCCAGACCCAGCTGAAAGTTGACCAGATGATCCGACTGGCCGGTCAGCGACGCGCCATCCCGGAAATAGTCGGTCGCCAACGTCGACGATGCGCCGAACACCGACACCTGATCGTCCGGGCCAACTTTAAGCTTGGACTTGGTGTAGGTATAGTTGGCGATCACGACCATACGACGGGTGGCGAAGAAATCGCTGCTGGAGAAGCCGGACAGATCGAAATATTTCTGCACTTCGGCTTCACCACCGTAGAGGTTCGCCTTGGGTGCATTGGCGAAGCTCGTGATGAAATTGTCGCCGTTCAGCGTGATGTAGGTTTCGATCGGCTTGTCGATCTTCTTGAAGAAGCCCGCGATCGAGAAACGCTGGTCGCGCGCGAAATACCATTCATAACGGGCTTCCGCGTTGAACAGTTCGCTATCCTGCAAGTAAGGATTGCCCTGATAGCGACGGTTCGTGTCCGGATCGAAGTAGAACTGATAGATTAGTTCGCGGAACTGCGGCCGGGCGATCGTCTTCGACGCGTTCAGACGGACCTGCATATTTTCCTGCATCTGCCAGGTCAGCGTCGCGGCCGGCAACCAATAGTCGTTGTCCAGCATCGTCGACGCAGTGCTGGCGCCCGGCGTACTGAACACCTGAAGCGGTGAAACCTCCAGCTTGGCGGTTTCGTAGCGGACGCCCGCATCGATCGAAAGCTCAGGCGTGATCTGAAGGTTGGCCTTGCCGTAGCCGGCATGGTTCTTCAGCGTCGCGCGGAAAGCCGGATTGCCTTCGTTGGTTTCGATCACGCCGATGTTGAAATAATCGACGATGTTCGGCGCCAGCAGCAGGTCGGGCCGCAGTACGCCCACGCCTTCGGGCATGTCGCTCGACGCACGGAACTGAAAGTCGCGGCGCGAGCTGGTGCGGTTGGTGTCGGTATAGGCATAACCCGCCGTCAGTCCCAGCGAGGGCGACGGACGCCAGGTCAGGTCGACGCCGCCCGACCACAGGTCTTCGTTCAGATCCGAATAGCTCGCCGTCGCCGTCTGGCCGGTATTGCCGTTCAGGCGGTTGACGAACAGGTCGCCATAGGGGTCGGCATCGGAATTGGTACGGATATATTCGAACGAGATTTCGTCCGGAGCCTCACGCTGCGAATTGGCGTAGCCGCCGCGCAGGTCCAGGCTGATTTCGGGGCTGAGCTTGAACTCACCCACGAATTGGGTGTCGATCAGCTGGCGCTCATACCAGGCCGTATCCTGCTCCATGATGTCGGAGGTCGGCTGGGTCTGCGTGCTGCCGATGCCCAGGCGCGTATGCTTAAGCGTGTCGCGGATATAGAGGTTGGTCCAGCGCAGCTTGTTGCCGCCAAATTCCAGGCCGAGACCCAGCAGGCCGTTCACGATGACGCGATTGTCGGTCGTGATGCGCTGGAAGTCGGAATTGAGCGCCGACAGGTCGGGCGTGATCGAATTCTGCTGGCGCTGGTCGCGGACGATCCACTTGTTGCTGTAACCGGCGGTCGCTATCAGGCCCAGCGTCGACCCACCCAGATCGAACGAGGTGCCGCCCGAAATGGTCGCCGAATAGTTGGGATCCAGATCGGTGATACGCTGCACGGTTGAATTGCTGAAGCGCACCATCTGGCCAGCGAGCGCAACGGAGTCGACATTGCCGGAGCTGATCCGTTCGCCGCTCTTGAAGAAAGCGCTCAGTGCCGGCGGCAGGTCGCGGCTGCCATTGTCGAAGCCGGTCCAGTCGCTCTTGCTGCCATAATAGCTGTAGCCGAGCTGGTAGGTGCTTTCGGTGTTGGCGCCGATGCCGCCGCTGATCGTCAGGAAGCTTTCCGCGGGCACGGCGTTGGTCGTCAGGTTGATGACGCCGCCGCCAAACTCACCCGGATAGTTGGGCGAATAGCTTTTCTGAACCAGCGAGGATGACACGATGTTCGTCGGGAACAGGTCGAGCGGCACGACGCGCTTGAGCGGTTCGGGGCTGGGCAGCGGCGATCCGTTGAGCAGCGCGAGCGAATAGCGATCGCCAAGGCCGCGCACATAGACGAAGCCGTTGCCGACCACCGACAGGCCGGTGACGCGACCCAGTGCGCCCGCGATATTGCCGTCACCTGTACGGGCAATGTCCGCGGAGGACAGGATCGACACGACCGCAGGCGTGTTCTTCTGAATATTGGCGCTGCCGCGACGGCCAGTCACGATGATGTCGGCACCGGGAATGGAAACGTCGGGCGCCGCATCTTCCTGGGCTGCGGAACGCCCGGCCTGGGCCGCCGGATCGGCCGCGACCTGCGGATCGGTTGCCGTGGCATCGGCGGGCGCGGTCGCTTCCTGCGCTAGTGCAGCAGGCGCAACCAGCGCGGAAGAAAGGAGCAGCAGGCCCGCGAACTTGAGCGGCGTCGCCATCAAATGTCCCCTAAAGATAGTCATTGCGCATTGAGGGGCGGGATGCAGCCATCTCGGCCGCATCCCGCCCCGTCTCAGTTCAGTCCGATCTTAGACCGGGATCGAGGTGCAGGCGCGACGAGCGGTGCTGGTGCTGTCGAACGGCGCATAAGCCGAGTTGCAGGTCCAGCCCGCAAACCAGGTGTCGTTCGCGTCCTTCACCGCGCCCACATAGGCGGTGGTGTCGAAGAAGGCGTCCAGCGTCTTCGCGTCGAACGCCGTGACGCCGGTCGTTTCGTTGGTGCCGTTGATGAAGGTGGCAGTCAGCGAAGCGGTGTAGGCGTCGTTGTTGTTGTTGCCGGTGAACAGCGTGGCGACATCAGCAGCGGTGTAGGCCGTGCCCGAGCTGCCCGAACCGATATATTTGGTCGCGTTGCACTGCATCAGGACCGAACGGGCCGTCAGAGTGGCGCGGGTCGTGGCGCTGCCGGTACCGTGCAGGCGGACGCACTCGTTGTTCGGCGACACGACGATGCCATTGACCAGCGTCAGATCGGAATTGCCGCGGTTCAGGATCGACGCCTGATCGTTGGCTTCGTTATTGCTGCTGACCTGCGGCTGGATCGCGGTGAAGTTCGCCACGACCGTGTTCTGACGCGGCGTGTCGCTTTCCAGGCCGTTGCTGTCGATTTCCATCAGCGCGTCACCCTGCCCCGGACGCTGCACGATCAGGACATACTGGAAACGGCCCTGGATGCCGGTGTCGGCGTCAAGGCTGTCATCGTCAGCACCGGTGGCGATATAGTGCTTCATATGCACGGTGCCGCCGAAGAATTCAGCGCCGTCGTCCGAGCTGTTGAAGCTCTGGACATAGTCGAGGCTGGTGCCGCTGCCGATGCTTTCGCCGGTCAGAGCCTGGAGTTCGGTGTTGGCGCCCAGCACATAACCCGAATAGCGGATCTGCACATATTTCATCGTGCCGGCATTGTAAGCGTCTTCACGACCGCCGAAGTTCGCCGGGTCGGCCGAACCTTCGGTCTGGCGCTCGCAGGTGTCGGCAGCGACCGAACCGCTGTTGCAGTCGGTGGTGCGCGCACGACCCATCAGCACGACGCCGCCCCACTGGCCCATCGAGCTTTCCGAAGCGATGCCCTTGATATTATCGCTGCTGGTGAAGATGATCGGAGCCGATGCGGTGCCTGTGGCATTGATCTTGTTGCCGCGGTTGACGGCCAGCCAGGACGTGCCCGTGCCGCCATAGAGGATGACGCCCGGTTCGATCGTCAGCGTGACATTGGTGTCGGCGGTCAGTTGGCCACCGGTCAGGGTGAAGCCGTTGGCGGCGGTGCAGCCGACGGTCGAGCTGGTGACAGGCGCCGAGGTGGTCGGAGCCGAGAAGCCGCTGTCGCAGCCCACATCGACGCGGCCCTTCATCTGATAGACCAGGCCGGCGATCTTGGGCAGCGTGACGCTCTTGGCGATGATCGACGGCAGCGTGCAGACGCGCCACGTATCGCCCGAGGAATTGCTGATCGTGCCTTCGTCGGTCAGACCCTTGGGGTCGGCGATCGTCGGGCAACCGCCAGCGGCCGTGATTGCGGTCGGCGTCGGCGTGGGCGTCGGAGTGGGCGTCGGGGTCGGCGTGGGGTTGATGATGACGTTGCCGCCGGTGCCGGGCGAAGCGATGTCGTCCGCGCCGCAAGCGCTCAGCGCCGCGCAGGCGCAGCCCGCCATCAGGATGGTGTGAATGCGATTATTCTTGGCCATGTCGTCTCCGCTCCGGGCATCGCCCGTATTGTTGGTAGGCGGAGCGCAGGGGAAAACTCGAATCGGACAACGCCCCCTGTCGCCCTCTGGGGCGCAGTTAGGAGCGGGAAATGACACGATCATTCCGCTACGATGACAATTCAGGGACTAAAAAATGACATTTACAAGACAATGGTTCATCGAATGGCGGCAGACATGCGAAGGGCGCCACCCCTCCGGATGACGCCCTCGCTCCCTGCACCCTGAATCACGGACGCGCCCTAGCGGTCAAATGCTGACATTCGATACAGCTTGAGGCCATGTTGCACACGAATGCCGGAATCTGTTCGGGCCACTAAAAATATTTGATCCTGTTGGATTTTACGATTTTAACATTTGCAGCCCCATCCCAACCGCCGAGGGATGCAAAGATCAAAATCAATCCACTAGCGCGCTGCATATTGCGGGTTGAGCCGTCCAAGCGCGCGCTGAGCGATGGTCCGCGACGATTCCTCTTCACCATTGGCAAGCAGCAGCGTCTCTTCCGGTGCGAAGCTTGCCGCACGATAAGCGGCACGCGCTCGTTCCATGCGCCCGACACCAGCATAGGCGTTGCCGAGATTGATGAGACGCGCAGGATCATTCTCGCCATTCAGCCGCATCAACTGCAACTTGCCGATCGCATCCCGGAACTGCCCCTTGATCAGCGCATCAGCCGCCAGACTGCCATCAGGTAGCGCTACGACGACCATGTCGTCGTCCGCAGCCTGCGCTGTCATCGGCACGGCAACAGCCATCGCCAGACCTAGAATAGCGACGACCTTCTTCATTGCGATTCTCCAAAAAAACTTTCTAACATAGCCATAACTATTTCACTTTGATGACATTCACGCAAGAAGTGGACAGGTCAGAATTTCAAGATTTGTTTATTGCTATATCAATAGCTTATAGATTTTTCATCCGACTGTCATAAAAGTGAAATCAAAATGACAGGGCAAGATCGGCAATCCACGAATCATCGTGAGGGAACCACCGGCCGGTTAGGCCGATCGCTCGCTGCGCGCCGATGCTCGCGGTGGGACGTGCCTAGAAGAGCCGGGACATGCGTCCCGACTTGCTGCCGGCATGGATTTTCGAACAGGGTCCGGAGGCTTCTGTTGCCCGGCGCCTCCGGGGGCCGCTGAATTCCCTTCTGTTGCCCGGTGGGTTCAACCGCGCTATTTTAGAGTAATGTCAGGCCGCGAGGCCCTCAATTACGCTGCAATGGCGAGTGCTTCGTTATCGTTGGCACTTGTGAGTTTTGCACAGTTTAACGGCTTACACGGGCCGGGTGAAAACATCGCCTTTGAACACACGTCGATCCTAGTTCGGCCCCATCAGACATCCCGCCTAAAAGACGGGATATGTGGTGGAACCGCCGGGTACTGCCCCCGGGTCCGTTGCGTCTATTACTCGACACAATTTATCACCATAGCCGGGCGAACCCGGCAGCCCCTATATGGAGCGGCGCGGCGCATTTATCAAGTCGTTCGCGCTGAAGGGGAAAGTCTGCATGTGCATCATGGCCATGGCATGGGACGCGCATCCGCGCTGGCATCTCGTCCTTGTCGGCAATCGCGACGAATATCATGCACGCCCGGCCGCTCCGCTCGGCCGCTGGACGGACCGCCCCGGCCTGATCGCCGGGCGTGACTTGCAATCGGGCGGCACCTGGCTGGGCGTCGCCGAAGCCGGTCGCGCCGCGATCGTCACCAATTTGCGCGGTTATGGCGGGCCGCAGGCCGATCGCGCCTCACGCGGCGCGCTCGTTACGGACCTGCTGGCTGGCGATGGCCCTTATGCCGACATCGGACAAGCCGCGCTCGATGACTTCAACCCGTTCAACCTGATCCTGGTCGAACGCAGCCGCGCCTATTTCCTCACCAACCGCCCGGCCCCGCTGCGCACCGCCCTGACGCCGGGTCTCTACGGTCTTTCCAACGGCACGCTGGATGCCCCCTGGCCGAAGACATTGGCGCTCAAGGCCGCCTTGCTGAACTGGCTGACCGAAGGCGCAGATGAGCCTGAACAACTGTTCGCGGCGCTTCGCCTGGAGAGACTGCCTGAAGCCGGCATCGCTCCTGCCACCCCGTCCGACGCGCCGGACGAAGCGGCCGCCTCCCCCATCTTCATCCGCAATCCGACCTACGGCACCCGGTGCAGCACCATCGTCGCGATCGACCGGGAAGGTCTGGGACGGATCGTCGAACGGCGCTTCGATGCAATGGGAGCCATGACCGGCGTCACCGCGGAAGATTTTCGCTGGTGAGCGAAGCCTATCGATCGTCCTGACGAAAAAGGCCGGCGGATCGCTCCGCCGGCCTCATCCAATTGGCAAAACGCAGGACTTCGAACGAACCGCGAACCGGGCAAGCCCGGCTCGCTACGATCGCTTCTTTGAAGTCGCGATCGAACCGCGGGCGGGCTGTGCCCACCCGCTACGATCGCTTTAGAAGTCCATGCCGCCCATGCCGCCCATGCCACCCGGCATCGCGGGCATGGCAGGCTTGTCTTCCGGCAGTTCCGAAACGGCGGCTTCGGTGGTGATCAGCAGACCAGCGACCGAGGCAGCGTTCTGGAGCGCGGTGCGCACGACCTTGGTCGGGTCGATGACGCCGGCGGCGACCAGGTTTTCATAGGTGTCGGTCGCTGCGTTGAAGCCAAACGAGGTGTCGTCCTGGTCCAGCAGCTTGCCCGAGACGACGGCGCCGTCCTGGCCAGCGTTCTGAGCGATCTGGCGAACCAGAGCGGTCAGCGACTTGCGGACGATGTCGATGCCGCGGGTCTGGTCGTCGTTCGCGCCGGTCAGGCCGTCGACAGCCTTGGTCGCGTACAGCAGGGCCGTACCGCCACCGGGGACGATGCCTTCTTCGACAGCTGCGCGGGTTGCGTGCAGCGCGTCGTCGACGCGGTCCTTGCGCTCCTTGACTTCCACTTCGGTCGCACCGCCAACCTTGATGACGGCGACGCCGCCGGCCAGCTTGGCCAGACGTTCCTGAAGCTTTTCACGGTCATAGTCCGAGGTGGTGTTCTCGATCTGCGAACGAATCTGCTCGGTGCGGCCCTTGATCGCGTCATGCTCACCGGCGCCATCGACGATGGTGGTGTTGTCCTTGTCGATCGTGACGCGCTTGGCGGTGCCGAGCATGCCGAGCGTGACGGATTCGAGCTTGATGCCGAGGTCTTCGGAGATGACTTCGCCCTTGGTCAGGACGGCGATGTCTTCCAGCATGGCCTTGCGGCGGTCGCCGAAGCCGGGTGCCTTGACCGCAGCAACCTTCAGGCCGCCGCGCAGCTTGTTGACGACCAGGGTCGCCAGCGCTTCGCCTTCGATGTCTTCCGCGATGATCAGCAGCGGACGACCCGACTGAACCACGGCTTCCAGAATCGGCAGGATCGACTGCAGGTTCGAGAGCTTCTTCTCGTGGATCAGGATGTACGGATCAGCCAGCTCGACGGCCATCTTTTCCGGGTTGGTGATGAAGTAGGGCGACAGGTAGCCGCGGTCGAACTGCATGCCTTCGACGACGTCCAGCTCGAATTCGAGACCCTTGGCCTCTTCGACGGTGATGACGCCTTCCTTGCCGACCTTTTCCATGGCTTCGGCGATCTTTTCGCCGACTTCCACGTCACCATTGGCCGAGATGATGCCGACCTGTGCGACTTCGTTCGAACCCGAAACCGGCTTCGAGCGGGTCTTGATGTCTTCGACGACCTTGGCGACGGCGAGGTCGATGCCGCGCTTCAGGTCCATCGGGTTCATGCCGGCGGCAACCGACTTCATGCCTTCGCGCACGATGGCCTGGGCCAGAACGGTCGCGGTGGTGGTGCCGTCACCGGCGATGTCGTTGGTCTTCGAAGCGACTTCACGGACCATCTGGGCGCCCATGTTCTCGAACTTGTCCTTCAGTTCGATTTCCTTGGCGACCGAAACACCGTCCTTGGTGATGCGGGGCGCGCCGAAGCTCTTGTCGATGACGACGTTGCGGCCCTTCGGGCCCAGGGTCACCTTGACCGCGTCGGCCAGGATGTCGACGCCGCGCAGGATGCGCTCACGAGCGTCACGCGAAAACTTTACGTCCTTCGCTGCCATGATCTTTACCTCTCTTGAGAATTGCAAAACTTGCGAAGTTCACACCGTTGCAGGTGTCGGAATTCCGCCGAAATCTGGAATGGATACCTGGTTTGCAGCTTGGCCGATGCGGCCGAGCCGGCTGGCGTTAGCCAACGATACCCAGAATGTCCGATTCCTTCATGATGAGCAGGTCTTCACCGTCGACCTTCACTTCGGTGCCCGACCACTTGCCGAACAGCACGCGATCGCCGGCTTTGACGTCCAGCGGCGTGACCTTGCCGTCTTCGGCCTTCGAGCCGGTGCCGACGGAGACGATTTCGCCTTCCTGCGGCTTTTCCTTGGCGGTGTCGGGGATGATGATGCCACCGGCGGTCTTCTCTTCAGCCTCTACGCGGCGGACGAGAACACGGTCGTGCAACGGACGAAATGCCATGTTGATTGCCTTTCCCTTGGCGTTTGGGATCAGATGTGCGCACGGGAACCCCCTGTCCGCCCCTCCTTCTCCCGATGAACTCTTCTTTGTTAGCACTCACCATCGGGGAGTGCTAGCGGCATGCATATGGAAAAGTCGTTCCGCTGGTCAAGGGCAGAAGTGCGGAAAAATTTTCCGCGCCTGCCGCGACATGGCCAGCGCATGCGGCGCTACATAGGCCATCGCCCGCCAAGGGTCATCGCCGCCGCGACGGATCGCGCGGATATTGCGGCCGCTTCTTAATAGCCGTCGGTTAGCGAATCCTTGATGACAGGGAGCCGGAAACCATTGCGCTGCCCGTCGCAGGATTGAGCGAAAGATGCGCATCTATTGGGGATCGTCATGACTCAGCCGGCTGGCGCCTTGCTAGACAGGGCGCATTTCCGAGGTGTCCGATCCATGTCCATCATCCTGAACCGTCGATCCACGCTGTTGATGCTGGCAGGCTCCATGCTGTCGGCCTGCGCGGGCGAAGGCGCGCGCGGCGCCGGGAAATTGTTCGTCGGTGACCAGCGCGGCGGCTCCCGCGTGGTGTTGCAGGGGGCCAAAAGGCTGGACAATATCCCCTATGAGATCATCTGGTCGCAATTTCCCAATGCCGCGCCGCTACTGGAAGCGCTGAATGCCGGCGCGATCGACAGCGGCATAGGCGGCGATTCCGCCTTCATCTTCGCCGCCGGTACCAACGCCAAGATCAAGGCGATCGGCGCGCAGGCGACGCGCGGCATCGGGCCGGTGGTGCTGGTGCGCCGGGATTCCCCCATCCGCTCGCTCGCCGACCTCGCCGGGCACAAGGTCGCCACCCCGCGCGGATCCGTCAGTCACAATCATGTGCTCGCCGTGCTGGAGGCCTATGGCCAGCCCTATGACGCCGTGACCTTCGCCTTCCTCTCCCCCTTCGATGGCCGCGCGGCGTTGCAGAGTGGCGCGGTCGATGCCTGGGCCATATGGGATCCCAATGCCGCCATGGCCGAACAGGAAGGCGCCCGCATCCTGCCCGGCAAGCAGGATCTGGTGTCCGGATACGCCCTGATGTTCGGGCGAGAGGGCGCGATCGCCTACAAGCGCGGCCTGCTTCAGGATTATCATGATCGCCTCATGGCGGGCTGGGACTGGTCGGCGAAGAACCGGGATGCCTATGCCGATCTGATGCACAAGGATACGGGGCTGGCGATCGACATATTGCGTATCATGCAGGCGCGCGCCGATCGCGTCCCCGCAAGAATCGATGACATGCTGATCGCTCGACAGCAGGAAACGGCCGACCGCTACCTGCGTGCCGGCGTGATCGATCGCAAGCTGGACGTCCGGCCGCTGTTCGACGCCAGCTTTTCGTGAACGGGAGGCGGGACGGTTTTAGCCGCCCCGCCTCCCCTCTTCACCTCAGATTTTGCCGCGCAGCGTCAGCCCGTAGAGACGCGGTTCGCCGATCGAGGCCATCGTGACACCATAGGTCGCGTTGACACCGATCGTGTTATAATAATCCTTGTCGAACAGGTTGCGGACCCAGAAGGACAGATCCCATTTCCCCTCGCTCTGGCGGATGCCCGCATGTGCGCCGAACAGCGCATAGCCCGGCACGCGCGAGAAGGGATCGAGATTGACCGCCGCATGGAAGCTGGAGCGATAGCTGCCGTCTGCGCCGATATAGACATCATGGCCGCCGCCGGCCGCATGGACATAGTCCACCGTTCCACCCAATGCCCATTTGGGCGCGCCTGAAGCCTGCCGCCCCGACAGGTCGATCAACGTCTTGTAGCTGTTCAGATAGTCCGGCACGGCATTGGTATATTTGGTGTATTTTGCGTCATTATAGGTCGCGGCGAAGGTCGCGCTCAGCCCCTCCAACGGCGCGATGCGCGCGTCCAGTTCGACGCCACGCGATCGCAGCGTGCCGACATTGGCGATATAGGACACGGCTGGCGACAC
The DNA here is from genome assembly GCF_035511395.1 of Sphingobium sp. Classification (GTDB taxonomy): domain Bacteria; phylum Pseudomonadota; class Alphaproteobacteria; order Sphingomonadales; family Sphingomonadaceae; genus Sphingobium. Next base: position 11,963 of record NZ_DATKFP010000083.1, read on the forward strand.
CAATGTATTCACATAATTGGCCTGATAATTCCTGTCCTCGGTCCAGAAGAGCGCGCCGTTCAATTCCACCGCGCCGCCTGCAAAGCGGGTCTTGAAGCCCAGTTCGAAGGCGTCGACCGTTTCGGGCTTCACGAAGATGTCGATGCCGGCCGACTGGCGGACCAGATTGATGCCCGGCGACTTGTAGCCGCGCGAATAGCTGTAATAGGCGTGGGCATTGTCCGCGATATCATAGGCTGCGATCAGCGTGCCGGAGAGATTGTCCGTGTTGCGCTTCGCATAATAGCTGGCGGTCGGCGCATAGGCGGCGCGCAGCGCGATCGCCGTCGCCTGATATTCCACCGGCAGGGCGCTGATCGGCGTCACATCGCGCGCCTCCGCGTCATAGAGGCCAGTCTTGTGCTCATAGGTATAGCGAAGTCCACCGGTCAGGCGGAAGCGCGGCGAGATATTCCAGGTAGCCTGGCCATAGGCGGCATAGCTGTGCGTCGCCGGCACGACATGGGCGTAGGATTCGAGTCCGTCGAGGATCGCGGCGGGAAGCGGCGAAACGGTTGCGGTCGGGGTGTTCGCCGTGCGCAACCAGGCGACGGCATCCGATCCGTAGATGCTGCGCTGCTTGTCGTCCGCCTCCTGCCAGAAGAAATAGAGGCCGGCGCTGAAATCGATGGTGCGCTCGCCGGTGGAGGCGATGCGCAATTCCTGGCTGAACTGCTGCTGGTCGGTATCCACGACGCCAAAAGGCGATATGTCCGCGCCGATCTGGTCCCCGTCATAATTGGGAATCCATTTCCAGTTGCGATAGGCGGTGATGGAAGTCAGCGTGACGCCCGTCAGGTCCAGGTCCGCCTGTGCCTGAAAGCCGTAGCTCGGCATCTCGTCATATTGATTGCCGTCCAGATCGACCTCGCGATCGAAGGCGTTGACGCTGCCGGGCGTGTATCCGACGTCGGCGGCGCGGCGATAGAAGCCTCGCACTTCCGTCCCGTTGTTCAATGTCGTCGGCAGCACGCCAGCGATGCTCTGGAAACCGACGTCGCCTTTCTGGATCGAATAGTCGGCGATGAAGCGCAGCCGGAAATTCTCGGTCGGCTTGTAGAGCAGGTCGAAGCGGGCACTGTGATTGTCGAGATTATCCCAATCTTCGTTATAGACGGTATTGCGGATCAGGCCGCTGCGCGACGTGCGGAGATAGGAAACGCGGAAAGCGAGATCGTCGGTCAGCGCCGCGTTCAGGCTGACATAGCCGCGGAAATAGTCGTGATTGCCATAGCTTGCCTCGGCCTGCGCCCCATTGGTGAAGTCGGGCGCGCGGGTCTTGATGTCGATCGCGCCGGCGACGGTATTCTTGCCGAACAACGTACCCTGCGGCCCGCGCAGCAACTGGATGCTCTCGACATCGATCAGGTCGGTGATGACCGACCCGGTGCGCGGACGATAGACGCCGTCGACATAGAGGCCCACCCCCTGTTCCAGCCCGTCATTGGTGCCGCCGGCATTGGTGCCGATGCCGCGAATGGTGATGGTCTGGTTGCGGCCGCTGAACCCCTGGATATTGAGGCTGGGCAACTGCTGGATGGATTGTTTCAGGGTGAAGGCGCCTTGCGCCGCGATGGCGTCGCCGCTGATCGCGCTGATCGCGATCGGCACCTTCTGCGCATCCTCCTTACGGTAGCGGGCGGTGACGACGATGCTTCCGACGCCCGCGTCGCCATCCTCGACCGCAGCGGTCTCCGGCGCGGGTGCGGGCGCCCGTGCTGATAGCTGTGCGCCGGCCGTTCCGTGCAGAGAGAGCAGCGCGCCGCCGCTCAGCAGGCCGATGATGAAAGAGCGACCCGTCGCCCCTGTCCGATAATGTCGCATGTCTTGCCCCCGTCTACCTTGTGTCGGGGACAGCCATAGGGACCGGGCGCAATGCGGTTCCAATGCGGATCGCACGTCCGCTTATGCGTAATGCCAAAGTGTTGAGCCCCGCTCACCGATCACGATGTTTTGCTCAAGGATCGCAGCCGAGCGGTGCCGGAAACTGTTGCGCGGCGGCATCCGCCATTGCACCCTGCGCCGCGATGAAACATTCCCCATCGCAAGCCACATGACCCCTGACCTTGTCTATTTCACCTGTGCCATCATCGCCGTCGTCATTTCCGGCCTCGCCAAAGGCGGGTTTGCCGGTGTCGGCGCGCTGGCAATGCCGATCATGGCGCTGGGCGTCGATCCGGTACGCGGCGCGGCGATCCTGCTGCCGATCCTGATCCTTCAGGACGCGGTGAGCGTCTGGGCCTTTCGCAGGAGCTGGGACGGGCACGTCCTGCTGGTCATGCTGCCCGGCATGGCGGTGGGCGTGGGGCTTGGCTATGTCTTCGCGGCGCAGGTGTCGGAAAGCGCGGTACTGGGCGCGCTGGGCGCGATATCGGTGATTTTCGGGCTGCAACGGCTCTGGGTGGAACGCGGGGGCGCGATCGTGCTGCCGTCCAATTCGCCTGACTGGGTGGGCTTCCTCTTCGGCGTCGCCAGCGGCTTCACCAGCCAGATCGCCCATGCCGGATCGCCGCCCTTTCAGATGTGGGTGTTGCCTCGCAAGCTGCCGCGCGACATGCTGGTCGGGACTACGGCAGTGGCCTTCGCCACGATGAACTGGATGAAGGTGCCCGCCTATGCCGCGCTGGGCCAGTTCACGCGCGCGAACCTGATGGCGACGGCAATGCTGGTGCCGGTGGCGATCGCCGCGACCTTCGCCGGGGTGGCGCTGGTGCGTCGGGTCGACGCGGCGCGCTTCTACACGCTCATCTATGTGCTGATGGTGCTGCTCGGCCTGAAATTGGTGGCCGATGCGGTGACAGGCTGAACGCGAAAAAAAGGCCGGCGCTCAGAGCGTTTTCTAATCAGGTGGAAACGAAGTTCGGCTCAGCCAATCACCTGATGACTCGGAAAACGCGACAAACCAAAAACTCAGAGCAGCCGAACCGATGCAATCGGGTCGGAAGCTGCTCTAAGGCCGGCCCTTTCGCTTATTCCTTCTCGCGCTTCTTGCGATGCGTGTCGAGGTCGAGGACGGTGGTGTCCAGCCCCTCGGGCAGCAGGCCCAGGCGGCGCGCCACTTCCTGATAGGCTTCGACTTCGCCGCCCAGATCGCGGCGGAACCGATCCTTGTCCAGCTTTTCGCCGGTGTTCATGTCCCACAGGCGGCAACCGTCCGGGCTGATCTCGTCGGCCAGGATGACGCGGCTGTAATCGCCGTCATAGAGGCGACCGAACTCCAGCTTGAAGTCGATCAGGCGGATGCCGATGCCGGCGAACAGGCCGCACATGAAGTCGTTGATGCGGATCGCCATGTCGGCGATGTCGTGCATCTCTTCCTGCGTGGCCCAGCCGAAGCAGGCGATATGCTCTTCGGACACAAGCGGGTCGCCCAGCGCATCGTCCTTGTAGCAATATTCAATCAGCGTGCGGGGCAGCTGCGTGCCTTCCTCGATGCCCAGCTTCTTGCTGAGCGAACCGGCAGCAACGTTGCGCACCACGACCTCGATCGGCACGATCTCGACCTGGCGGACCAGCTGCTCGCGCATGTTGAGGCGGCGGATGAAGTGGGTCGGCACGCCGATCTGGCCAAGCAGGGTGAAGATATGCTCGGAAATGCGGTTGTTAAGGACGCCCTTGCCGGAAATCGTGCCCTTCTTCTGCGCGTTGAAAGCGGTAGCGTCATCCTTGAAATACTGGATGATCGTACCCGGCTCCGGGCCTTCGTAAAGGATCTTTGCCTTGCCTTCGTAGATCTGGCGGCGACGGGCCATGCGCGTTCCTGACTTTTTCCAAAAACAGTTCACCCCGGCAAACGCGAATCGAAGGAGATCAGCGGGTGCCGGGGCTGCTTGGGCGGCCCATAGAACAAAGTGGATGGCGGTGCAATTGCTCCGCCCACCTGTTATGCGGCTAGGCTCCCCTCACCTTCCGAAACGCGTCGAACAGGGTGAGGAAACGGTCGATATCCGCCTTGCTCAGGAAATAGGGGGTGGCAAGGCGCAATTTGCTGGGATTGCCGCCGCGGATGCGCACCTTGTGATTGGCCCAGAGCCAGTCCTGCAACTCCATTCGCTGGATCGACGGGACGTTGACCGTCGCGATGGCCCCGCGCAGCGCCGGGTCGGGCGAGGTCCAGCTTTCCGCGCCGCGCGCCATCATCCCGGCATGGATATAGTCCGCAAGCATCCGGTTGCGCGCCTCGATCCGCTCCATGCCGATCTGATTGGCCAGCGCCACTGCGGCATTCAGGCCCATCAGCGTGGGGATACAGGAAGACCCGATCTGCATATAGCGGTCGGCCATGCGCGCGGGATCGTCATAGCCGCCAGTCGCAACAGTGTTCCACACCCGATCCATCACGCCCCTGTCGCGCAGATAGAGGAAGCCCGTCCCCTTGGTCGCGAACAGCCATTTATGCATCGATCCGGTATAAAGATCGCAGTCTATGTCATTGAGATCGACCTTGATCATGCCAGGCGCGTGCGCACCGTCGAAGGCCGAGACGATCCCCTTCGACCGGGCGAGCGCGGCGATTTCCTTCGCCGGCAACACCACGCCCGTCGACGTGCTGATATGGCTGACGAAGATGATCCGCGTCCTGGGCGTGATCGCGTCGTTGATACGGTTCAGAATTTCGGCGGCATTTTTCGGCGGCTTGGGCATGGCGAATTTCCTGACGACCACGCCATAGCGCCGTGACCGCAGCATCCAGGGCATCTCGCCCGATCCATGTTCCTCGTCGCTGATCAGTACCTCGTCGCCCGGCTTCATGTCGAAGCCGTTCGCCACATAGCTGTTCGCCTCCGTACAGTTGCGCAGGATCGCCATCTGCTCGACCCTGGCCCCCATGAAGTCCGCGAACGGCCTGCGATACTCGTCCCTCGCGCCATAGCCCCAGATCGGATAATCCTCCGATCCCGGCTGCGTCATTTGCTCGGTGCTTTCGAAGCCGTCGAAAATCGCCTTCAGCACCGGGCGCGGGGAGGAACCGACCGTGCCGACATTCAGGTTCACGACATCGGCGGGGATCAGGAACTGCTTGCGCAGCGCGGCCCAGTAGGCGCTTTCGTCACGGTCATGCAGATCGGCGGTGGGAAGCGGCACGGATTGCATCGCCTGGGCGCCGATCGGCTGGGCGACCGAAGCAGCAGCCGCGCTGCCAAGGAATGAACGGCGGTCGAGCATCGGCACCTCTTCGACGGGATGATGTCTGTTCTGCATCAGCTTGAACGAGCCTCAAGCAGAAATCCGCATTGCCAGCACTTCACTCCTCAATCGGACCGGCGTCATCCAGAAAGTCCAGAAACGCCCGCACCCGCGCCGCCGAACGATCCTCGGCGGCATAAAGGGCATGGATATCCTCGCCGTCGCCGGGATTATAATCCGCTAGTATCTCGACCAGTCGCCCGGCCTTCACATCGCTTTCAACATGGAAATAGCCATGCCGGGCGATGCCGCAGCCCGCGACCGCCATCTGACGGACCACCTCGCCAGAATTGCCGAAGAACTTCCCCTCGACCGGCCGCTGCACCATGCGCTTGCCGATGCGGAAGGGCCAGCCGTCGACCGACCGGCGGAAACTGAAGCGCAGGCAGTCATGCCCGTCCAGATCGTCAGGTGTCTGCGGCGTCCCTCGCCGCGCCAGATAGTCCGGGCTGGCCACCAGCGCCATGCGGCTATGCCCCAGCTTCTTCGCGCGCAGGCTGGTGTCGCGCAGCGGTCCGATGCGGATGGCGATGTCGGCGCGGTCCCCAACCAGATCGACGATCGTGTCAGACAACGTCAGGTCGACGCTCACCGCCGGATAGCGCTCCGCAAAGCGCGGCAGGATCGGGATCAGCCGCTCGATCCCGAAGGAAGGCGACGCATTGACCCGCAGCAGCCCGCGCGGCTCATTGCGGTCCTGCCCCAGGCTGGCCTCGACATCCATCATGTCGCCGATCAGCACCGCCATCCGGTCGCGATAGGCCTGCCCTTCCCTTGTCAACGCCAGCGCGCGGGTCGACCGGCGGAACAGCAGCACGCCCAGCCGCTGCTCCAGCCGCGCGATCGACCGGCTGACCGCCGACGGCGTCAGCCGCAACGCCTTGGCTGCCGCGGCGAAGCTTCCCTCGCCTGCGACCATCAGGAACGTCTCTATGTCGCCGAAGCGGTTATCCATGACTTATTTTCACTTCTGAAATGATGAAGTGCGATCTAATCATCAATCGCGTAAATGCTATCTGATTGTCCAGTTCGCTGTCTCATTTTGTAAGGGAGCATCCCATGGACCTGAAACTTGCCGGCAAGAGCGCCATCGTCACCGGATCCACTGCCGGCATCGGCCTCGCCATCGCCAGACGCCTCGCAGAAGAAGGCGTCGCCGTCACCATCACCGGCCGCAGCCAGGCCAAGCTTGACGCCGCCGCCGCCGAAATCGGCACCAGCGTCAACGCCGTCCTCGCCGATCCCGCGACGGCGGAAGGCGCCGCCGCACTGATCGCCGCCGTCCCTGCGACCGACATATTGGTGAACAATCTCGGCATCTACGAGGCGAAGGATTTTGCCGACATCAGCGACGATGACTGGCATCACCTGTTCGAGGTCAACGTCGTCAGCGGCGCCCGCCTGTCCCGCCACTATTTCCCGAAGATGCTGGAACAGAATTGGGGGCGCGTGATCTTCATCGCCAGCGAGAGCGGCCTGCTCCCGCCTGCCGAGATGATCCATTACGGCATGACCAAGTCGGCCCAACTCTCCATCTCGCGCGGCCTCGCCGAACATACGCGCGGCACCGGCGTCACGGTCAACAGCGTCCTCCCCGGCCCGACGCGGTCGGAAGGGATCGTCGACTTCATCCGTTCGGTCGTCGACAACAAGGACGCGCCCGAAGCAGAGCGCGAAGCCGAGTTCTTCACCAGGCTGCGCCCGCTTTCGCTGATCAAGCGCCTGATCGAGGCGGACGAGGTCGGCGCGATGGTCGCCTATCTCGCCAGCCCGCTCGCCGCCGCGACCAACGGCGCCGCGCTGCGGGTCGAAGGCGGCATGATCCCGACGATCGCGTAACCGGCGCTCACAGTCCGTTCGCTTCGAGCGAAGTCGAGAAGCGCCCCGCGCTGCGCGTGCCTCGACTTCGCCCGACACGAAGGGAGCGAGGAACCAAACGCGATCCTTCTTACGGAAACTGGCCCTGTCGCTCGTCTCTTGTCCCCGCTAAGGACGAAAGATGAGCGACACGGACAGCCTCTCCCCGATCGAAGACGCCATGAACCGGGACGGCTACGCCCGCCTGCCCGGCGCGGAGCTGCTGGACCAGCTTGGCATATCCCATACGAACTGGGACGCGTTTGCCCGAAGCTGGGACGATCTTGGTCCCGATCTCTACATGGCCGATGGTGGCCGCTATCGCCGCCGCCGCCACGCGACGTTCCGCTGCACATCGGGCGCATTCGTCCGCCAGCCGCACCAGCCCCATTATCAGAGCCGCGACTATAATGTGCTGAACGGCGACGTGCAGCGCTGGTTCGATCCGGTCGAGGATGCGACCGTCGCCATGCCCGCCATGCAGGCAATCCTCACCTGGTGCGCCGACAGCTTCGATCCCGGCCGCAAAGGCGACTGGCATGTCGAACTCCACCAGTTCCGCATCGAGGCGAAGCCCGGCGAAAATGGCCGCCCGACCCCGGAGGGCATGCACCGCGACGGCGTCGACCGGGTGATGGTGATGCTGGTCGAGCGCCGCAACGTGCGCGAAGGCGTCACCCGCATCGGCGCGCCTGACGGTACGCCGCTCGGCGAGTTCACCCTGGTCCAGCCGGGCGACACGATGCTGATCGACGACCACCGCATCCTGCACGGCGTGACGGAGATCCATCCGCTCGACCCGGCGCACCCCGCCTGGCGCGACGCGCTGGTGGTAACGTTCGTGGCGAACTAACCGTGCTCCTGCGGAAGCAGGAGCCCAGGGTTCAACGTACAGCGCCTGATGGCCCTGGGTTCCTGCGTTCGCAGGAACACCATTTCGCTATTTCAGCAGCACCAGTTCCTCCGCCATGCTGGGATGCAGCGCGACGGTGTCGTCGAAATCCTGCTTGGTCAGGCCAGCCTTCACCGCAATGGCGGCCGCCTGCAAAATCTCCGGTGCATCCGGCCCGATCATGTGCAGCCCCACGACCTTGTTGGTCGTCGCATCCACGACCATCTTGTAGAGCGACCGTTCGTCCCGGCCGGCCAGCACATTCTTCATCGGCCGGAAGTCGGACGTATAGACCTTCACGGTGCCATATTTATTCTTCGCCTCCGCCTCGGTCAGACCCACGCCGGCGAGCGGCGGATGACTGAACACGGCTGACGGCACGCAGGCATAGTCGACCTTGCGCTTGTTGCCGCCGAACACGCTGTCGGCAAAGGCATGGCCTTCCCGAATGGCGATCGGTGTGAGTTGCAGCCGGTCTGTGACGTCACCCACGGCATAGATGCTCTGGCACGTCGTCTGGCTATAGTCGTCGACCTTGATCGCGCCCTTGTCGTCCAGTTCGACCCCGGCCGTCTCCAGCCCCAGCCCGTCGGTCATCGGCTTGCGCCCGGTGGCGAACAGCACCACGTCCGCCGCGACCGGATCGCCATCCTTGAAGCGGACGCAGAGCGTACCGTCCTCATTCTTCTCGATCCGCTCCATCTTCGCGTTGAAGCGGAAATTGATCCCCTTGGTCATGGAAATCTGAAGCAGCCGGTCACGAATCTGCGCGTCATAGCCGCGCAGCAGGTCGCTGCCGCGATTGACCATCGTCACATGGCTGCCGAACTGGTGGAAAATGCCGGCAAATTCATTGGCGATATAGCCGCCACCGACGATCACGATCCGCTTCGGGCATTCGTCCAGATGGAACACCTCGTTGGAGGTGATGCCATGTTCCGCGCCCTCCACTTCAGGGATCAGCGGCCAGGCGCCGGTCGCGACCAGGATCGTCTTCGCCGTCACCTCGCGCCCGCCGGCCAGCTTGACGCTATGCGGCCCTGTGATGGTCGCGCGCTCGCGGATCACTTCCACCTTGTGGCTGCTGAGCGTGTTGCCATAAAGGCCTTCCAGCCGATCGACCTCCGCCAGCACATTGTCGCGCAGGGTCGCCCATTCGAACCCGCATTCCGGCACGTCCCAGCCGAAGCGGCGCGCGTCCTTCAGATCCTCGGCGAAATGCGCGCCATAGATGAGCAGCTTCTTGGGCACGCAACCGCGGATGACGCAGGTACCCCCGACCCGATATTCCTCCGCCACAGCAACCTTCGCGCCATGCGCCGCCGCCACGCGCGACGCCCGCACGCCGCCCGAACCGGCGCCAATGACGAAAAGGTCGAAATCAAACTCGCTCATGCCTGCCTCCGCTCGGCGCATCGCGCGGAAAAACGGGTACCGGTTTTCCGCCCAAGCGATGCGCCATCAAAAAGTTGAGGCGGGATATGGCGGGTGAGGCACGGAGTTACAAATGGGAATATTCTTGCTGGTAGCAAAACCACCTCCGTTCGCTTCGAGCGTGTCGAGAAGCGTTTCTCGACTTCATCGCCGTTGGCGATGAAGTTTATCCTGAGCGCCTGCTGAAGGCAGGCAGTCGAAGGGCTCGAAACGAACGGCTGTTGTGGTTACTCCCCGCCCAGCGCGATGTCGATCAGCGCCATGGTCGACGGATCGAAGCCGGTCGGACCATCGGCCTCGATCGACTTGGCGATTTCCTTGCCCAGTTCGACGCCGAACTGGTCGAAGGGGTTGATGCCCATCAGCACGGCATTGGCGAAGGTGCGATGTTCGTAGAAGGCGATCAGCGCGCCGACCACTTCGGGGGTCACGTCATCGACCAGGATGGTGGTCGACGGCCGGTTGCCCGGATAGGCCCGTGCCGGGTCCGCCGCATTCTCCTTACCGCGCATCAGCGCCGCGCCCTGCGCGAAGCAGTTGACCAGCAACGCGCGGTGATGCGCCGCATCCAGCACATGACCCGGCTCGATCGAGGCGATGAACTCGACCGGGGTCAGGATCGTGCCCTGATGCAGCAGCTGGAACACCGCATGTTGCGCGTCGGTGCCGACGCCCCCCCAGGTGATCGGCGCGGTCGGCCCGTCGACCGGCGTGCCGTCGCGCTTCACGCTCTTGCCGTTGCTCTCCATCTCCAGCTGCTGGAGGTAGGAAGGCAGCAGCTTCAGCCGCTCGTCATAGGCGAACAGCGCGCGCGTCTGGCAGCCCAGAACCCGCGTATAATATTGGTCGACGAAGGCCGCGATCAGCGGCGCATTCTCGCGCGGATCGGACAGGCGGAAATGCCGGTCCATCGCCGCCGCGCCTTCCAGCAGGCTCTCGAACGCGTCCCAGCCCAGCGACAGCGCCGCCGGGAAGCCGATCGAGGACCAGAGCGAATAGCGCCCGCCCACGCTTTCCGCGAAGGGCAGGATGCGGGTTTCGTCCACGCCCCATTCGATGGCCTTGTCGGGCGCAGCCGTCAGCGCGATGACCCGGCCATAGGGATCCTCGACGCCCGCCTCGACCATCCAGTTGATCGCGCTGGCGGCGTTCAGCATCGTCTCGGTCGTGGTGAAGGTCTTCGACGCCACGGCGATCAGCGTGTAGTTGGGATCGAAGCTGTCGAGCGCCCGCTCCAGCGCGGTGCCGTCGACATTGGACACGATCGCCACGTCATAGCGGATGCCCTCGCCGTCCAGCGCGTCGATGATCAGGTCCGGTCCCAGCGCTGATCCGCCGATGCCGATATGCAGGATATGACGAATCTCGCCCAGCGCACCCGCTTCGATCGCATCGATGAGCGCGCGCATCCGCTGGTGCAGCATCTTCGCCTGCGCAACGCTCTGCGCATTACCCTCGCCCCGCTCGGCGGGATGTTCGGCGGCGCGGCCTTCGGTATTGTTGACCGCCTCGCCCGCGAACAGCGCATCACGCTGCGCGGCAAAGCCCTGTTCCTCGGCCAGCTTCAGGAAGCCGGCCATCAGGTCGTCGGTCAGATGGGTCTTGGACCAGTCGAACCGGATCGGCCCCTGGCTCAGCACCAGCTTGGACAGGCGGTCGGGATCGGTGGTGAAAATGGATTTGAGGTCTGCTTGCGGAAGCGCGGCGATGGCCGCCAAGGGACCGGGCAGTGCAGGGCTGGTCATGCAATATCCTCTAATGATGTTGGTCGAGATCGACGCTGCACCGGTCGATTCTCCCTCTGCTTAGACAGGTCCGGTGTGCAATGCACCATCCACCGTGCTTGACGCAGCCTTTAGGACACCGCAAAAGCCGCGACGGCCCCTTTTCGGGGCGAAACGAAGGAAAAGACGAACACGCATGAGCGCAAAATCCGAAACGCGGGATTTCCTATGGTTTCTCGCCAAGCTGGGCCTGTTCGTCTTCATCCTGCGCAGCTTCATCATCTCGCCCTTCAACATCCCGTCGGAATCGATGCAGCCGCGCCTGCTGATCGGCGATTATCTGCTGGTCGCCAAATGGCCCTATGGCTATTCGCGCTATTCGCTGCCCTTCGGTATCCCGCTGATCCCCGGCCGAATCCTGGCCTCCACGCCCGAACGCGGCGACGTGGTGGTGTTCAAGGCGCCGCCGAACCAGAAGAACGACTATATCAAGCGCGTCATCGGCCTGCCCGGCGACATGATCGCGGTGCGCGGCGGGACCGTCTATCTGAACGGCCAGGCCATTCCCAAGCAGAAGGTCGCCGACCTCGTCATCCCGGTGACGCCCAACATGGTCGACGCCGCCGCCAAGGAAGGCAGCGCCTCCCCCTGCTATCGTCCCGATTTCGAGGAACCCGCGTCCGGCGGTGGCAAGCAGTGCCGCTACCCGCAGTTCCGCGAGACGCTGCCGGGCGGCAAGAGCTACAATGTGCTCGACCTGCTGCCCGACGGCGCGGCGGACGATCGCGACACGGTGCTGGTGCCGCAAGGCCATCTCTTCATGATGGGCGACAATCGCGACCGCAGCGCCGACAGCCGCTTCCCGGCGGTCGAGGGCGGCGGCATCGGCCTGGTTCCGGAAAAGAATCTCGTCGGCAAGGCGATGATCTCGGTCTTCTCGACCGATGGCAGCGCCAACTGGCTGCTCCCCTGGACCTGGTTCACCGCCGCGCGCTGGAGCCGGATCGGGGAAGGCTTTTGAGCTTGAGTTCGCATAGGCCGGACACGGATGGCTGGCTGAAGGAACTGATCGGCCGCGCCCCGAAGAACCGGGCCGCGTTCGAACAGGCGCTGACCCATGGCAGCGCCAAGGCGGTCAATTATGAGCGGCTGGAATTTCTGGGCGACCGCATCCTGGGCCTGCTGATAGGCGAATGGGTCTATGAACGCTTCACCGATGAACCCGAAGGCAAGCTGTCCCGCCGCTACAATGCGCTGGTGTCGGGCGAAACCTGCGCGGAGATCGCGCGCGGGGCCGGCGTGCCCAAACATCTGATCCTGGGCAAGCAGGCGCGTGACGACGGCGCGGCCGACAGCGACAATGTGCTGGGCGACGTGATGGAGGCGCTGATCGGCGCGCTCTATCTGGAGGGCGGACTGGAAGAAGCGCGCGCGCTCGTCCGCCGCCTCTGGGGCAACCGGGTCGACACCCAGACCAGCGCCCCGCGCCACCCCAAATCCTACCTTCAGGAATGGGCCGCCGCCAACAAGCGCAAGCCCCCCGAATATGTCATGACCGACCGCTCTGGCCCACAGCACGCGCTGCGCTTCACCGTGACCGTCTCGATCAAGGGCGCAGGCGAAGCAAGCGCCACCGGCGGGTCGAAACAGGAAGCGGAAACGGCAGCGGCCAAGGCGCTGCTGGAGAAGCTCGCAGGCTAAGCGAAATTTATGCTATGGCGCGATCCTGCATTTCGCGGGCTGGCCACGCATTTGAACGGATGGAATGAATTTGACGGTTGATATGGAATCCCAGCGCTGCGGCGTCGTCGCGATCGTGGGTGCGCCCAACGCGGGCAAGTCGACGCTGGTGAACGCGCTGGTGGGGCAGAAGGTGGCGATCACCAGCCCCAAGGCGCAGACCACGCGCACCCGCGTCATGGGCGTCGCGATCGAAGGCGATGCGCAGCTCGTGCTGGTCGATACGCCCGGCATCTTCGCGCCCCGCCGCCGGCTCGACCGCGCGATGGTGCAGGCCGCCTGGGGCGGCGCGCAGGGGGCCGATCTCATCGCCCTGATCGTCGACGGCAAGGCCGGCCTTGGTCCCAAGATGGAACCCATCATTGAGGCTTTGGTCCACCGCCCCGAACGCAAGTGGCTGATCCTCAACAAGGTCGACATCGCGATCAAGGAAAAGCTGCTGGTCCACACCCAGAAGCTTTACGAGCGCGTCGGCTTCGAGGAGACCTTCTTTATCTCCGCCCAGACCGGTGATGGCCTTGCCGAACTGAAGACCGCCTTCGCCAACGCCATGCCCGAAGGCCCGTGGCACTTCCCCGAAGATCAGGTGTCCGACGCCACCGACCGCATGCTGGCGGCGGAAATCACGCGGGAACAGCTCTATCACCAGTTGCATGCCGAACTCCCCTACGCGGCGGCGGTCGATACGGAGCAGTATAAGGAACGCGACGACGGCTCCGTCGAAATCCACCAGCAGATCCTCGTCGCCCGACCGACCCAGCGCGCCATCGTGCTGGGCAAGGGCGGCCAGCGCCTCAAGGAAATCGGCTCGAAAGCCCGCGCCGAACTGGCCAACCTCCTGGGCGTCAAGGTCCACCTCTACCTGCACGTCAAGGTAAAGGAAGACTGGGAAGACGACCGCTTCATCTACCGCGACATCGGCCTCGACTGGGTGGACTGATCCCGCCCTGACGGAATGGACGGGAGGGCGATACATTCCCCTCCCGAAACATTCACCCACGCCCGGTCGTTGAGCCACCATGCTCAAGACGATCATCGTGGCCGCCCGCGACCGGGACCGGCTCGCCGACATCACCGCCATCGCCACGCGCTTCGGCCTCGACATGCTGCTCGCCCGGCTGGGGCTGGCAAAGAACGGCAATCCGGAAACCAAAGACGCACCCGATCTCCCGGCTCGCACGCGCCAGGCGCTCGAAGCGCTCGGCCCGACCTATGTGAAGCTGGGCCAGATACTCGCCACCCGCGCGGACCTGCTTCCGCCAGGCTGGATCGCCGAGTTCGAGAAGCTGCACAGCAGCGCCCCGACGCTCCCCTTCGATATCCTTCGCCCGCGCCTCGAAGAAGCCCTTGGCGAACCGCCCGAAACGGCCTTCGCCCGTTTCGATCCGGTCCCGCTCGCCGCCGCCTCCATGGCGCAGGTGCACCGTGCCATGCTGCATGACGGGCGCGAGGTGGTGGTGAAGATCCGCCGCCCCGGCATCCGCAAGGCGATGCAGGCGGACCTGCGCCTCATCACCCACCTCGCCGGCATCGTCGAAGCCAGCAGCCGCGAAGCCCGCCGCTTCCAGCCGCAGGCGCTGGTGAAGCAGCTGCTCGATACGGTGCTGGAGGAACTGGATTTCACCAATGAAGGCCGCAACGCCGACCGGCTACGCGAAGACCTGACCGCCAATTCTGCCGTCGTCGTTCCGGCAATCCACTGGCGCTTCAGCAGCGAAACCGTGCTGGTGATGGACTATGTGGAGGGCATCCCGCCACGCGACGGCGACATGCTGCGCGCCGCCGGCATCGACCCCGCGGCCATCGCCGACCTCGGCGCCGCACTCGTCCTCGACATGGTGCTGGTCAACGGCCGCTTCCATGGCGACCCGCATCCCGGCAATCTGCTCTGCCTGCCCGGCAACCGCCTCGCCCTGCTCGACCTCGGCCTCATCGGCCATGTCAGCGCCCGGCGGCAACAGGAATTTCTGGCCTTCATCCTCTCCCTCCGTTCAGGCGACGCGCAGACACTGGCCGACACGCTCATCATCTGGTCGCAGGGCAACACGCCCAGCCGCGTGTCCATCCTCTCCGCCGCCGAACAACTGGTCGCCCGCCATGGCAGCGGCCCGCTGGTGCTGGGGCAACTGGTCGCCGATTTCTTCCCGCTGCTGCGCAAGGAAGGCCTCGTCCTGCCGCCTGACCTCGCCCTCATCTTCAAGGCGCTGATCACCATGGACGGCGTGCTGGGCGCGATCCAGCCGGGATTCGACCTGTCCGATGCGCTGCAAAAGGCGCGCGGACGGCTCGTGATGAACCGCATCGCGGCGGCCCATGCTCCGGAAAAGACGGTCGCCCTGCTGCTCGAACTCTCGCGGATCAGCGACGATGCGCCGCGCCTGCTCCGGGCGCTTACCCGCAAGCTGGAAGATAAAGACAGCCGCCATGGCCTTTCCGACATAGCCTTGCTGAAGGCCGCGAAATGGCTGGCAGCGGCAATGGTGGCCACCGGGATCATCATCGCCGGCGCAATCATGCTGAGCTGAAATGGGCTCCTGCTTTCGCAGGAGCACCAATTGCCACTTACTCCGCCGCCTCAGCCTTCTTCTTGGCGGGTGCCTTCTTGGCTGCGGGCTTCTTTGCAGCTGCGTCCTTCTTGGGTGCAGCTTTTTTCTTCGCCGGCGCCTTCTTGCCCTTCTTGGCAGGTGCAGCGGCCGCGCGCGCGTCGATCAGTTGCGCCGCTTCTTCCAGAGTCAGCGCATCCTGCTCGATCGTCTTGGGCAGGGTGGCATTGGTCGTGCCGTCGGTGACATAGGGACCATAGCGGCCCGCCATCAGCTTGATCTCCGCCTCGGTGCGCGGATGCTTGCCCAGCACCTTGAGCGGCTCGCGCGAGGACGACCCGCGCCCGCCCCTGTTCGCGGCATCGGCCAGCTTCGCGACCGCCATGTTCATACCGACCTCGAAAATCTCCGCGGTCGATGACAGGCGGCCATATTTGCCGTCATGCAGCAGATAGGGACCGAAACGGCCGATATTGGCGACGATCGGCAAGCCCGTTTCCGGGTGCAGGCCGACTTCGCGCGGCAGGCTCAGCAGCTTGATGGCCCAGTCGAGGGTCATCTCGCCATCGGGCAGATCCTTGGGGATCGACCCGCGCTTGGCTTCCTTGCCTTCGCCCATCTCGATATAGGGGCCGAAGCGGCCGGATTTCTTGACGATGTCCTGCCCGGTCTCGGGATGCTGGCCCAGCACTTCCGGCCCGGTGTCCTCGCCATCCTTGCCGCCCGGCTGGCCGAACTTGCGGGTATATTTGCACTCCGGATAGTTGGAGCAGGCGACGAACGCGCCGAAGCGACCGCCCCGCAGCGCCAATTGCCCGTCGCCGCACATCGGGCAGGCACGCGGGTTGCTGCCGTCCGCCTTGGGCGGGAACAGCATCGGCTCCAGAAACTTGTCCAGCTCCGCCGTGATGTCGGACGGCTTCTGCTCCATCACCTCGGCGGTCTTGGGCTTGAAGTCCTTCCAGAAGGCTTCCAGCACTTCCTGCCACTGGGCGCGGCCGCCGGAAATCTCGTCCAGTTCGTCCTCAAGACCAGCGGTAAAGTCGTAAGACACATAGCGTTCGAAGAAACGCTCCAGGAAAGCCGTCACCAGCCGCCCGCTCTCCTCGGCGAAGAAGCGGTTCTTCTCGATCCGCACATAGTCGCGGTCCTTGAGCACCTGAAGCGTCGAAGCATAGGTGGACGGACGCCCGATCCCCAGCTCCTCCAGCCGCTTCACCAGCGACGCTTCCGAAAAGCGCGGCGGCGGCTGGGTGAAATGCTGCTCGGCCGTCACCTTCTTCTTGGCCGGGGCGTCGCCCTGCGCCATGCGTGGCAGGATCTTGCTGTCGTCGTCGTCGCTGTCGTCGCGGCCTTCCTCATAGAGGGCGAGGAAGCCGGGGAACATCACCACCTGCCCGGTGGCGCGCAGGGCGTGCTGGCCGGTGCCGTCGACCAGATCGATCGTGGTCCGCTCCAGTCGCGCCGACGCCATCTGGCTCGCCAGCGCGCGCTTGAAGATCAGGTCGTAGAGGCGCGCATGATCGCCGGACCCCACCTTGTCGCGGCCGAATTCGGTCGGACGGATGGCCTCGTGCGCTTCCTGCGCATTCTTGGCCTTGGTCTGATACTGGCGCGGCTTTTCGGGCAGGTAGCCGCCGTCATAGCGATCCGCGATCGCCTTGCGCGCGGCGGAAATGGCGCTGCCGTCCATCTGCACGCCGTCGGTACGCATATAGGTGATCGCGCCGTCCTCGTAGAGTTGCTGCGCGATCCGCATCGTGTGGCTGGCGGAGAAACCCAGCTTGCGCGCGGCCTCCTGTTGCAGCGTCGATGTGGTGAAGGGCGGCGGGGGATTGCGGGTGAGCGGCTTCGTCTCGACCTTGTCGACGGTGAAGCGCCCGGCCTCCACATCGGCCTTGGCCGCCATGGCGTCACCTTCCTTGCCGATGGTCAGGCGGTCGATCTTCTCGCCCTTCCAGCGGACGAGACGCGCGGTGAAGCCCTGCCCGCCCTGCTCCATCTCGGCCGCGACCGACCAATATTCTTGAGCGCTGAAGCTTTCGATCTCGCGCTCGCGCTCGACCACCAGCCGCAACGCGACCGACTGGACGCGGCCCGCCGATTTCGCGCCGGGCAGCTTGCGCCACAGCACCGGCGACAGGGTGAAGCCCACCAGATAGTCGAGCGCACGGCGCGCCCGGTATGCGTCGATCAGATCCTCGTCCAGCGCGCGCGGCTTGGCCATCGCGTCCAGCACCGCCGCCTTGGTGATCGCGTTGAACGTCACCCGGTCGACCGTCTGCGGCAGCGCCTTCTTGGCGCGCAGCACTTCCTGCACATGCCAGCTGATCGCTTCCCCTTCGCGATCAGGGTCAGTCGCCAGGATCAATCGCGTCGCCTTCTTCGCCTCGTCGGCGATGGCCTTGAGCTGCTTGCCCTTGTCGCCATAATTTTCCCACTGCATGGCAAAGCCCGCATCGGGATCGACCGACCCGTCCTTGGCCGGCAGGTCGCGGATATGACCGTAGCTGGCGAGGACATGGAAATCGCCGCCCAGATATTTCTCGATGGTCTTCGCCTTGGCCGGCGATTCGACGATGACAAGCTGCATTCAGGCCCCGATTTGGAAATCTCTCACGTACACGCGCGAGTGTGGATGGTCGTGATTGGTCACGTCAAGCTGTGGCCGATGTAGGCAAGAGACTGGGCCGGCGCCAGTGATTTGCTCGCGTGATCTGCTCATCTCGCACTCACTCGCCCCCCGGCCAGCCGATCCAGCCGGTCGGCCAGTTCCAATTCCAGCAGCACCGTCTGCACCACCGCAGGCGACAGGCCCGACAGGCGAATGACTTCGTCCACCGGCACCGGCGCCACTCCCAGCAACGCGATCACCGTCGAACGATCCTGCTCCACGACGTCGCTCGACACCGGCTCGCCGATGAAGTCGAAGCTGCCCTGCCGGACCATGCGCGGATCGAAGCCGCCGATCGCTTCCATGATGTCCGCACCATTCTGGACAAGGATAGCGCCCTCGCGGATCAGCGAATTGCAGCCCTGCGCCCGCGGGTCGAGCGGCGATCCCGGCACCGCCATCACCTCGCGCCCCGCCTCGCCAGCCAGCCGCGCGGTGATGAGCGACCCGGACTTGGGCGCCGCCTCCACGACCACCGTGCCGAGCGCCAGCCCGGCGATGATCCGGTTGCGCGCCGGGAAATGGCGGGCGAGCGGCTGGACGCCGGGCGGATGCTCGGTGACGAGCAAGCCCGCATCCGCGACCTGCCCCTGCAAATCCCTGTTTTCCGGTGGGAAAACCACGTCGATGCCGCTGGCGATCACGCCGATCGTACCGCTTTCGATCGACCCGCGATGCGCCTCCGTATCGATACCCCGCGCCAGCCCGGATACGACGACCGCGCCGCGCTGCCCCAGTTCCTGCGCCAGCATCCGCGCAAAGCGACACGCCGCCGCCGACGCATTGCGCGCGCCGACCATCGCGACGCAGGGCTTCACCGCCAGCCCCACATCGCCCCGCACGATCAGCGCGGGCGGCGCGCCGTCCATCTGGTCGAGCAGCGCGGGATAATCGGCATCGCCCATCAGCAGGTAACGCGCGCCCAGCGCCCGCGAAGCGGCAATCTCCCGCTCCACCGCGCCGGCATCCGCAACGCTCGCCTTGCCGCCACCACGCGCGGCGAGATCGGGAATGGCGCGCAACGCTTCCCCCGCCGTGCCGAACCGAGCGAGCAATTGCCGATAGCTGACCGGGCCGATCCGGGGAGAGCGGATAAGCCGCAGCCGGTCGAACCGCTCACGCTCGCTCATTCGGTGGAAGCGCCCTTGGACTTGCCGACCTTGGGTTCCTCGCCCTTCATCAGCCGGGCGATATTGGCGCGATGCCGCCACAGTACGATCAGCGCGAGCGCAAGGCTGACCGGCACCAGGTCGATCCGCCCGAACACCCACATGGCGATCGGCGCGCTCACCGCCGCTGACATGCCGCCGACCGACGACCATTTCGTCCCGAACAGCGCGCCCAGCCATACCAGCGCGAAGACGATCCCGGCGGGCCAGTACATCGCCGTCACCACGCCCATCATCGTCGCCACGCCCTTGCCCCCGGCAAAGCGCAGCCAGACCGGATAGCAATGGCCGATAAAGGCCATCGCCCCCGCCATCGGCCCACCGCCGTCGACCAGCGCCGCGCCGATCAGCACCGCCGCCGCGCCCTTCAGCAGATCGAGCAGCAACGTCGCCGCCGCCAGCCCCTTGCGCCCGGTGCGCAGCACATTGGTCGCACCGATATTGCCCGACCCGATCTTGCGCAGGTCGCCCGCGCCGGTGAAGCGCGTCAACAGAAGGCCGAAGGGGATGGAACCGAGCAGATAGCCCAGCACCAGGACGAAAGCGGGAAGAAGCCAGGGAGGTGTCATGAAATTCGCCGATAAAGCGTTTTCGAAGCAGGTGGAACACCTGCTGCCTCGGAAAACGCGGAAAATCAAAAGACCAGAGCAGGACAGCCGATACAATCGGCTGTCCTGCTCTAAAAGTTGCGCGCGACCATAGCGTGACAGGCGCACAGAGCAATGGCCAAGCGTGATCGCACGATTGTGCCCGGCCATAACTTGATTTGGCATGTCGTTCGTCTAGGTTTTCCGAACTGCTATCCCCGAACCACCGGAGCAGCCATGCCCGCCAGTCAAAAGCCGGATCTCATCGACACTTTCTTCCGCTCCTGGACCAGCATGGCGCTGGCGCCCCAGAAGCTGATGCAATCCTTCAACAATGGCTGGTCCTTCGCCAATCTGACGATCAACGGCCACAACAGCAGCGCGCCCGAAACCGAACAGGCGATCGTGGCGGTCGAAAGCTATGGCCGCCAGATCGGCAAGCTGCTCGACGCGGTAGAGGCGTTGGTTCAGCGCCAGTCGGACGCGGGCACTCACGATGCCTTCACCGAACTGGCGAAGTTGAAAAGGCGGATCGATCAGGTGAAGCACGACATGGCGGTCAGCCGCATCGATCAGTTGCGCGGCGATCTCGACCTGCTCCGTCAGTCCGAAGCGGAGGACGACAAGGCAAAATATGAAGCTTGCCTCGCTGCCCTGCGGCAATTGCTCGCAGATCTGCCCGCGTCGGTCCGCTGAGCGCCCAGCGGCCGCCTATCGGACCCGCGCCGGATTGCCCACCACGGTCTTGCCCGCGGGCACATCCCGCGTGACCACGCTGCCAGCCCCTACCACGGCGTCGTCGCCGATGGTCACGCCGGGCAGGATGATCGCCCCGCCACCGATCCACGCATTGCACCCGATGCGGATCGGCCTGCCCCATTCGATACCGGTGGCGCGCTCGGCCGGGTCGCGCGGATGGTCGGCGGTCAATATCTGCACCCCCGTGCCGATCTGCGTCCCGTCGCCGATCCTTACCTCGACCACATCCAGAATGACGCAATTGAAGTTCAGGAACACGCCGTCGCCCAGAAAGATGTTGAAACCATAGTCGCAATGGAAAGGCGGACGGATCGTCGATCCGGCTCCGACCGCACCGAGCCTTTCGCGCAGCAGCGCATCCCGCTCAGGCGGCAGGGTGACGTTGAACCGCCGCATCCATTCCGCCGCCGCCAGTTGATCGGCGATGATCTCGGGGGCGTTGGCATGATAGGGTTCGCCCGCGATCATCTTCTGCTTCATGCTGCGTTCGGTCATCATCGCCTCCTGGATCAGGCGGGCGAGGTGGCAGGCGGAGCGCTGCTTTGCAAGCACCGCCCGTTGACAGCCTGATCCCATGTCGCGACACAGGCGCGCATGACGGTCGCACCAGACGCTCCCATCCTCTTCTTCGATTCCGGCGTGGGGGGATTGTCCATCCTGGCGCCGGCCCGCGCGGCGCTCCCGAACGCGTCCATCGTCTATGCCGCCGACAGCGCCGGCTTCCCCTATGGCACGAAGAGCGAGACGGAAATCGCCGCGCGCGTGCCCACCCTGCTCGGCCGGTTGGTAGAGCGCTATCGCCCGCGCCTTGCCGTCATCGCCTGCAACACCGCCTCGACCATCGCGCTCCAGCATGTGCGCGCCGCGCTCGACATTCCGGTCGTGGGCACCGTCCCGGCGATCAAGCCCGCCGCCCTACTGTCCAAAAGCCGCGTCTTCGGCGTACTCGGCACCGACGCCACCGTGCGCCAGCCCTATGTCGACCGGCTCGCCGCCGAACATGGCGCGGACTGCATCGTGCTGCGCCACGGCTCGGCCGCGCTCGTCCAGCTTGCAGAAGCCAAGCTGCGCGGCGAAGCGCTCGACCCGGCCATCGCCCGCGATGCGCTCGCCGGCCTCATCGATCAGCCCGGTGGCGACCGGATGGACATGGTCGTCCTTGCCTGCACGCATTTTCCATTGGTGGAACAGGAACTTGCCGCTGCCGCGCCGCATCCGATGGGCTTCGTCCACGGCGGCGAAGGCATCGCCCGGCGCATCCTCCATCTGACGCAGGGCCAGTCCTGGCCCGAAGCCCGGTCGCCGGGTACCGCCGTCTTCACCCGGATCGACGAACGGCAGGAAGCGCTGCGCCCCGCGCTCGCCACCTATGGCCTGAACAGCATTGAGGCGCTGTGATGCCCATGGGCCATTTGTCCAATTGGCAATTGCCTCTATCAGTCTGATAAGGATTTCCACTTGGACTTGCGAGCGGTTATCGCTGGAAAAGACGGACGCGCATGGGTAAATGCATCATCACGGGCAGAGGATAACGCAGCGGCAAAAGAACGCGCGAAGAAACGGGAAGACAGGCGTAGTGAATTACAAGCACATCTTTTCGCAGGCGATCGACCGGCTCCACAGCGAAGGCCGCTATCGCGTGTTCATCGACATCCTGCGCAACAAGGGTGCGTTTCCCAACGCACGCTGCTTCCACGGCCATAACGGTCCCAAGCCCATCACCGTCTGGTGCTCCAACGACTATCTCGCGATGGGCCAGCATCCCAAGGTCGTCGCCGCCATGGAGGAAGCACTCCATGATGTCGGCGCCGGCTCTGGCGGCACCCGCAATATCGGCGGCAACACCCATTATCATGTCGACCTGGAAGGCGAACTGGCCGATCTGCATGGCAAGGAAGGCGCCCTGCTCTTCACCTCGGGCTATGTCTCGAACGAAGCGACGCTCTCCACACTCGCCAAGCTGCTGCCGGGCTGCATCATCTTCTCGGATGAGTTGAACCACGCCTCGATGATCGCGGGCATCCGCAATTCGGGCTGCGAAAAGCGCGTCTTCCGCCACAACGACGTCGACCATCTGCGCGAACTGCTTGCCGCCGAAGACCCAGACGCGCCCAAACTGATCGCGTTCGAGAGCGTCTATTCGATGGACGGCGACATCGCGCCGATCGCGGCGATCTGCGACCTCGCCGACGAATATAACGCCCTCACCTATTGCGATGAAGTCCATGCCGTGGGCATGTATGGTGCGCGCGGCGGCGGCATTTCGGAACGCGACGACGTCGCCGGTCGCCTCACCATCATCGAAGGCACGCTCGGCAAGGCGTTCGGCGTCATGGGCGGCTATATCGCGGCCGACCAGATGATCATCGACGTGATCCGCAGCTATGCACCCGGCTTCATCTTCACGACATCACTCTCGCCCGTGCTGGTCGCCGGCGTGCTGGCGAGCGTGCGTCATCTCAAGGGTTCGAGCGCAGAGCGCGAAGGCCAGCAGGCATCTGCCGCGCTGCTCAAGCGCCTGATGGCCGAAGCCGGCCTGCCGGTCATGCCATCGGTCACGCATATCGTGCCGCTGATGGTCGGCGACCCGGTCAAGGCCAAGCGGATCAGCGATATCCTGTTGGCCGAATATGGCGCCTATGTGCAGCCTATCAACTATCCCACCGTCCCCCGCGGCACGGAACGCCTGCGCTTCACCCCCGGCCCGGCCCATACCGAAGAGATGATGCGCGACCTGGTATCGGCGCTGGTGGAAATCTGGGACCGGCTGGAACTGGAATTGGCCGAGCGTCGGGCAGCCTGACCCCGCAAGGGCGCGCAATCGTCATACGCGCCTGATGCTTCATTTGCAGCTCGGCGCGGTCATTCCCTGTTGAGCGGATTTGGCGCAAAGCAGGATCGGCCGCGTGTCGATCAACTTGAGCGATCGCACCATCTTCTCGGTGGATGTCTTGTATTTCAGGAAATGCGGCGACTTGATATGCGCCTCATAGGCAGAGCGGCTGGCATAGACTTCCAGCAACCGTATCTGGGTGGGATCGTCGGCGATCGCCACCGAATGCAGCATCAATACGCCGGGTTCTAGCCGGACCGACGATTCCTGTTCTTCGGCAAGCATAGCTTTGTAGGCATCTAGTTGGGCAGGTTCGATCTCCAGTTCGGCGATGCGCACCATAGGCGTCGGCTCGGCCTGCCCGGCCGCTTGCTCTTGCCCCGCAATAAGCGTGATAGCGCCGATGGTGGCGACTATATTCCTCATCTTTTCCATCCTTGATGGTCGTCGTCCGCGCAGCGTCAAGCCTATATGAAGAATCACCGCTTGCCATGCTAGCCTAAAGCCCTAACTCCAAAGCCCCGTTTCCATACGCGCAGCGCGTTGCGCCATCTGCTATTCTCCCGCCGCATTCGTCCGGCCGCAGAGTCGGGCGTCCGGATCGCGCTGCGTTGGATCGGACACAGGTTGCGCGCTCCAGTTTTTGTTTTCGCATCGGTTTAAGCGCAAAACCGGTCCCCACTTTTGCGCACGATGCTCCAGCGGGAGAAGCGCAGCCATGGCCGCACCGATCGACGAAGCGAAACTGAACGCCTTTGTGGGCAAGATGCTGGGCGACCTGGGCGGCGCGATGAGCGTGCCCACGGTGCGGCTGGGCGTCCGGCTCGGCCTGTTCGATGCGCTGGCGACCGGGCCGGCCACCTCCGCCGAGTTGGCGCAGCGCGCCGGCGGATTGCATGAACGCTATGTCCGCGAATGGGCAATGGCGCAGGCGGCCAATGGCTATGTCGATTTCGATCCGGCCAGCGGCCAGTTCAGCCTCTCGCCAGAACAAGCGATGGTCTTTCATAATGCCGACAGCCCGGTTTATCTGGTCGCCGCCTATGAAATGGTCGCCGCCATGGTCGAGGCGGAACCCAAAGTAGAGGAATGTTTCCGCAACGGCACCGGCGTCCGCTGGGGCGACCATGCCGGCTGTCTCTTCTGCGCGACCGGCGCCTTCTTCCGCCCCGGCTATGTCAACAATATCGTGCAGGCATGGATACCCGCGCTCGACGGCGTGGAGGCCAGGCTGCACGCGGGTATCAGGGTCGCGGACATAGGCTGCGGCGTCGGCTTCTCTACCCTGCTCATGGCGCAGGCCTATCCGCAGAGTCGCTTCACTGGCTATGACTTCCATGCCCCCTCCATCGAGGAAGCCCGCCGTCACGCGCAGGCACACGGCCTCGCCGATCGGGTAGAGTTCGAGGTCGCGACCGCAAAGGACGTTCCGGGCCGCGATTTCGACCTCGTCACCATGTATGACTGCCTGCACGACATGGGCGACCCGCGCGGTTGCGCGAAGCATATGCGGGACATCCTCGCCCCGAACGGCAGCTGGATGATCGTGGAGCCGATGGCGGGCGACCGGCCGCAGGACAATCTCAACCCGGTCGGACGGCTCTATTACAATGCCTCGACCATGATCTGCGTACCGACCTCGCTCGATCAGGAAGTCGGCGAAGGGCTTGGAGCGCAGGCCGGCGAGCCGAAACTGACCGAAGTGATCCGCGACGGCGGCTTCACCCAGGTCCGGCGCGCGGCGGACGGGCCGTTCAACATGGTGCTGGAAGCGCGCTGACGCCCTGCTGTCCTACAGGGCATTGCTCTGCTAAAAGAAGGGTTGGTTCCGGCGGTCGATTGCGTAAGAAGATTTCCAGCATTTGTCATAAAATAACAAGATTTGCGGGAAATGTGCGAAGTTAAGCGTGCATTTCCCTACAAATCCAACATCAGACCCGGATCAGCCCGCCCCGCACTGCATAGCCGCGATAGAGCGTCCGGCTGTGCGGAAAGCCGCCCATGTCCTGCGCCAGCCGCTCGATCGCCGGCTTCAGTTCACGGCGCGGCGACACATGAAAGCGCCCCAGCCATCCGAACAGTGCCCGCCGCCACAGCACCGGCAGTTCATCCTGCTGACCGAAGTCGACAATCTCCAGCTTGCCGCCTGGCGCCACGCAGCGCGCCGCCTGCGCCAGCGCCATTTCCCATTCGGGGATCATCGACAGGGCATAGCTGATGAACACCCGCTCGAACTTCGCACGGCCGAACAGCGCCTCCGCGTCGAAACCGCACGCATCGCCCTGCGCCAGCGCCACGCGATCGCCCATGCCAACCTTCGTCACCGAAGCCCGCGCCGTGTCCAGCATCGCCTCGCTGATATCTACGCCGTAAAGATGCGCGCCCGGCCAGGCCTTTCCCACCGCGATCAGGTTGCGCCCGGTGCCGCAGCCAATCTCCAGCACCGCGCCGCCCGCGGGCGGATCGAGGTCGGCGATCAGGCCGTCGCGCCCCAGCAGATAATATTTGCGCGTAAGGTCGTAGATATGCCGCTGGTAGCGATAGACGCCGTCCATCAGCTGCCGGTGCCCGCTCACAGCTGGTCCTTCAGCACATAGAGATGCACGCCGCCATAAATGGCCGACCGGTCCCTCGCGGTATAGTCGAGCGACTCGTCCGCGCGATAATCCCAGCGGTCGAGCACATCATCGACCACCCGGCCCGGCAGGATGCTGGGTTCGCCCGCGGTGCGGAACAGCACGCGCGCGCCGGGCTTGGCCGTCCGCGTGATCTGCGCCCAGATCGCGTTCAACTGTTCATCGTCCATCCAGTCCTGCGCGTCGAGCAGGATATAGCGGTCGCATGATGCGTCTGGCTGACTCGCAAGAAAGTCAGTGAAATTGACATGCCGCACATCGACCCGTTCGGCCCGCGCGCGCACCGCGTCATGGTTCGCCGCCTGGAGATAGGGCGGCAGCGGCCCTTCGGCTTCCCCGCCCTTGGCTGCATAGCCCCGGCCAAAAGCCTGCACCGCGAAATAATTGTCCTTCAGGTCGAAGTCGCAGGCCAGCTTCTTGAGCCGCGCCTTCAGCACATTGTCCATCCGATCGTCGCCGGCCAGCGCCTCGAACTGCGCTGGCGGGATGCCGAGGCCGAAGAGCGAAGCGGGCTGGCTGGTCAGCCAGCGCACGAACCCCTTGTCGAAGATCGGCGCCAGCTCGCGCTCGAAAATCTCGACCTGCTCCTCGCGGCTCTGCGCGTCCAGCATTCGCTTGGGGTTCACGCCATGCACCCGCGCCAGCAGATGTGCCGCGCCGATGAAGCGACCCAGCAGCCCATGCTTGTAGATGCCTCGCGCGAATCCGCCGATGCGGCGACGACCGATCATGTCGCGCCCTTCCCAATAGCGCCGCGTTGCCTCGTCCAGATGCGGTGCGACGAGATCACGATAAGCCGCGACATTGGCCTTGTTGTCAGCCTGCGCGAAGAAGCGGTGGAAGGCGGCATGATCGGGCAGCCTGCGCGCCGCCATCAGCTTCAGCTTGTTGAGTGCGATATGCGCGGTGTTGAGGTCGACCGCCGTGATCTTCGCCGGGTCGGCGGTCAGGTAGGACAGGACGTTGCAGCCACCCGACGCGATCGTCACCACATGGCTGTCGGGCGTGATCGCCAGTGCTTCCATGTCGACCGCAGGGTCTTCCCAGATCTGGGCGTAGACCAGGCCACGAAAGGCGAAGGTGAAGGCCCGTTCCAGCAGCCCCTGCTTCGACAGGTGACGGTGGCGATGTACCGCGTTGGTGATCTTCTTGTGGCCGATATCATTGGCTGTCACTGCCATGGCACACTCCTCGCTGCCGGGTCGTTCGGCCGCCGATAGGGCAATGGCATGTCGGCTGCGTGACGCACGGGTTACGCCATGATGACTCCTCTTGCGGAACCATGACGTCCTTTCCCATCTTGTGCAGTCGATGGCCCACTGGATCGAACCGCACCCCACCGGCATCTATGTCCGCCCCGCCGATGCGTGGATCGACCCGTCGCTGCCGCAGGAGCGCGCGCTGGTGACGCACGGCCATGCCGACCATGCGCGCGGCGGCCATGGCCATGTCTGGGCGACGCGCGAGACGTTGGCGATCATGGCGCTGCGCTACGGCACCGCCAGCGGCACGGCGGTCGGCTATGGCGAAGAGGCGCGGATGGGCGGCGTGACGATCCGCTACGTCCCCGCCGGCCATGTCCTGGGATCGGCGCAGATCGTGCTGGAACATGCGGGCGAGCGCGTCGTCGTCACCGGCGATTACAAGCGTCGCCCCGACCCGACCTGCAAGCCGTTCGAGCCGGTTCCCTGCGACATCTTCGTGACGGAGGCGACGTTCGGCCTGCCCGTCTTCCGCCATCCCGACACGGGCAGCGAGATGGACCGGCTGCTCGCCGCGCTCCACGCCAACCCCGATCGCTGCGTGCTGGTCGGCGCCTATGCGCTGGGCAAGGCGCAGCGGGTCATCTGCGAACTGCGCGCGCGCGGCCATCATGACCCCATCTATATCCACGGCGCGCTGGAGCGAATGTGTGCCCTCTATCAGGAGTTTGGTGTCGACATGGGCGAATTGCGCCCCGCCACCGGCGTCCCGGCAAAGGATATGCGCGGCCATATCGTCCTGTCGCCTCCCTCCGCCCTCAACGACCGCTGGAGCCGCCGCCTGCCCGATCCGATCACCGCTATGGCATCCGGCTGGATGCGGGTGCGCCAGCGCGCCCGGCAGAAGAATGTCGAACTGCCGCTGGTGATATCCGACCATGCCGACTGGGACGAACTGACCGACACGATCCGGGAAGTCGCACCGACCGAAACATGGATCACTCATGGGCGCGAGGAAGCGCTGCTCCACTGGTGCATGACCCACCAGATCCGCGCCCGCGCGCTCGCTCTGGTCGGCCGCGAAGACGAGGATGAGGGATGATGGCTCCCTTGCCCATGAGAACCGTTCGTTTCGAGCGAAGTCGAGAAACGCTCGCATCATCCTTTCCGCTTCTCGACTGCGCTCGAAGCGAACGGAGGTAGGGATGCGTGCCTTCTCCCAACTCCTCGACGGCCTCGTCTACACCCGCTCGCGCAACGGCAAGCTGGACCTGATCGCCGCCTATATGCGTGACGCGCCCGATCCGGACCGCGGTTGGGCGCTTGCCGCGCTGACGGGCAATCTCGACCTGAAGGCGGTCAAATCCTCCGCCATCGGCGAGATGATCCGCGCCCGCACCGATCCGGTTCTCTACGAAATGAGTCGCGATTATGTCGGCGACCTCGCCGAAACCGTCGCCCTGCTCTGGCCCAAGCGGGAGGACCAGCCTGCCGAACTGGACGATGGATCGCTCAGCCTCTCCGCCGTCATCGACCGCCTGCACAGCGTCAGCCGTGCCGCCGCGCCGGACGCGCTGGCACAGATGATGGATCATCTCGATTCCTCCGGTCGCTTCGCGCTGCTCAAACTCGCCACCGGCGGCCTGCGCGTCGGCATCTCCGCCCGCCTTGCCAAGACCGGCTTCGCGCAGGGCTTTGGCCTCGACGTCGATGATGTGGAGCAGGTCTGGCACGCCCTTGCCCCTCCTTACGCCGCCCTGTTCGACTGGGCCGAAGGCCGCACCACCCGTCCCGATCCCGAAGGCACGCCCTATTTCCGTCCCTTCATGCTAGCCCATCCGCTGGAGGCCGACAGCGTCGACCTCAACGACTATGCCGCCGAATGGAAATGGGACGGCATCCGCATCCAGATCGTCGGGACGGGCAAGGAAACCCGCCTCTACAGTCGAGCCGGCGACGATATCAGCGGCAGCTTCCCCGAAATCGCGCAGGCCTTCACCGGCCATGCCGTGCTGGACGGCGAACTGCTGGTGCGCGGCGAATTTCAGGGCGGAGAGGCCGCCAGCTTCAACGCCCTTCAACAACGGCTCGGGCGCAAGGCCGTGACGGCCAAGATGATGGCCGACTATCCCGCCTTCGTCCGGCTCTACGACCTCCTGATCGAGGGCGACGACGACCTGCGCGCGCTCCCCTGGGAACGGCGCCGCGCCCGGCTGGAAGCCTATATGCCGCAGATGGCATCCGACCGCTTCGACCTCTCGGCCGTCATCGACGCGCCCGACTTCGAGACGCTCGCCGACATCCGCGCCGGCGCGCGCGACGCCGCGATCGAAGGCGTCATGCTCAAGCGTCGCGACAGCCCCTATGTCGCCGGGCGCAAGGCCACGCTCTGGTATAAATGGAAACGCGATCCGCTGACCGCCGACTGCGTCATGATGTACGCCCAGCGCGGCCATGGCAAACGCTCCTCCTTCTATTCCGACTACACATTCGGCTGCTGGACCGAAGACGGCGAACTGCTGCCGGTGGGCAAAGCCTATAGCGGCTTCACCGACGAGGAATTGAAATGGCTCGACCGCTTTGTGCGGGGCAACACGGTCAATCGCTTCGGCCCGGTGCGGGAGGTGGAAAAGACGCTGGTGCTGGAAGTCGCATTCGACAGCATCCACGACAGCAAACGCCACAAATCCGGCCTCGCCATGCGCTTCCCCCGCATCGCCCGTATCCGCAAGGACAAGCCCGCAGCAGAGGCCGATACGGTGGAGGGACTGCGGAAATTGGTCAGCTGATCACGGCACCCAGCCCGGCAATGCCGCCGCCTGCCTGATCCATTCGACCAGTTGCGCTTTATCCACCCTTTTCTCCTCGAACAGATGCAGGTAGCGCGTCCCCTCGCTCTTTGACGCCACCGGCGGCATCGGATCGAGCGACGTCCCGGCAAAGAAGGCGATCTTGATATAGCGCGTCATGCAATGATAGCTGAGGAACCAGCCCTGCCCCTCGACGCCGTAGAAGGGCGAGTTCCACTTTACCGCCTTCTTCACGTCCGGCACCGTCCGCACGATCAGCGCGTCAAGCCAGCGCCCCGCCCCATGCTTCCAGCCCGGCATCGCGGCGATATAGGCCTGAACCGGCGCATCGCCATC
The DNA here is from genome assembly GCF_035511395.1 of Sphingobium sp. Lineage (GTDB taxonomy): Bacteria > Pseudomonadota > Alphaproteobacteria > Sphingomonadales > Sphingomonadaceae > Sphingobium. Next base: position 42,385 of record NZ_DATKFP010000083.1, read on the forward strand.
GCCCTTGGCGATCTGCGGATTGCCGCCTGACAGCAGGCGCACATTCTTGTCGCTTTCAGCCATTCCGTTCTCCTGCGCTCCCTTCTATCATCCCCGCACCACATCAAGGGAGAGTGATCATGGCCTATCGGGGAAGCTGCCATTGCGGTGCCGTCACCTTCAGCGTCGCGGCCGACGCACCGACCGAGGCGATGACCTGCAACTGCTCCCATTGCAGCCGCAAGGGCTTCGTCCTTACCTTCGTGCCGGTGGACCAGTCCACCTTGGAAAGCGGCGCCGATCAGCTCACCGACTATCTCTTCTACAAGCACAATATCACGCACCAATTCTGCAAGACCTGCGGCACGGAATCCTTTGCAAAGGGCAAGTCTCCACAGGGCGAGATGCGCGCGATCAACCTGCGCTGCGTGCCATCGGTGGATATCGACGCGCTGACCATCACGAAGGTCGACGGCGCAAGCTTCTAACTCTGACTTTGCGCTGTCACGCGACGTCCCTATATGGGCGCTTTCGCGCGAACGGCGCGACCATAGCCATGGAGCAGTTGTAGTGAGCAAGGTTCTTGTCATCGGCGCGGGCGGCGTCGGTTCTGTCGCGGTCCACAAGATGGCGATGAACCCTGATATTTTCAGCCATATCACGCTCGCCAGCCGCCGCATCATCAGCTGCGAGAAGGTCGCCGAATCGGTGAAGGCGCGCACCGGCGTCACCATCGACGTCGCGCAGGTCGATGCCGACAATGTCGAAGAGACGATCGCCCTCATCCAGAAGGTCCAGCCCAAGCTGGTCGTGAACCTCGCCCTGCCCTATCAGGATCTGGCGATCATGGACGCGTGCCTCGCGACGAAGACCGATTATCTCGACACCGCCAACTACGAACCGCGCGACACCGCCAAGTTCGAATATAGCTGGCAGTGGGCCTATCAGGAACGCTTCAAGGAAGCGGGCATCATGGCGCTGCTGGGTTCGGGCTTCGACCCCGGCGTCACCAGCGTCTTCGCCAGTTACATCAAGAAGCATCTGCTCGACCGGATCGACACGCTCGACATTCTCGACTGCAACGGCGGCGACCATGGCCAGCATTTCGCGACCAACTTCAACCCGGAAATCAACATCCGCGAAGTGACCGCACCGTCGCGTCACTGGGCGAACGGCGAATGGATCGAAGGCCCGGCGCTCAGCCACAAGCAGGTGTTCGACTTCGACCAGGTGGGCGAGAAGAACATGTACCTCATGTATCATGAGGAACTGGAATCGCTCGCCACCCACTATCCGGAAATCAAGCGCATCCGCTTCTGGATGACCTTCGGCGACGCGTATCTGAAGCATCTCGAAGTGCTCCAGAATGTCGGCATGACTAGGATCGATCCGGTCATCTACAATGGCCAGGAAATCATCCCGCTCCAGTTCCTGAAGGCCGTTCTGCCCGAACCGTCGAGCCTGGGATCCACCACCAAGGGCAAAACCAATATCGGCGACATCGCGACGGGTCGGAAGGACGGTCAGGAAAAGACCGTGTACATCTATCAGGTCTGCGACCATGAGGACGCCTATGCCGAAACCGGCAACCAGGCGGTCAGCTACACCACCGGCGTGCCCGCGATGATCGGCGCCGCCATGATGCTGACCGGCGCGTGGAAGGCCCCAGAAGGCGAAGGCGGCGGCGTGTTCAACATCGAACAGTTCGATCCCGATCCCTTCATGGACATGCTCAACGAGCACGGCCTGCCCTGGCAGGTGAAGGAACTGGACGCGCCGCTGGCTTTTTAAATCGGCGATTGTAGCTGAAATCTCGCCATTCCTGCGGAAGCAGGAAGGCATCTCTGGACCCGGCGTCCGGGGATGGGGTGGGAGATGTTGGAGAGAGGCACATGCCTCTCTCCAACCCGCCTGCGCGGGGATGACGGAGTGGCCGGAATGCGAAACCCCATGAGGGCCGTTCTCGCCCTTTCTCTATTTGCCTCCCCGGTCGCGGCCCAACAGCCCGCCGATCCCTACGCCCCGGCGAAGGAGATCGTCGCCGACATCAACCGGATCGTCACGCCCAACGGGGTGCAGGAAAATCTGGTCGTGACGCTGGGCGGGGCGCGACAGGCGATCAATGTGCGCGGCGCCGACCGGGCCAATCCGATCCTCATCTACGTCCATGGCGGCCCCGGCGCGGTGGAAATGCCCTTCGCCTGGTCGTTCCAGCGACCGTGGGAGGATGTCTTCACCGTCGTCCAGTGGGACCAGCGCGGCGCGGGCAAAAGCTATGCGCTGAACGATCCCAAGGCGATCGCGCCGACCATGACGCTGGATCGCTATCGCGACGATGCGATCGAACTGATCGACTATCTCAAAGCTCGCTATGGCAAGCGCAAGGTCTTCCTGCTCGGCCATAGCTGGGGCTCGGCAGTCGGCCTGTCGGTGGCGTGTCTGCGGCCCGACCTGCTCTACGCCTATGTTGGCATGGGCCAGGCGATCGACTTCCGCGCCGGCGAGCGCATGGGCATGGACTGGACCATCGCGCAGGCGAAGAAGGCCGGCAATGCCGAGGCGGTGAAGGCGATAGAGGCGCTCGCTCCCTATCCCGAAAGCGGTCCCTTCACCATCGCCCAGGCGGATGGCTGGCGTAAATACGCGATCGGTTATGGATCGCTGATGGCCGACCGACCCGACCCGACACTCTATTTCCAGACGCCGCGCCTCTCACCCGACTATACGCCCGAAGACCGCAAGGCGTGGGGCGCAGGCAGCGAATTTTCCACCACCATTCTCTGGCCGCGCGTCGCCGACGTCAGCTTCGCCAAGGTCCATGAGATGAAACTACCGGTCATCATGCTGCTCGGCCGTACTGACTATACCGTGCCGTCCCCGCTCGCCGCGCAATGGATGGACCGGTTGAAAGCCCCTGCCAAGAAGACCATCTGGTTCGAGCATTCGGCCCATATGCCGATGGTCGAGGAACCGGGCCTGGTTCTCAAGGCGCTCATCAACGACGTCCGCCCGCTGGCGGATCAGGAGTAACTATTTCATGGAAACCAAGGCCGGCGATCCCGCCGCTTTCGCCCGCTTCGACCTGTATCGCGTCCCCTCGCCCGCCTTCGTCGTGGATGAGGCTGCGATCCGTCGCAACCTCGCGGTCCTGCGGAATATAGGCGACCGCGCAGGCATCAAGGTACTGGGCGCGCTCAAGGCCTTTTCCATGTGGTCGCTGGGCGGCGTAATCGGCGAATATCTGGACGGCGTCTGCGCGTCGGGCATCTATGAGGCGCGCCTGGGCCGCGAGGAGTATAAGGGCGAGGTCGCCACCTATTGCGCCGCCTACAAACCCGACGATCTGGCCGAAATCCTCAAGATTTCCGACCATGTCATCTTCAACAGCCCCGGACAGATCGCACGGATGAAGCCGGTGATCGACGCGGCACGCAGGGACGGTGTGAACTTCGACATCGGCTTGCGCCTCAATCCCCTCAATCCCGAGGGGGAAGTGCCCAAATATGATCCTTCGCAACCGCATAGCCGCCTCGGTTTCCCGATCGACCAGTTGCGCGCAGAGCATCTGGAAGGCGTCGACGGCCTCCATGTCCACAATCTGTGCGAACAGGATTTCCTGCCGCTGGAGCGTACCTGGGCCGCGATCGAACCGTTCGTCATGCCCCATGTCGCCGGCCTTAAATGGTTGAATTTCGGCGGGGGCCATCACGTCACCCGTGCCGATTACCAGATCGACGACCTCGTCGCCTTCCTCCAACGGATCAAGGCGCAGACGAGCCTCGATCTCTATATCGAGCCGGGCGAGGCGATGGCCCTCGACGCGGGTATCCTTGTCGGCGAGATTCTCGACGTGATCGACAATGGCATGCCCGTCGCGATCACCGACATTAGCGCCACCTGCCACATGCCCGACGTGATCGAGGCTCCTTACCGCCCCGCGATGCTGCATGAGCACGCGGATGGCTCGTTGACTCGACTCGGCGGTCCTTCCTGCCTGGCGGGCGACATCATCGGGGACTATCGGGTACCCGGTGGCGCGGAACCCGGCGCACGGATCGCCTTCCTCGATCAGGCCCACTATTCGATGGTGAAGACCAACACCTTCAACGGCGTGCCTTTGCCCGCCATCTGGCTCTGGAACTCGGCGACCGACCAACTTAAGGAAATCCGGTCCTTTTCCTATGAGGATTTCAAGACTCGTCTGTCCTGATTCCGGCTGGCCGACATCCTGATTGGAACGTTGATCCTACGTTCACCATCTCCGATGCTGGCCAAAAAACCAAGACTTTTCAACGCCTCATCGAGCATGGCGCACATTTCATAGCGGACGGCGCAACAAAATTTTCACATGCGCTTTACAGGGGGGACCCCTCCGCATATATCGACCGTCCGCTGCCCCATGGGACTTCCACCGCAAGGCAGCTTTTCGCCCTGAACTACACTGGAGGTCCCTTGAGTTGCACAAGCATCATAGCGCGCTGGGGGTAGCGACCGCCCTCACACCGGCAGCACCGGTAACGCTGATTCGTCCCGAAGCCGCCGCTCGGGCCGCCCGCTTCTTTACCGAGAAGTTTCCGGGCCGCTCGCTCTATGCGGTGAAGGCGAATCCGTCTCCTGATCTGATCCGTACGCTCTTCGCATCGGGCATCACGCATTTCGACGTGGCCTCGATCGCGGAAGTGCGTCTGGTCGCGGAGGCACTGGCTGACGCGGAAGGTCAGGCGAAGCTCTGCTTCATGCACCCGGTCAAGGCCGAGGAAGCAATCGCGGAAGCCTATCATGTCCATGGCGTGCGCACCTTCTCGCTCGATACGATCGACGAGCTGGAAAAGATCATGCGCGCCACCGGCGATGCGACCGATCTGGAGCTGTGCGTGCGTCTGCGCGTCTCGTCCGAACATTCGGAACTCAGCCTCGCGTCGAAGTTCGGCGCCGAACTGGGCGAAACCCGCGAACTGCTGATGGCGACCCGTCAGGCGGCCGATGCCCTGGGCATCTGCTTCCATGTCGGCAGCCAGGCGATGAGCCCGCAGGCCTATAGCGATGCGATCGAGCGGGTGCGTGCCGCAATCGTGGACGCAGCCGTCACGGTCGACATCATCGATGTCGGCGGCGGCTTCCCGTCCATCTATCCGGGCATGGAGCCGGTCGCGCTCGAAAATTATTTCGACGCCATTCATCGCGGCTTCGAAAGCCTGCCGATCAGCTATTCGGCCGAGCTTTGGTGCGAACCCGGCCGTGCGCTGTCGGCGGAGTACAGCTCGATCATCGTGCGCGTCGAACGTCGCCGCGGGACCGAACTCTACATCAACGACGGTGCCTATGGCGCGCTGTTCGACGCTGCGCACATCGGCTGGCGCTTCCCCGTCGCCCTGCTGCGCGAGGAAGAAAGCGAGGAGGACATGACCGCCTTCTCCTTCTACGGCCCGACCTGCGACGACATGGACCATATGGTCGGTCCCTTCATGCTTCCTGCGGACGTGAAGGTCGGCGACTATATCGAAATCGGGATGCTCGGCGCCTATGGCGCGGCGATGCGCACCGGCTTCAACGGCTTCACGTCGGAATCGACGATCGAAGTGTCGGATGAGCCGATGGCCAGCCTCTACGCCGAAACCATCGCACCGCGCCGTCGCGCAACTGTCATCAAGCTGGGCTAGGCCCGCTTCCAGCTTCCCAGCTGGAGAGGATAAACGTCCCTCGCCGCTTCCCCTTTGCGGCGAGGGATTTTTTATTTGCGGAAGATGCCGACCAGTTCGACATGGGTGGTCCAGCGGAACTGGCCGACCGGCTTGACGCTCTCCAGCCGGTATCCCGTCGCGACCAGCTGCGCCGCGTCCCGTGCAAAGCTGGCGGGGTTGCAAGACACATAGGCGATCAGCGGCACGGTGGAGGCCGCAAGCTGCAACACCTGTTCGCGCGCGCCTGCACGCGGCGGGTCCAGCACGATGGCGGCGAAGCGGTTCAGTTCCTCCGGCGTCAACGGGCGGCGAAACAGGTCGCGATGATCCGCCACCAGTCGCCGCTGCGCCCGAGCCGCGCCGAGCTTCAACGCCAGGATCACGTCCCGCGCTCCCTCCGCCGCGTAGACCGGCCGCTTATCCCCCAATGCCAGTGCAAAGGTGCCAAGCCCGCAGAAGAGATCGGCGATCGCCCCTGTCTCCGGCAGCGCATCGCGCACCGCGCCGACCAGCGCCGCCTCGCCATCGGGCGTCGCCTGGAGGAAAGAGAAGGGCGGAAAGCCGACGGGCGCGCCCCCGAAGCTGACCGTCACCGCCTCCGGCTCCCAGCGTGTCTGCGGCCCGTCACCCTCGTCGATGGTCAGCCGTGCCAGCCCCTGCTCGCGCGCAAAGTCGCCCAGCGCCTCGTCGGCCGTCAGTCCTGAAACCTTCACGCCCTCCAGCAGCAGGTCGACGCCCTGGTCGGTCAGCGACATGCGGACATGTGCCGCCCGCTTGTCCGGCAGGATCTCGGCCAGCAGCCCCCGAAGCGGCGTCAACAGCCCGAACAGCCGGGGATCGAGTACCGCACACATCTGGAGGTCGATCAGCTTGTGGCTGCCCTCTTCGGCAAAGCCGATGGTGATGCGCTTTCCCGCCCGAGACGCGCGCAGCGACGCGCGCCGTCGCGTCATCGGCGGGGAGATATGGGGCGGCAGCACCGCGCCCGGCGTCACGCCCTGTCCTGCCAGTGCGCCGGCGACGCGCCCCGTCACGAAGTCGGCATAGCTTTCCTCGTCCAGATGCTGGAGCTGGCACCCGCCGCAGGCCGGGAAATGCTCGCAGGGCGGCATCGCATGATGGACACCGAAGACGACATTGCCATCGGCCTCGATCCGGTCGCCCGGCGCGGTCAGGGGAAAGTGGCGGCCATCGCCGGTAACGCCATCGCCCTTGGCGGCGACGCGGATGATGAGATTGTCTATTTCGCTGTCGGTCACAATCGCGCGGCGATAGCCGCTGGCAGCTTAGCAAGCAAATCATCCGCGACAAAAGCCGGACCGCACCGCCGCGCCGCCTCTCCATGTAGCCACACTGCCTCGCACGCTGCGCGGAAAGGATCGCCCGTCACCGCCAGCCGACCAGCGGCCAATCCGGCCAGCACATCGCCCGTCCCGGCGGTAGACAACCAAGGCGAAGCGCCACTCGCCACAGCGGCTCGCCCATCCGGGGCCGCAATGACGCTGTCCGCGCCCTTGTAGATGAAAATCGCGCCCGACTCCCGCGCCGCCGACAAGGCGCGGTCGATCTTGCTGCCGGGCAGGTCGCCGAACAGGCGCTGAAACTCTCCTTCATGCGGCGTCAGGATCGCGCCAGCCGGGGTGCGATCCATATGACCCGCCAGCAGGACCAGTGCATCGGCATCCAGCACCATCGGATGGCCCTCAGCGATCGCGCGGTCCAGCGTCGCCTGCGCCCGATCATCGCGCCCCAGCCCCGGCCCGACCAGCAACGCCTTGATGCGGCCATCATCCAGATCGCTCCTCGCCTGCCGCACGATGGCATGGGGCGGAATGAGCGGCGCATCCTCACCATGGAGCCGAACCATGCCCGCGCCCGAATGAGTTGCAGCTGCCGCCGCCAGCGCGGCGGCTCCCGGCATCACCCCCTGAACCATTGCGACCAGACCACGACTATATTTATGCGCCTCCATACCCGGAACGCCGATCTTCGGCGGCGCAAGCCGATGGATGGTACTCGGCACATCTATCCCGATGTCCGCAAGCGCCAGCCGGGCGAAACGATCCGCAGCCGGATAGAGGAGGTGTGCAGGTTTGAGCGCACCCAGCGCAATGCAGGTGCCGAAACGTGGAACATCCGACAGCACAGCGCCATTATCCGTATCGACACCGCTCGGCAGGTCGATCGCGTGGGACAATGTGGCCGCGTCCGCCAAACCCGCCAGCTTCGCGACAACCGGTCCATCCAGCCCTCGCGTCAGCCCGGTTCCGAACAGCGCATCCACTAACTGCGTCGCGGGCAGCGCGGTCATCATGTCTTCCACAGGCCCGCCCCAGAGAGCACGCGCCCTTTGCGCCGACGGCGTCCGGCTTTCGCCCAAGGTCGTCACCCGAACGGCCACACCTCGCTCCCGCAATATCCGAGCGATCACGAAGCCGTCACCGCCATTATTGCCCGGCCCGCAGAGTATCAGCGTGTCGCGACGGTGCCCCGCGCGCCAGATGACCTCCGCCGCGGCCGCGCCGGCCGTTTCCATCAAGCCATATTCATCGACGCCCACATCGAAGGCCGCCTGCTCCGCCGCACGCATCTGCGCCGCGGTCAGGATCGGCGCGCCCGTCACCGATCCGTGCCTGCAATCTGGGCAGGCAGCCGATAGCGGTCATTGCCAGCCGCTACCTCGATCTGCTTTTCGCCGGTGATGCTGAGCTTGGCCGGCTCCGCGCCATCGGCCGCCTCCAGGCCATGCCCGTCTGCCAGTACGCGGAACCGGCGGAACCCGCCGTCGGGATGGCGGATCGTCAATATGTCGCCCTCGCGCTCGACCAGGCAATCGCGTTCCCATTGCTGCGTATCGCCGGTCATGCAGTCGGCCTTCCCCTCATCGACCTGCGCCGCATCAGCCGTGTTGCCCGGCATCGACACCCCGTTCCCGCACCCGGCAAGCACCAGCAGCAGCATCGATCCGAGGGCGATCCTCATGCCAGCCTGCTCCGGCACTCCAGCGCGATCGGGCCGACAATATCGGCAAAACGCTTCTGCCCGGCTGCATCACCGACCAGATCCTGCCTCATTTCGATTCCCAGATAGGGAATACCGTTCGCTTCCGCATGGCGGTTCATGGTCGCGTTCAGCAATTGCCCCGAATAGGGCAACTGGTCGCCGACCTTCAGCCCCGCAGCCTCCAGCAAGGGGATGGCGATCCGCGCTGCGCGGTCGTCCTGATTATAGAGGATACCGATATCCCACGGACGCTGCTGCTCCGGATCGCTCGTTAACCGGGGCGTGAAACTATGTACCGACAGGATAAAGGGAGACGTCATGCCATCCAGCAGACGCCCGATCTGATGATGATAGGGATGATGGAAACGGATCATCCGTTCGGCCAGATCCGCGTTGCGATTGCCCGGAATGGCATGGCCATCGCTCATCACTGGTAGCAGGCCCGGTGCATCGTCCTCGCGATTGAGGTCGATCACCAGCCGCGAAACGCCACCCAAAATCGCCGTGCAGCCCAGTTGCGCCGCCAGCAGCCGACTCACCTCTGCCACGCCGATGTCGATGGCGATATGTTGCCTGAGCAGCGCCGGATCGATGCCCAGATCGATATCGCCGGGTACATGGGCGGAAGCATGATCCGCGATGACCAGCAGGTCGAGGTCGCCGCCGCCAATCTGGGTGAAAGCCTCGTTCATGCGCTCCTGATCCGTGTTTCCATGACCCACCAGTCGGCATGTGCGGCGCGTATCGCTACGGCAGACTGTGCCATCATTGCCTTGTCCTCGAACAGCGCGAAGCAGGTCGCGCCCGATCCCGACATGCGCGCCAGCAGCAGGCCATCCGCGCCTTCCATTGTCGCCAGCACCTGCGCAATGACCGGCGCGACTCCAATTGCCGCCCTTTCCAGATCGTTACGCCCCTCCTTGATGAGCATATCGATACTGCCGGCATCCAGCCCACCGCGATCCTGCCGATCCCAGCCGGCGAAGACGCTGCCCGTCGATACGCCTACACCCGGATTGACCAGCAGCATCGGCAGTCCTTCAAGCCCGTCGACTTCATGCCGCGCCAGATGCTCGCCCCGTCCCGACACCAGTTGCGTCACGCTCGCGATACAGGCCGGGACATCCGACCCCAGATCCAGTGCCAGCCCGGCCAGTTCCTCCAGCTCGATCCGCACGTCCCACAGCCGCGCCAGCAACCGCAGCGTCGCCGCCGCGTCCGCCGAGCCGCCCCCAATCCCTGACGCGACCGGCAGGTTTTTCGTCAGCCGGATCGCCGCCCCGCGCTGATCGCCCAGATAGGCCTGTAACGCCCGCGCTGCCCGGACGACGAGGTTGTCCGCTCCCGCATCCAATCCCGCACAAAACGGTCCGTCGATCAGCAGGTCGATCGCACCATCATCCGTCGCATGCCCCTCCAGCCGGTCGCCATTCTCGGCAAAGACGAACAGGCTTTCCAGCGCATGATAGCCATCATCGCGCCGCGCCCGTACATGCAGCGCAACATTCACCTTGGCATAGGCGGTTTCCACGAGCGTTTCGACGGCGGCCTCCATGTCAGGGCGCGGCATATTCGGGCTTCAATCCTTCCTTGCTCTTGGCCGCCAGCCGCTCGGCGACATCGCCCTCGGCATAGATCGCAGCGGCGTTCCAGGCATAACGCGCCTCATAGCGCCGACCAGCCGTCCACAGTGCATCACCCAGATGCTCGTTGATGGTCGGATCATCCGGCGCACCGGCCGCCGCCCGCTCCAGCACGGGAACCGCCGCTCGAACATCGCCGGTCACGAACTGCGCCCAACCGAGCGAGTCGGTGATGGACGCATCCTGCGGCTTGAGCGCGCTCGCCTTCTTGAGCAGCGCGAGAGCCTCATCGACATTCTGCCGCCGCTCGATCTGCGCATAGCCAAGATAGTTGAGGATCACCGGTTCGTTGGGCGCCAGTTTGGCGGCACGCTCCAGCACGGCCCGCGCTTCATCCCAGCGCTTGCCCTGCTCCAGCGCACTGCCTTCGAACAACAGCAGCGTCCAGGGCACCCGGTTCGTATCATAGCCGGCCTGCGCCGCCTTGAACGCTGCGGCCGCGCCGGCGAAATCCTTAGCATCGGCAAGCAGCCGACCGAGCCGGACCTGACGCTCGGCATCCGTGCCCGGTGCAGACGCCAGCGTTCGGGCGAGTGCGATCGCGCCGTCGCGATCCCCCGCCTCGGCCGTCGCATTCACCAGTTCGGCCTGGGCCAGCCCCCCATACCAGCCCTTGACCGGTACGTTACCAGCTTCCTCCGCGCCGAAGGCCGGATAGCCCCCGGCCGTGAGCAGGCGTGCAGCCACGATATGGGCCTCGGCTCCTTGCGGGTCGGCGAACGTCGCAATTCGCGAAAGCCGCATGCCGAGCACCATTCCGGCATCATCAGAGGCGATGTCCGCGCCAAGCCTGGACAGCAGCCGCGCGAAGCCCTGCGCCGGGGTCAGCAGCGCTTTTCGCCCCTTCGGTCCCTTGCCGCGTGCAATGTCCGCTCGCGCCATAATGAAATTCGCATCGCCGTCGGGCAGGAGTGCCATCGCCTCCGCCTTCTCGCCCTGCGCCGCAAGCTGACTCGCGAAATTGAGCCTCAACGCAGCCACATCGCTGCTGCGCAAGGCTATCGCACGGCGCATCGCCGGAAGGGCAGCGGCCATGTCTTCCTGCCCGATCGCCTGAAGCGCCAGATGCTCGTCCAGATAACGCTGCGCGAGGCTTGCAAACTGCTCCTTGCCGCCGATCACTGGGGCAGCATAGCGCCCCTCGCCAATCGATATCCAACTGCGCAGGATCGGTGCGAGAAAGGCAAAATTGCCTTCCTCCACCATGCGATCGATCAAAAGGCGCGCGCCGGGCCAATCCTTGCGCGTCAGGGCATCGCCGATCCGCAACAACGTTCCGTCGCGCGGCAACATGCCTTGCGCATCGAGCAGTTCGGCCGATCGCATCGCCAATACCCGATCGCCGCTTAACAATGCCTGAGCATAGGAACGGCGCGCAATCTCCGTACTGCCGGGGTCAAGGGCAAGCGCAGCGCGATAATTGGCAACCGCACCGCCCGGAACCCCACTCCCATCCGCCAACCGCGCCCGCGCATAGGCGTGCAGCGCGCTGCCGGGATCGACCGACGCCCCGGCCGCCGCCGGGATCGTCAGCATCAGGATCGGGATCAGGCGCTTACATATTGGGATAATTTGGTCCTCCGCCGCCTTCTGGAACGACCCAGTTGATATTCTGGGTGGGATCCTTGATGTCGCACGTCTTGCAATGGACGCAATTCTGCGCGTTGATCTGGAAGCGGGGTTCGCCTTCTTCCTGAC
>NZ_DATKFP010000084.1:0-5049 GCF_035511395.1 Sphingobium sp.
TCGACTTCCTGGTTCATGCGCATTGCGCCGATCTCCGCCGCGAAAGCAGAAGCGGACCGGCCGGCAAACAGGATTGCGGCGATGACCGCCCCGAACTCTCGCAAGATGGCTACGCCGACCAGCTCCACGGTGAAGGCGGAAACGCCAAACGTCGAAAGCAGGTTGGCGCCGACAAGCGCCACGATCGCACCGATGAAGAAGCACATCATCATCACGATCGGAATTGCATTGATGCCCGCCTGCTCCATCACGCTGAAAAGCGGTGTCAGGCGCAAGCGCTTCGGGTTCCTGAGGTGCCGGCCTAGCGCGACAACCAGGCGCCCTTGGAAATCCATCACCGCCCAGATTTGGCCTATGAATCTTTCAACCTGCCTGCCGATACGAGCAAAGAACGTGTTAATGGCGGAGGCTGCGGGCTCGGTAACCTGGCGGGCTTCGGACGGTGCGCCCACCAGATCCGCGAGCCGGCGAAGATCCTGACGATCACTGGCCTCCAGCGGCGCTGTTGAGCCGAGCGCTTCGACGAGTGCCAAGGCACCCGCACTGTCCACGTGACCGAGGCTCTGAACGTCCAGCGCTTTGGGCCGGGAACCTTCGGTGAGCGACCGCATGATTTCCGTTGGCAGGTTGCCCAGTCCGAATGCGGTCCAGTCGCCGCCAATCGCAAGGCAGAGCCCTTCGCCAGACTGGCGCAGCTCGTAACGTGCGGACTCGACGCCGACTTCAAAGGGGGGGTTGTGGCCCGGCACGCTCATCAAAAACCGATATCTCCCCTAAACGCTAATCATCGAGGAACAAGCCCAGAATGAGCAACTTATGGAACTAATCATGTCGTCATGTCCTTGTCGCCTAAAATCTTTAAAGATCCCCCGCCCTCCCCCATGTCAACAAACAGAGTTATCCGATCTTTACGCCCCGCCAGTCCCGTTTCTTCTTTCTCGGTCTGGCAGACCGATCGGCCGCTGGTGCGGCCTCGTCCCGGCCGTCTCTGTCCGCCAACAGCGGCGTCGATCGCTCCTCGATGAGCGCGCGCAGCCGAGTGCGGCCCCGCGCTATGCGACTTTTGACCGTTCCTGTGGTAACGCCGAGCCGCATCGCGGCCTCTTCGATCGACGCGCCCTGGCTCGCCAGCAGCACCGCCTCGCGCTGATGGGGCGGCAGTTCGCCGAGCGCCCAATCCGCATCCCGCAGCCAGATGGCGAGGCTCTGGGTCTCGTCCACCTTCAGCATCCGGTCGCGCGCCTCCTCGGGAAGGTCCGCCTGAAAGCGGGCGCGACGACGACCGGTGAGGAAGTTGTTCTTCATCACGGTTCGAGCCCAGGCAATCAGGCTCGTCCCGGCCGCGAAGCTGGCCCGCGCGCTCCAGCAGCGTAGCAGGGTATCCTGCAAGAGGTCGTCGGCGTCCGCACCGCCCGCGGTCAGCCGCCGGGCATAAGCGCTGAGCGCGGCCGTCTGCTCGATCAGTGCCGCTCCGAAATGATCGTCGGGCATGGCGACTGGGGAAGCATGGACGGGCACCTCGGGCGGCATCTTGTTCTCCGGACAGGCTTTTCCTGCCCTCAGGTGATATAGGGTACGCAAGGCGGGAATGTTGCCGGCTAGAATGCTTCGAGCCCGGTTCGTCCCGTCCCGGGCGATCGGAGCTGTGCCCGCTATAGAGTAAGATTGATACGGCCGAAGATCGGCAAAGATCTCTTTTAGGCATCGTCGCCTTTCTTCTCCGCGCCGATTGCATCCTGCGCAGACGCCGGAAAATGCCGGTAGAGCGTAGGGACCGATACGCCGATTGCCGGCGCGACTTCGCGCACCGTCATCCCCGACGCGAACAGCCTTCGAGCTGCTTCAATACGCTTGGAGGTCATCACTGTCTTTCTCCCACCGACCCTCCCCTCGCGCCTTGCGGCTATCAGTGCGGCTGTAGTGCGCTCGCGAATGAGATCACGCTCCATTTCAGCTAATGCAGCGAGAATGCGGAACACGAACTTGCCAGCCGTTCCTGACGTGTCGATACCGTCGGTTATCGAGCGCAGACCAATGTCGCGCATCTCCAGCTCGATTGAGAGATCGATTAATCCCTTGGATGTTCGACCTAGCCGATCCAGTTTCCAGATTACCAGTATGTCGCCGGAGCGCGCATGCGAGAGGGCTTCAGCTAGGCCGGCACGATTGGCATTGGACCCACTAGCCTTGTCGGTGAATGTACGCTCGCAACCCACCGCGCGGAGCGCGTCGAGCTGAGGTGTTAGATCCTGTTCGGGCGTCGAGACGCGGGCGTAGCCAATCAGCATGGGTTATTCTCAAAACTTACCGTCCGCACCTATCACGAGCCAGCTCAATCGAGAAAGTGTTTTGATACGTGCTGCACGCCTGCTATGCTTTCTCACATGGTCCCGCTTCATAATCGATCGTTTGTGAGAAGGCCGCGGGGGCTGTCCCGTCCGTCGGTTTCCGAAAGCACGAATGGCGATGCCAACGCCGTCGTCCGGTTATCGAAAGCACGAACTTTGACCGTAAAATCGGCCATCACAGGGGAGCGCCACCGGGCAGCAGCCCTAATCTTCGTGCTTTCGACAACCGGCCGGAACCCGATGGGGCTGCGGACCACATGAGCTTGCCTATCCAACAGGGCGACCTGTTTTCGCTCGATAGCCCGCTGTTGAAGGAGGTTCGCGGCGAACGGTCGCTGATGGCGTTCCCGTTCTTTGCGTTGGGCAAGGGTAAGTGGACCAAGCCGCTCGCCTACAAGACCGACGCGGTTTCGATCGAGATCGTCGCCACCGCGAAGGGCGTTGCGACGATCTACGACAAAGAGGTGTTGCTTTACATCGCGAGCCTCATGGTGGCGAAGCTGGAGGCCGGCGTGGACGTCTCCCAGGACTTCTATTTTACCGCTCACGACCTATTCCACGTCACCGGCGTCAACGGCTCGGCCCGCTCCTATACGCGCCTGTCGGACGCGCTGGAACGGCTACAGGGCACGAAGACCGGCGCTTCCGAACGAGGTGTTGCCGGAAGACGACCGTCAGCCTCGAACTGCTTCCGCAAATCCCGTCGCCAGGCCTAGACTTGCGACGGATCCAACCCGTGACGGCGCGCGACGGCGCTGACACCTTCACCTACGTAACACTCGGCGACAATCGAGGCCTTTACCTCAGGCGGCCAGTCCCGTCGCTTGCCCGCGCCCGTGAATACCTCAAACCGCTGCGCGCCCTTGCTCACAGGATCATCACTCGTGATCATCATAGTAGCAGCGCACCCCAGTCCGTCAGGGCGCGGAGACTCGGCGCTGCTTCCTACGACCGCAAGGTGGGGTCAGGGCTCCGCTTACGGACAAGCCAAACTCGAGCGGGCCACAATTGCCACGGTGACGAGCTGGGTGCGCCACCGAGATTTACCAGCATGATCGGAAGCTTGTTGACTATGAACACCATGCGGCCGGCAAAGTTGATATAGCGCCGCCTTAAAACTACGCTGTCTAGAGTCGTTCCTACTCGGCAGGAACCGCTATCGCATCCTTCATCCGCCGGAATGCCCGGTGCGATTCGATATTTTCCGGTGCCAGCCCAAATGCAGTCTGCCGCGGAATGTCCTGCGCGTTGATCTCATCGTAGCGCAGGTAATAGGCCTTGTGCATCCGGTAGAAGGGTATCTCCGGATAAAGGTGATGGATCAGGTGATAGTTCTGATAGACCAGCAGGGGGGTCAGCAGCCATTCGAGCCCGAACCGCATGGTCGTCGCCATATAGGGCCTGCATCGCAAGTGGGCCGATGCCACCGAGTTCCGCTTCGGCAAGGAGCCTGCCGCGTTGGCGGCATAACCCTGAAAGAAGGATCTGAGGCATACGCAGAACAAATTTTTGCCCGAGAGGGCGAAATCCGGATCGTCCACGGGGACGATGGGCGAGGTGATCTCGTTGAGAGCCCCCAACCTGCAGCGCCAATCCCCGCAAGGTCGTGAAACAGATTGAGACGCCTTGCTCTCCTGACCCCATCATGCGGCGGCCACAGCGCCGACCGCGAAGAGAAGCGCGTGACCCGTGCGATGAACCGGAAAAGCCGACAGGAGTTGACTTCAACAGCCCCAATCAGAGAGGACTCTCAGAAGTGCTTCCGGAAGGCGATCGAGGCCGCGATCTGGCTATGCGTCGCTTCGATCGGCGCGGCCGTGTTGGGAGGCCCGTCATTGGACACGCTCTTGGGAAAGGCATAGGTCAAAGCGAAATCGAGGGCACTGTTCTTGCCGAGCGCCCAGGAACCGCCGCCCGTGATGTTGGTGGTCGGTGTGGACGGGATGATCGCCAACACCCCGTGGCCCGGGGTGGGCTCGTCCGCATAGTGAAAGCCGCCCCGCACCGCGAAGCGCGGGGTCAGTCGATATTGCACACCCACGCCGACCACATTGGTGTCCCGGTAGTTGGTCGGAAAGGACAGATTGATGTCGGCGCCCGAAGCGTCGTCCTTGAAACCCACCGAGACATTCTTCATCGCGCTTCCCCAGAACACGCGCTGATAGTCGACCGCCACGGAGAGCCTGTCCGAGAACTCATGGAACACGCCCGCCGTGAATTGCGCGGGGCCCTGGAAATCGCGCACCCGCACCTTCCCGCTGAGCGGGATGTTGCCGGCCACCGCACTCACCGCGGTAAGCGTCGAGTGGCCGGTGAGATCGCTGACCGAGGTCTTAAAACTATAGACGATGCCCAACCGCGTTCTGCGCGATACCTGATAGGTCGCGCCGAGCTTGCCGCCGATGCCCCAACCCTCGGCCGCTCCGCCGACGATGCTGTGGTTGGTGAAGTTCAAATAGCCACCCGAGAGCTGGGGAATGCCGAGCAGGGTCGGCACCAGCGACCCGGACAGGCGCTGTTGGGCGGCGAGCGTCCCGATCTGTGATGTGTCGAGGAGCAGCCCCACGTTCATCGAGGTCCAGACCACGTCCAGCGAGCCGCCGACCGCAAGCCTGTCCGTCACCTGGTAGGCGGCTGAAACCGGAATCCGCAGCGTCAGCATGCGAGAGAAGTTTCGCAGGCCCGTGTCGGTGGTATTGGT
>NZ_DATKFP010000085.1:0-5104 GCF_035511395.1 Sphingobium sp.
GGAGTGCCCGCTGGAAATGGCGACGCGGATGCGAATGGGAAATAGCGACCATCGAAGCGGAAGCCCGTTTGGGCCTCCGTCCGCAGCGTCGATTGCTGACTGCTATCGTCGCGGATCTTATAGGCGATGCTATCGCCATCCGGGGTGAAACGAAAATCAACAATATCACCGGTTCCACTTTCTACGGACCGGGCTACGTTCCTGGCTTTTTCCCACACTCGCAGTCGCAGGCGACCTTCGATAGATTTGAGATAGGCGATCTGCTGACCGTTGGCCGACCAGTGGGGCGTGATCAGCTTCGTGACCCCTGTGGGGAAGCCACTATTTCCGTAAAAATCATCCAGACGGAAGAAGGCAGCGCCTCGTCCTGCATCGATTATGGTGGGTGCACCCTCTTTAGCGATAAGGACTATACCGGTACAATAGTCGTCATCTTTGATGCTTGCCCTGCGAACGCTTGCGGCAATCATGGTGCGGTCGGGCGACACTGCATAGAAAGGGCCGGATTCCATCTGGGAAACAGGGCCGATATCCAGCAGCTCGACAAGGTCTCGGTCCTCGATCGAGCGGCGTGTTGCTGCAATGTCATGCGGTTTCAGAAATCCGGCGCAATCCAGTGTCGCAGGTGCGGCCGGGACGGCGGCCGCACCTGCCCCGGCAATGCTCAAGACAAGGGAAATGAGCATTACCAGGCCTTCGAGACGGTGAGGCTGAGCAAACGTCCTATCGCGGAATAGTTGGTGGCGTCGTACGTCGGGCTAGTCGCACTCGAAGCGATCCTCGACGGCTTTTCATTCAGGAAGTTCTGGGCGGCAAACAGGAAGGACCATCCGCCACCAAGTCCCGTGCCTTCTGGCTGCCAACTGATCGTCGCATCAGCGCTGTGGAAGCCGGAAACTCTGTAGACCGTGGCTGTTCGATTGTCGTCGGTGCCCCCGATATAATTATAGGCCAGAGTCGCGCCAACGCTGCCACGCCGCCAGCCCGCGCTGGCACGTCCCCGCCAATGTGGCGGATTGAAGATTGTTCCGGCACGAATGATCGTCGGCTGGCCCGCGCTCAGCTTCTGGTCGCTCTTGAGGTAACTGCCGTTTGCTTCGAGATTGAACGCGTTCTCGCCCGCGGAAAACTCGTAGGAAGCGGTGGCGTCGATACCTCGGATATGCTGCTCCGCTGCGTTCTGGAGTTGGTTGAAGACGATTGCAGCGAGGTTTGCAGGGTCGTAAGCCCCGGCCGTCTGGTTCTGGACGCCCAGTGGAAGGGAAGCGGTCGCCGCCAGCACCTGTTCGAGAGTGGGATTGAGCAGGATGAGATCGGCATATTCGGGTTGGAACGCCTGCCTGCTGCCTGCAATCGGCGTTATGACACGGTTCTTGTAGCGAACGTCGAAATAGCTCCCTTCGATGCGAAGGCCGGGAATGCTTTGGAGTTTGAGTTCGGCGGTCAGCGTCATCGTGGTCGCTTTTTCAGGCTCCAGATCCCGGCTGCCGCCGCTGATCTGCAGAACATTTTGGCCGGTGGACGGCGCGGGCAGGTAGAAGTCGGGGGCGAGCAGAGCGCCTTGCCGAACGGTATTTTGCTGGCTGAGCGTAGGCGCTTTGAAGGATTTCCCCCAGCTGCCCTTGAGGGTAAGGTCTCGGATCGGTCGATAAGTGACGCCGATCTTTGGCGTCGCAAGACCGCCGACCTCGTCATAGCGCTCATAACGCACTGCACCTGACAGCTGCAGGGAATGGATGAAGGCGATATCGTTGCGATCCGCGATCACAGGCAGAAATATCTCGCCATAGGCATAGGTGGCAGTCTGGGCGTCGGTATAGCGCAGCAGGGATGTGGTCGCTGCGGTGGTGACGCGCTGGATCGAGGCTGCTAGTCCATTGGATCTAAGGCCCGCCCCAAGTGCGAGGCGGGCGTCGCCGCCCGGCAGAGCAAAAAGCGGCCCTTCGCCGCTCATCTCAGCCGACCAGAGATCATTCTTATAGCCTACATGATTGACGGCAGCGCGCGAGCCGGCCGAGTAAATCTCAGCAACGATACGACTGTCGCTGATGGCGCGTGTGGCTCGCGCATCGACATTCCAGCCTCCGGGCAGCTTGAACTTCACCGTGGGGCTGATTGAGTAGCCCTCAATATCGGGGCGGCTGATCGTCCCGAGCAGCGTCACATCTCCGGTTGCGGTGAAGGGCAGGGCGGCAACCGACTTATGCCGATTATAATGCGCGTCGATCTCGAATTCGACCGCCTCGCCCAGCGCCTGGTGCGCGGCTAGGACCGCGCTGACCTGACGCTGCGAGGGCAGGAGCGTCATGCTGCCCTGACGCGAACGCATATAGGAACGCTGCGAAGCCGTGATGTCCGTCGCTTTATTATAGTCGCCCGCAATCATGAACCCGCCACCCGACCAACGGCTTCCCGAAACGGCACTCAACTGATGCTGCACGTCGCCGCCGTCGGTCGCGGCACCGAAGCGCGCTGTGGTCAAAAGGCCGTCATAATCGCGCCGGAGCAGGATGTTGGCGACGCCGCCCACGGCGTCCGAACCGTACAACGCGGACGATCCGTCAGCGACGACCTCGACACGTTCGACGGCAGCCAGCGGGATGGCGGAGATGTCAATTCCCTGGCTTACTGCATCATAGGCGACCCGATGGCCATTGAGAAGCGTCAGCGTGGCGTCAGCGCCGAGGCCCCGAAGGTTGAGCGCCGACGATGAGGTCGTGTTTTCGGATCCTGTCTGCAGGCTGGAGATAACGCCCGGATTTTGGCCGCCGGTGAAATTCTGCGGAATATTGCGGACATAGGACCCAAGGTCGCTATGCCCCAGTTCGCGAATTCTCTCGCGCGAAGCGGCGATCACAGGGGAGGTGGGCTGCGCGCCGCGGATGCGCGACCCCGTTACGAACAGCTGATTGACCGCCGCGCCGTCTATCTCTTCCGAGCGCGACGGTGCAACTCGCCCCCTCAGGATGATTGTCTGCCCCCTGACCTCCGCGTCAAGGCCAGATCGTGCCAGAAGAGCATTGATGGCCTCGTCCACTGTGAACTCGCCCTCGATGGCGGGCGAACGGCGGCCGTCAAGGGCGCTTGGGTCTGCGACCAGCTGGTAGCCGTTGGCCTGGGCAATCGCGCGCAGTCCTTCGCCGAGCGACTGCGCCGGCAATGCATAATGCCGCTTTGCGTCCTGCGCCCCCGCCGGCGTCATTGCCGCGCACAGGTACAGTGCGGCGCTGCCGAGAAGTGCGTGTCTAGCCAAACCCATGTCTGCCCCCATCTTTCAAACCGCCTCTTTTTGAGGTTCGGTCGGGAAAGACAGGGCAGGGGGGATTTGAAGCTAACGGACCGGAATTATTTTTTCGAGGCGAGGACAAGCCTGTGCTTCTGCGACCGATCGATGGACAGGTCGAGATAGAAGCTGATCGCTTCGGCGACCCGCTCGATATCCCTTATGTCGATCTCGCCGAAAATCTCTCGCTCGCCAAGGCTGCCCGGGATCAGTTCGATCTTGGTGTCGCTGTAGCTGTTCGCCTCGGCGATCACTTCCCTGATCGGCACATTGTCGAAACTCTTCACGCCGCTCACCCACTGCTGGTCTGACCTGCGTGCAGGCATGACAAGAGATTGCGGGCTTTGTCCATGGCGTAGCGCCAGAATCTGACCGGGCTTGAGGGCAATGGTCTTTGGCGACTGCGCGGCGTTAGCCTGCATCTTGACCACCACGCCGCCTTCTATGAGATGCACCGCGACAGTGTTGCGGAACAAAACGTCAAACACGGTGCCGGTTGCACGCACCTGAATGCCGCCCGCCCGAACATAGAAGGGGCGGGCGCTGTCATGGGCCACGATGAAACGTGCGCGGCCGCGCTTGAGGCTGATAGTCCTGCTGTCGGCTGCCATGGACACCCCGATGACCGTGTCGGTATCGAGAATCGCGCGGCTTCCGTCGGCAAGGTGGACCGTACGCACTTCGCCCAGCCTTGTGACAAAGGTGGTCGCGGGGCTGGCTTCGGCCAGCTGCGGGGCGACTGGGGATGGAGTCCGCCAGACCATGGAGGCGGAAGCCAGCAGGCCCAGTATGGATGCTGCGGCCAGAACCGGCATCGGCTTGGCCCACCAGGGGCGTTGCCGCTGGCGAGGGGGCTTGGCGCGGGTTTGGAAGCTCGCAGCGGCATGTCCGGCGGCCTGCACATCGTCCATGAAGTCGGTGTAGAGGGCCTGCCGGGTTGGTTTTTCAGCGATCCAGTCGGCGAGACCGGGCGCATGGCGGTCGGGCTCGTCCAGCATGCGCAGCACCCAGATCTGGGCGGCCTGCTTGTCCTGCGCCGTGATGTGCTCGTGGACGTCAGTCATTGTCCGCCTCCTTGTGGGCGGTGATCAGGCGAATGGCCTTCAGCATATGTTTCTGAATGACCCAAAGGGGCTCCCCAAGATCGGTCGCAATCTGGCGGTAGCTAAACCCTTCGACGCGATTGAGAAGGAAAATTTCCAGGGTTCGCGGGGGGAGTTGCTCGAGGATGGCGGTCCAGTGTGCGAGTTCCTGGCGGGCTTGCAACTCGCGGTGGGGGTCGAGGTGGGAGGTGCGATGATAGCCCTCGTCCAGCTCGGTCGATTGGCGCGAGAGGCGCGTGGAGCCGCGTGCCGCGTTATTGCGCAAGAGATTGGTGGCGATGCGGGTAAGATAGGCGCGGGGGCTGTCCAGATCGGGATGAGGCGCCGCGCGCACGAAGCGTGTCAGCGTTTCTTGGCTGAGGTCGTCGGCGTCGGCCGCGTTGCCGAGCTGTCGGTTGAAGAAGCGCAACAAGCGCGGTTTCTCGCGACGGTAGAAATCGGAGAAGCTGAAGCGTTCGCCGGTGTCTTTGCTTGTGATCTGAAGATCGATCCTTCGACCTTTGCGCTCGCCCTGGCTCATTCGTCGCACCTATGTCCACTCGGGGCGACGGCCAAAGCCGGATGTTCGAAACCTGCTACGCACAGGCGCATGCGCCTTTACCGTTGCCGGCTGGACATGCGCGCATGCCACCCGGCCCCAGTGATACTGTGACCGAGCCATGCGTAGTGGGGTTTCGACGCCCCACTCCCGGGCTTTTTCCGGAAGCGATCCCAATGT
>NZ_DATKFP010000086.1:0-3797 GCF_035511395.1 Sphingobium sp.
TTCCCGCCGGAAAATCGGTGCCGGTGACGATCCAGCGCGACGCCTGAAAGACCCCTTGCCGATGCCGGGCAAATTTCTGATCGCTCTGTTGCCTTTGCTCGCAGCGGCTTGTGGGGCGGAGCAGCGTAGTTTGCATGCCGACCGCCCCTTTTCCGTGCCGACCGGACCGCAAGATCCGCGCATCATCAGCATCGAGCGTAATTTCGATCAGCTGTCGCAAGGTGGCCGCTATTTCATCTGGTTCGGTTGCGGCGCCTGCCATGGGCAGGAGCCGGGCGAATGGCAGCGAGGCATGACCTTCGCCCGGGTCTACGCCGCCATCGGCCATCGCGGTTATGACCGCCGCCTTCCAGCCGGGCAGCGGTGGCAGATCACCGCCTATGTCCGCTCGCTTGCGCAGCTTGATCCCTCGTTGCGTAAGCGGCAGGGCAGCGATCAATCCGCTGAACCGGCAACCAGCCGGTGGGGTGGACCGCTATGAGGATGTCGCCGTTCCTCGCGCTGCTGCTGCTTGGCGCGTGCAGTGGGCGTCAGACGTCGCTCGACCCGGCGGCGCAGCAATCCTCCAGTTTGATGATCCTCTTCATGCTGATGCTCTGGGTCTGCGGCCTGGCCTATCTGCTGATGCTCGGCCTTCTGGGCTGGAGCCTGATCGGCAGGCGCAATAAGCCGGGGCAGGGATATTCCCGCCTTTTTGGTCTCTGGATCGGTTTCATCCTTCTGGGCCTGACGGTGCTGGTGACAGGCAGTTTCTGGATCGACCGGGGATTGCTCGCGCAGGCTGACGAGGCGTCGCTCCACATCCGCGTGACCGGCCATCAATGGTGGTGGCGTATCGAATATCGGACGGCGAGTGGCTGGGTGGAGACGGCCAACATCGTGCACCTGCCGCTCGGCCGGACGGCGACGGTGGAATTGCGATCGGCCGATGTGATCCACAGCTTCTGGTTGCCCAATCTGGCGGGGAAAGTCGACATGCTGCCGGGACGATCGAACCGCATGGTGATCACGCCCCGGCGGGCAGGTCTTTTTCGGGGGCAATGCGCCGAATTTTGCGGGGTTCAGCACGCCAATATGGCGCTGACCGTGCAGGTGGAAAAGCCCGCTGCCTTTGGCCGCTGGCTGGCTGCTGAGGCTGAACCCGCCCCATCTGTGCCGGGGCAGGGCCATGACCTCTTCATGCAAACGAGCTGCGCCGTCTGCCATCGCATCCGGGGAACGCAGGCGCAGGGGCGCGTCGGCCCCGACCTCACCCATATCGCTTCCCGTCCCATGCTGGCGGGCGGAGCCGTGCCCTTGACGACGGCCAGCCTGCGCGGCTGGATCATCGATCCGCAGGGGATAAAGCCCGGAACGCTGATGCCCGCCGGGGACCTTTCCCCGCAGGATGCTCAGGCCGTCGCCCGCTATCTGGAGGCGCTGCGGTGAACGGAGCGTGGATTGACCCTCCTGGCCTGTGGAGCTTCCTGACCACGGTGGACCCGCGGCGCATCGCCGCGCGCTATGTAATGACTACAATGGCGCTGCTGGTCGTTTCCGGCCTGCTCGCCCTCGACATGCGCCTGCAACTCAGCCAGCCCGACATGCACCGGATGACGGCGCAGCTTTATAATGAGAGCTTTTCGCTGCATGGATCGACGATGCTTTTCCTCGTCTCCGTGCCGGTGATGGAGGCGATGGCGATGTGGCTGGTGCCGCTGATGCTTGGGCAAAGGAGCATGGCCTTTCCGCGTCTCAATGCATTTAGCTACTGGCTTTATCTGGGCGGCGTGCTGATGCTGTGGGTGCCGCATATCATGGATGTGACTCCGGACCTTGGCTGGTTCGAATATCCGCCGCTATCCGGCCCCTCTTATTCCCCCGGCCACCGCGCCGACATCTGGGCGCAGATGATCACCTTCACCGAAGTGGCCGCGTTGGCGGTGTCCGTCAACGTCACTGTCACCATATTGAAGATGCGCCCGCCCGGCATGACCCTTGCGAACATGCCCGCTTTCCTTTGGGCGATGTTGGTCGCCTCGCTGATGACGATCTTCGCGCTCCCCTCTGTGATGCTCGCCACCTCCATGCTGATCGCGGACCGGCTGGTCGCCACCCATTTCTTCAGCCCGGCCAGTGGCGGCGACGTGCTGCTGTTCCAGCATCTCTTCTGGTTCTTCGGCCATCCCGAAGTCTACATCATCTTCGTGCCCGCCGTCGGCTTTGTGTCCGCCGTGGTAGAGACGTTCTCGCGCCGCCGTCTATTTGGTCATGTGCCGGTGGTATTGTCGATGTTAGCGATTGGCATTCTGGCCTTTGGCCTGTGGGTCCATCATATGTTCGCGGTCGGCCTGCCGCGCATGGGCAACGCGCTCTACACAGCCGCCAGCATGGCGATCGCATTACCGGCGGGCATCCAGATTTTCTGCTTCATCGCTACCATGGGCAGCGGTCGGCCGCACTATCGCACGCCGTTGCTCTGGATCATCGCCTTTCTCCTGACCTTCGTGATCGGCGGCCTGTCCGGCGTGATGACCGCCTCCGCCCCGCTCGACCTGCAGCTGACCGACAGCTATTTTGTCGTTGCGCATCTTCATTATGTGCTGATCGGTGGAGCGATGTTCCCGCTCTTCGGCGCTTTTTGCTACTGGTATCCGCTGGCGACAGGCCGGATGATGTCGGAACGCTGTGGGATCGTCAGCTGCGCATTGATCGTCGGCGGGTTCAATATCGGCTTTTTCCCGATGCATTTGCTGGGCCTGATGGGGATGCCGCGCCGCATCTACACCTATGGTCCTGAAATGGGTTGGGGGACGCTCAACCTCATCGCGTCGATCGGCACCGTGATCGCGTCGGTGGGCGCGGCGATTTTCGTCCTGAACGCCCTGATCAGCTACTGGCGGGGGCGGGAAGCTGGCCCCGATCCGTGGCGCGCCGCGACGCTGGAATGGATGTCGCCCTTGCCCGCCGCCTGCGTCCCCGTGGTGGCCAGCGCCACGCCGCTCTGGGATGCGCCCGACCAGCCCATGCCGGTGATGAGGGGGCTTTCCTCGATCAAACGCGAAGTGCTGGTGACATCGATCGTCGATGCCGTCCCGGAATATCGCCAGCCCAGCCCCGATCCCTCGATCTGGCCGCTGGTGGCTGCGCTGGTCGTGTCGGCCCTGTTCGTCGGCAGCATCTTCACGCCTTGGGCTCTGGTGTGGGGCGCGCCGCCGCTGGCGCTGGCCCTGACCGCATGGTTCTGGCCCAAAAGGCGACGTGCGGGAGAGGGCGCATGACCCGTCCCATCCGCGTCGAGGGCGATGTGTCGCACCTGCCCGATCATGGCTCCGGCCCGCAAAGCGTCGCCTGGTGGGGCAATATCGGCTTTATGGCGATTGAGGGCACGGCCTTCGTGCTGGCGGGGGGATGCTATCTGTACCTGATGCTCGCCAGCCCGGACTGGCCGCCGTCACCGACGAGTGGCAGCCTTCCACCGTGTTCGAGATGGCCACCCTGGGCGGTGCCCGGGCCATGGGCCTGGAAGACGAGATCGGCAGCATCGAAGCGGGCAAGCGGGCGGACTTCGTCGCCTTCGACTTCCGCCGCCCCCACCTCACGCCCATGACCAATGCGCTCGGCAACCTGGTGCATGTGGCGCACGGGCGGGACGTGGAGCTGGTGGCGGTGGACGGCGACATCGTGGTGGAGGACGGCACGCCCACCAAGGTCAACGCGCACGCCATCCGGCAGGAGGCCGAGCGCGCCATCGCCGCCCTCTGGGACCGGGCGCGGGCGGGGTGAGGCCATGAAGATCCTGCTCATCAACCCCAACA
>NZ_DATKFP010000087.1:0-2500 GCF_035511395.1 Sphingobium sp.
GTTCTGGACGTCGCGAACCTCGTTCGCGCCGCGCCGCACCTCGAGGAGCGGATTATAGCCGGCCGAACGGGTGTCGGTTGGGTCGAAATAGAGGCAGTGCGAGAAGCGCGATCGCCAGGCCGCGGTCAGCTGCCAGTTCTCGCCCTTGATGTCGTGAATGACGGCAGACCCCGTCCAGGAGAGCAGCGTCGGGACGACAAGCCCGACGCCCTTGCCGGAGCGCGTCGGCGCGAAAGCCATGACATGCTCCGGTCCGTCGTGACGGAGATAATGCTCGCCCAATCGTCCGAGAAACACCCCGGCCGCGCGGAAGAGCCCCGCCCGCTCGATCTCGCCGCGCTTCGCCCAGCGCGACGAACCATAAGTGGTGACGAGTTTGCCCTGCCTGGCCCGCCAGAGAGAGCCGACAATGGCAACCGCGCAACCGGCGACGCCACTCGAAGCCGCGATCGCACCCGCTTGCGCGAAGATGTCCGGCGCATAGGCCTCATAGGCATACCACCACTCGAAGAGCCGCCAGGGGTAATAGACGGGCCATGACAGGAGAACGAACCAGGGCGCGCCGAGACGCGTCTGGAAGCCGAGTGCGAAGGCTGCCCATTGCGTCGCGGTCCAGACACCCAGAATGACGATCGCGAAGACGATCAGCGCCTGACCGATCAGAAGTTTTGTCGGGGTCATCCGTCTCTCTCCATCGCGCCAAAGCTCGCGAGAACGAGAGACAGGATTCAATCGGAAGGAGGATTCTGAAAATCGCCTTTATCTGCGCCCTCACGCGACGATGAACGCAGACGAGAAAGAGAGCGCCCGTGAGAATGCATGAACGTGAGAGCAAGGACTCTGGAAACGCGAATTCACGAGGTGTAGAATCCAATAACGAGCGTTGATGCACGAAATCGTTTGCACCGCTCCGATGAAGCGAGAACTCACAGCAACAGATGGAGATCCGACATGATCGCCATGCTTCTGCTTACCGTCTTCGGGCTCGGCGCCTTCTGTATGCTGCTGTTCAGATGCGCGGTCTATGCGCTTCCGGTCATGGTCGGGCTTTCGACCGGTTACTGGGCGATCACATCAGGCGCTGGCATAGTGGGTGGCGCTCTCGTCGGCCTGGTCGTCGGCGGCCTCGTCTTCGGCCTTGGGCAGGCAGCGCTCGCGACGAGCCGCTCTCCGCTGCTGCGGTTCCTGGTTGTGGGGGTATTTGCAACGCCTGCGGCGCTGGTGGGCTACGGCATGATGCTGGAGATATGGCAACTCACCATGTCTGCCAGCATTTGGCAGCACGCGTTCGGGGTTGTCGCAGGCCTTGCAGTCGCCATCGCGACGGCGGCCTGACTTCTGGACGAAAACCCTTTGCCAACAGGCGAGAAAAACGGCGCGGTCTCACCCCGGCTCTGAATGACTGCTTTGCGCCGATTGTGTTGATTAAGTCGGCGGTTGAACCGGCTTCTGGAGCGTGATTCCATCGTGCTGTGCTGATCGGAGGGCAGAGCGATGATGGGAACACAGGCGGTGCCGGCGCAGCTGTTTTATGACTTCTGTCTCGACGATCATGTTCCTGACGATCACCTGTTGCGACGTATCGACCGGTTCCTGGATCTCGAGGCGGTGCGCGCGGAGCTAAAGCCCTTTTACAGCATGATCGGCCGGCCCTCGATCGATCCGGAACTGATGATGCGGATGCTGATCGTGGGCTACAGCCTGGGCATCCGGTCCGAACGGCGCCTGTGCGAGGAGGTCCATCTCAACCTGGCTTACAGATGGTTTTGCCGTCTGGGGCTGGACGGCAAGGTGCCCGACCATTCGACCTTCTCGCGCAACCGGCACGGCCGTTTCCGGCAGAGCGATATCCTGCGGCATCTGTTCGAGACGGTGGTGGAACGCTGCCTGCGCGAGGGGCTGGTCGGTGGCGAAGGCTTTGCCGTCGATGCGAGCCTGATCGCGGCGGATGCCAACAAGCAGCGCTCTGTTCCCGGCGACGAGTGGCACCCCGATGACCTTGGCCCGGATGCAGGACAGGCTGTCCGTGCGTATCTGGCGACACTGGACGATGCGGCCTTCGGCGCCGCCAGCGCGGCGAAGCCGAAGTTCATCTCGCCATCGGACCCGGCCGCGCAGTGGACCGGTGCTCACAAGGGGCATGCCTTCTTCGCCTACGCCACCAACTATCTGATCGACACGGAGAATGCGGTCATCCTCGACGTCGAGGCCAGCCGCGCCATCCGGCAGGCCGAGGTGGGCGCCTCGCGAACGATGATCGACAGGACCAATGAGCGCTTCGGTCTCAAGCCCCGGCATCTGGCGGCCGACAGCGCCTATGGATCGGCGGCGAACCTCGCCTGGCTGGTCAAGGAGCGGCAGATCGAGCCGCACATCCCCGTCTTCGACAAATCGAACCGGACCGACGGCACCTTCTCGCGCTCCGACTTCGTCTTCGATGCCGGGCAGGACCACTACACCTGCCCGGGCGGCAAGCTGCTGGTGCAGTTCAGACGGACCT
>NZ_DATKFP010000088.1:0-9456 GCF_035511395.1 Sphingobium sp.
TCTTCGCGGTCTTCAACGGCCTCTACTGGGTGGCGACGGTGCCGCCGACAGTGAAGCTGACTGCCCAGCGCTTCGGTCCGGAAAAGGCGAACATCGTCTTCGGCTGGATTTTCGCCGGGCATCAGTTGGGCGCGGCGAGCGCTGCGCTGGGTGGTGGCCTGTCGCGCACGGTATGGCAAAGCTATATGCCGGCCTTCATCGGCGCGGGAATACTCTGCCTGATCGGGGCCGGACTGGTGCTGCTGATCAATCGCGGCGGACGACGGGAACAGTTTGCCACGGCCTGAAGCAGACGCTTGAACCGGGGAAGGCCGTCGCGCTAGCAATGCGGGATGAACGCCAGACCTGCTTCGCCCCGCCGCCGATCCCGCTGGATCATGATTCCGATCAGGATCATCCTCGGCTTCGTTGCCCTGTCGCTGCTGATGGTCGCGATCTACCGCTTCGTGCCGCCGCCGGTGACATGGACGATGCTGCTTGACCCCAATGGCATCACCAAGGACTGGACCAGTCTGGACGAGATCGATCCCGACATGGCGCGCGCCGCGATTGCCGGCGAGGATGGCAAATTTTGCAGCCATCATGGTTTCGACGTCGATGCCATCGCCAAGGCGGCGATCCACAATGCCAGCGGCGGACGCGTCCGCGGCGGCTCCACGATCAGCCAGCAGACGGCGAAGAATGTCTTCCTGTTCCAGGGCGGCGGTTTCGTGCGCAAGGGGCTGGAGGCCTGGTTCACCGTCCTGATCGAGGCGATCTGGGGCAAGCGGCGGATCATGGAAGTCTATCTGAACGTCGCGGAGACGGGCATCGGCACCTATGGCGTGCAGGCCGGCGCGATTCGCTACTTCCACCATGGCGCCGGGAAGCTGACCCGCGCCGAAGCCGGCCGCATCGCCGCCGTCCTGCCCCTTCCCAAGAAGCGCGCCGCCGTGGCGCCCGGCGGCTTCACCCGTCGTTACGGCAATACGATCGCCGCGCGGATCGGCGTGGTGCAGCGGGACGGGCTGGATGCTTGCCTGAAGTAAGGCCGCCCTTAACTTCGCACATTTCCCGCAGATTTTGACATAAAGTTACGCTCGCCTGATCCTATTGGAAACTGCTGTCTCGCAAGTGCCAGCCTAACCCGGTCGATCCAAATAGGACAGCAGGCATAGAAAAAGGGCGGGGATTGCTCCCCGCCCTTTTTCCTGTTCCTTGTCGCTTCGATCAGAAGCCGACGATCAGCGAGGCGCTGATGGCGCGCGGCGAACCGAAGTTCACGAAGGCCGACGAGGAACTGGCCAGCGTGTCCAGACCACCGCTGAACGAGCCGACATAGAATTTGTCGAACAGGTTGCTGACGTTGAGCTGGATCGCGCCCTTTTCCATGCCAAGGCTGGCGAGCGAGTAACGCACGTCGAGGTCGACGACGGTGTAGGCGCCGAACTTCGCACCGGGTGCGATGAGCTTGGTGACGCCGGTGCTCGTCGTCGCGGTCTGAACTTCACCGTTGATGTCGTTCATGTAGCGCGAGCTGGTCTTCTTGGCTTGAACGCCCAGGGTGAAGTCACCCAGATTGCCCTGCAGACGACCACCGAACAGATACTTCGGAGCGCTACGTTCACGCTTGCCCGCCGTGCGGAGGTAAGCCACGCCATCCTGCACATAGCAGAGACCAGCAAGCTGGATGTCGCTGTCGAGAGTGCAGCTACCCGTAACGGCGTCGTTCTGGATTTCCGACTTGATGTACGATCCGAACAGATAGGCGGTCACTTCCTTGATCGGCGTGTAGGAAATGCTGCCGTCGATGCCGTACTTCTTCACCGGACCCAGGTTGGTGTCGGTGCCGTTGCCGTCAATGTCGTAGGCAGTGACGAGGCGGTTCTTATACTTCGAGTACCAGCCGGTCAGAGCAGCCTGGACCGTCGAAGAATTGTAACGAACGCTGGCGTCGAAGCTGTCCGAGGTTTCCGCAACACGATAAGCAGCGTCGCTGTCTGCCGGGAAGATAAACGCGTTATACAGCGCGTCGGTGCTCGGAACCGAGATATTCTTCGCATAGCTACCGGCAATGCTGATTTCCGGCGTGATCTTGAAGGTCGCACCAACGTTGGGCAGGAACTTGTCGTACTTGAGCTTACGTTCCTGCGGCAGCGCCGATCCGGTCGCACGTCCCGTGGTAGCGTTGTAGCTGTAGGGATGAGTCGCGATGTAAGCAGCCTGCTGATCTTCCGGCACGCAATTGACGAAACCGCCCGAGCTGGTGGTGAAGCAGTTCTGATCCAACTCGCGCTTGAAGAAAGGCATACGCCCACCCAGCAGCACGGTCAGCTTGTCTTCGAAGAACTGACCACGATACTCGCCGGCAATCTGGTTCAGTTCGGCAATCGACTTACGATCGCGCTTCTGAAGCGCATTGCCAGCCGCGTCAGCCACCGGATCATTGATCGGGAACACGTCGAGCGGAGTACCGCCCAGGTCCAGGAAGCCGGCGTAGCCAGTCTGGCGATGACGGGCGCGATCATAGCTGTAAGACAGACGGACGCGGTTGCTGTCGTCGATCTCGTAAGCAAGGTTGGCAATGCCCACCCAGCGACGGGTGTTGGTCTGGCTCGGCTGCACAAGCGTGACCCGGCCGAGAACACCGTCGCCATTCAAATCGCGGCCGAAGTAGAAGCTGCCGTTATAATTGCCGGTGCCGCTGAAGCCGGTCGAATCCGTGAAGAAAGTTTCATTGGCGCTGGTGGTGCCACCGCCGTTGGCCTTGACCCACTGATAAGCGCCGTCGACCGAGAAGGTCAGACGCTCGGTCAGCGTGAACCTCGAGTTCAGGCGGACATTGCCCGTATTGGACGGGTTGAAGCGACGTTCAAAATCGGTGCCGCAAGCATTGGGAGTGCTGGTCTGGCTGACGTTGCAGGGATAACCGCCCGCGATGTCATAGAAGCGGCCCTTCTTATCACCGGTGATAGCATTGGCGCGCAACGGTGAACCGCCGAAATTGTTGCGGTTCTGGTTATAGTGGCCGGCGAGCGAGATGAAGTCACCATTGTCGCCAATATCCTGCCAGATCTTGGCATTATATTGCTGCTTCGACACCTTGCCATAATTTGCGAAGGCCGCTTCGTTCTTGAGGCGCGAGGCCGAAATCCACGCCTTGGTGCCATGGCCGGTCAAGTCGCCGGTGTTGACGACGCCGAACATGCGGAAATAGGGGCGATCGCCCGAGCCATCGGCAATGATGTTGCCATAGCTGGCGCTAGCAAGCACGCCATATTCGTCGCTGGGTTCAAGGGTCTTGATGTTGACGGTGCCGCCAACCGCAGCAGCGGTCGGGCTGTCGACGTCGGTCGAACCCAGGTTGACGTTGACGTTCTCGATCAGTTCCGCGTCAACCTGCTGGTTGGTGTAAACCGCATAGTTGCCCGAGTCATTGAGCGGAATGCCGTCAAAAGTCTGCGAGATACGGTCGGAACTGAAACCACGGATGGTGAAGTTACCGCCCGACGAACCCCAGGGATCGTTGTTGGTGAAGCTGACGCCCGGCACCAGGTTGATGATTTCGTTGATCGTCTGACCCGGGCGCTGCGCCTGGATGATTTCCTGACCCAGCACGACCTTCGCCTTCGGCGAATCGGGAATCTTTACGCCGCCGACGCCATTGTCGATCCGCGCGCCGGTAACGATGATGCTGTCTTCAAAATCCGACGAACCCGTCGACTGCGCGAACGCAGCATTAGGAATGGCGACCGCGAGAATCGCGGCGCTGCCCATTAGAAAATTCTTCATGTGACCCTTGTCCCTTTTCAAAGGTGGCGCTCGCGCCCTGA
Source organism: Sphingobium sp. (assembly GCF_035511395.1). Classification (GTDB taxonomy): domain Bacteria; phylum Pseudomonadota; class Alphaproteobacteria; order Sphingomonadales; family Sphingomonadaceae; genus Sphingobium. The sequence continues at coordinate 3,813 of NZ_DATKFP010000088.1, forward strand.
ATGTCCTGCTCTTTCAAGCCGGTGCCGCCTGTGACGGCCTCTGGCGACGCCCCTGTGATGCTCTGATTGCAATTTTGTTACAATGCACCACAGCGGATGTCACATTCCCTCCCACCCTCCCGCCTAGTCCGGAAGATGCAGCGCTTCATTGAGCGCAATATATTGAATTTTAATGACTATTTGCCTGTCAATTACAGCAGTTTAACAGTGGTGCAATTTTGCAACGCAGCAGGAATTTTTGTGCAGCGCAGGGAACCGGCACGAAAAAGGGGCCGGCAATCGCGTGCCGGCCCCTTTTCAAGGGTCGAAAGGCGGTTGAGAATCAGGCGGCGTCTTCGGCCCGCTTCTTGTTTTCGCTGAACACGCGAATCGGTTCCTTGGTCCCGGCGACGACATCCTTGTCGACCACCACTTCACCGACGCCCTCCATCGAGGGCAGGTCGAACATGGTGTCGAGCAGGATCGCTTCGAGGATGGACCGCAGCCCGCGTGCGCCGGTCTTGCGCTCGATCGCCTTCTTGGCGATCGCGGTCAGCGCGTCATCGGTGAAGCTGAGTTCGACATTCTCCATATCGAACAGCTTGCCATATTGCTTGACCAGCGCGTTCTTCGGTTCGACCAGAATCTTGACCAAGGCAGTCACGTCCAGATCCTCCAGCGTCGCGATAACCGGCAAACGGCCGACAAATTCGGGGATCAGGCCGAACTTGAGCAGATCTTCCGGTTCGCTCTGACGCAGCAGCTCGCCGGTCTTGCGTTCTTCGGGAGCCGCGACATGGGCGCCGAAACCGATCGACTTGGCTTCCAGACGGTCACCGATGATCTTTTCGAGGCCGGCGAACGCGCCGCCGCAGATGAACAGGATGTTGGTCGTGTCGACCTGAAGGAATTCCTGCTGCGGATGCTTGCGGCCACCCTGCGGCGGAACCGAGGCAGTCGTGCCTTCCATCAGCTTGAGCAGTGCCTGCTGCACACCCTCACCCGACACGTCACGGGTGATGGAGGGATTTTCCGCCTTGCGGCTGATCTTGTCGATTTCGTCGATATAGACGATGCCGCGCTGCGCCTTCTCGACATTATAGTCGGAGGCCTGGAGCAGCTTGAGGATGATATTCTCGACATCCTCACCGACATAGCCGGCTTCGGTCAGGGTCGTGGCGTCGGCCATGGTGAAGGGCACGTCGAACGTCTTGGCGAGCGTCTGCGCCAGCAGCGTCTTGCCGCAGCCGGTCGGGCCGACGAGCAGGATGTTCGACTTGGCCAGTTCCACCTCGCCCGGCTTGGAACCGTGGTTGAGGCGCTTGTAATGATTGTGGACCGCGACCGACAGGACACGCTTGGCGCGGCTCTGGCCGATGACATAATCGTCGAGCACGTCGCAGATTTCCTGCGGGGTCGGCACGCCGCCATCCTTCTTGCCGACGAGACCGCCCTTGGTCTCCTCGCGGATGATGTCGTTGCACAGTTCCACGCATTCGTCGCAGATGAACACGGTCGGTCCTGCGATCAGCTTGCGCACCTCATGCTGCGACTTCCCGCAGAAGGAGCAGTAAAGCGTGCTTTTCGAATCCGAACCGGTAAGCTTAGTCATTCGCCATTCTCTCTTCCCCCCCGGCCAATCGATACCAGAACCACGTCCGGCGAGGGATTTTCTGGTCCAAAGGCCATCCTAGACCGCGGTGCGCCCGTTCCACAAGGGGAGAAAGTGGGGCACCGCGGTAAAGATAGTCTTTAGCCCTCGGTTGTTTCCGCTGCGGCCGGGCGGCGATCGAACACTTCGTCGACCAGACCGAACGCCTTGGCTTCGTCCGCTTCCAGGAAGGTGTCGCGGTCCATCGCCCGCTCGACTTCCTCCAGCGACTTGCCGGTGTACTTTACATAAAGATCGTTCAGGCGGCGGCGAATCCGAAGAATTTCCTTGGCCTGGATCTCGATGTCGGACGCCATGCCCTGTGCGCCGCCAGACGGCTGATGCACCATGATGCGCGAGTTGCTGAGCGCGATGCGCTTGCCCGGCTCGCCTGCGGCCAGCAGGAAGCTGCCCATCGACGCAGCCTGACCGATGCATACGGTACCGACCTGCGGACGGATATATTTCATCGTGTCGTGGATCGCCATGCCGGCCGTCACCACGCCGCCCGGCGAGTTGATGTACATCCAGATGTCCTTCTTCGGATTTTCCGATTCGAGGAACAGAAGCTGGGCAACGATCAGCGAGGCCATATGGTCCTCGACCTGGCCGGTCACGAAGATGATCCGCTCACGCAGCAGTCGCGAAAAAATGTCGAAGCTGCGCTCGCCGCGGTTCGACTGTTCGATGACGATGGGGACCAGAGCGGCCATGGGATCGGACATGATATCGGTCATTGTGCTCTTTCAGAGTTGTTGCTTTTGCCCAGCCCCTACATCGGCACAAATGGCGAATGGTTCAAGGGGCTTGCCGATCCGGGGCACAGATCAGTCGCGGCGGGCGAAATCCGAAGGCGCGCGGAAGGCCAGATAGGCCAGCCGCCTCACCTCGCGCCGGCCGCGCACGACGGTATCCAGAATGAGGCCGCACATCATCGACAGGGTCGCGAGGATCATGAGGCCCGTGACGAGGATCGCCGTCGGGAAGCGCGGCACGAGGCCGGTCTGGAGATAGGTAATGATCAGCGGCGCCGCCAGCCCCAGCCCCAGCGCCGCCAGGAAGGCGGCGATGAGGCCGAAGAACAGCACCGGCCGCTCGATGCGATACAGGGTGATGATCGTGCGCAGGATGCGGAAGCCGTCGCGATAGGTGCTGAGCTTGCTGACCGATCCTTCGGGCCGGGCGCCATAGGCGGTCATGACTTCGGATACCGGCATCGCCAGTTCGAGCGCATGAACGCTGATCTCCGTCTCGATCTCGAAACCGGCGGACAGGACCGGGAAGCTCTTGACGAAGCGGCGGGAAAAGACGCGATAGCCCGAGAGAATGTCGGTGAAGCTACGGCCAAACAACTGCTTCAAAAGGCTGGTGAGCGCCCAGTTGCCGAAACGATGGCCACGACGATAGGCGGCCTCCACCTCGTCACGGCGGCAGCCCACCACCATGTCGAGATTGTCCTCCAGCATCGCGGCGACCATGCGCGGAGCGGCGGCGGCCTCATAGGTCGCATCGCCATCGGCCATGATGTAGATGTCCGCGTCGACATCGGCGAACATGCGGCGCACCACATGACCTTTGCCCTGCTGCCGCACGCGGCGGACGATCGCACCCGCTTCTGCCGCCAGTTCGCGGCTGGCATCGCTGCTGTTATTGTCGAAGACATAGATGTCGGCGGTCGGTAGCGCGCGGCGAAAATCCTCCACCGTCTGCACGATCGCGCCAGCTTCATTGTAGCAGGGCAGGATCACCGCGACGCGCGGTCCCGCCAGAGCCGGCTCCCCATCCACGCTGTCGCCGATCACTGGTGGAAATTCCTTCATCGTCGCAACTGGTCCCTGCCCCGCGTGCCATCGGCATGGGACATCATGATTAACATTTCGTCTGCCATGCCGCCGGTGAAATGAAAAGCGCCCGCGCTTCCCAAGGAAGCCGGGCGCTCATCATAGCCGGTCAGGCGGCCTTATTCGGCCTTGGCGGCAGCCTTCTTGGGAGCAGCCTTCTTCTTGGGCTTCTCTTCAGCGGAAGCGTCTTCAGCGACGGCTTCGTCCTTCTTGGCGGCAGCCTTCTTGGCGGCCGGCTTCTTGGCAGGCGCCTCCTCCGCGGCCGGAGCAGCTTCGGCTTCCGCCTCTGCGGGTTCGGCAGCCTTCTTCTTCGGGGCAGCCTTCTTCGCCTTGGGCTTTTCGTCATGATGGTCATGACCGCAACCCGGACCATGGACGTGGGGCTTCAGGTCTCCGTCTTCGGCCTCGATCGCCGCTTCCAGCTCCTCGCGGGTCACGGCGCGGTCGGTGATTTCGGCCTTGTCGAACAGGAAGTCGACGACCTTGTCCTCATAGAGCGGCGCGCGCAGCTGGGCGGCGGCCATCGGATCCTGGCGCACATATTGCACGAAGCGCTCGCGATCCTGCGGGCCGTACTGCTGCGCAGCCTGCATGATCAGGCGGTTCATTTCCTGATCCGAAACGGTCACGCCATTGGCCTGGCCGATTTCCGAGAGCAGCAGGCCGAGGCGGACGCGACGCACGGCGATGGCGCGATAGTCTTCCTTCTCGGCTTCCATTTCCTTGAGAGCCGCTTCGGGATCTTCCTCATGGCCGGCTTCATGCTGAAGCTGCGCCCAGATCTGCTCGAATTCAGCTTCCACCATGCTCGGCGGGACGTCGAAGTCGTGCGAAGCGGCGAGCTGGTCAAGCAGCTTGCGCTTCATGTGGGTGCGGGTCAGGCCGTTATGTTCCTGCTCGATCTGCCCCTTGAGCAGCTCGTTCAGCTTTTCCAGGCTTTCCAGACCCAGCGACTTGGCGAAATCGTCGTCCAGCTTGGGCTTGTCGCCATCCAGCACCGACTTGACGGTCACGTCGAAGGTCGCGGCCTTGCCGGCGAGGTGCGCGGCGCCGTAATCTTCGGGGAAGGTGACGTCGATGGTCTTTTCCTGGCCCTTCTTCACGCCGGTCAGCTGATCCTCGAAACCGGGGATGAACTGGCCCGAACCGAGCTTCAGGCGGATGTCCTGGGCGCTGCCGCCCTCGAACGCTTCACCATCGACCTTGCCGACGAAATCGATCACCAGCGTGTCGCCTTCGGCGGCCTTGTGGCTGGCGGCCTGCTCTTCGAGCGCGCCCTGCTGGGTGGCGATGCGGCCGGCGGCTTCGGCGACCTGCGCGTCGGCGACGTCCACGGTCAGGCGTTCCAGCTTCAGGCCGTCAACGCTCGGCGCTTCGATTTCCGGCAGCACTTCGAGCGCGACCTTGACCTCCGCGTCCTTGCCGAACTCGAAATTCTCGTCCAACTCGACCGACGGCTGCATCGCGGGACGCAGCTTCTGGTCGGCGATCAGCTTCTGGATGCCTTCCTGGATCGAATTGTTGAGCGCGTCGCGCTGCAGCGATTCCCCGTGCATCTTCTTGACGAGGTTCGCAGGCACCTTGCCTGGGCGGAAGCCGGGCATACGCACCTGCGGCGCGATCGCCTTCACTTCCTTCTCCACGCGGGCGTCGATGTCCTTCGACGTGATGGTCACGGTGTAGGCGCGCTTCAGGCCCTCGTTCAACGTCTCGACAGTCTGCATCTCTTCTCTCAAACGCTTTCTTCAGCTGAATTTCGGTGGCTTGGCCGCAGGCGGCGCACTGGTGCGGGCGAAGGGACTCGAACCCCCACATCTTGCGATACCAGAACCTAAATCTGGCGCGTCTACCAGTTTCGCCACGCCCGCATCGGTCGCCGGTCGGCGCGGCATAGAGAAAAGCGCACGCAGAGGCAAGGGATAGTAGAAACAGACGCGGAACCGGTGGTGCCGGCCAAGCGTAACCTTCCTATAAGACAAAGGAGAGACAGCAATGGCGACCCGACCCGACACCGCACCCGACGGCGTTCCCCCGCCCGACAGGATCGAGCCGCAATCACCGGACGAGGCCCCCGCAACGACGCCTCCCGTGGAAACGCCGATGACCGAACCGGACGAAATCACGCCGGTAGGCCCGGACTATGACCAGCCCGACAGCGCACCGACCGAACTTC
>NZ_DATKFP010000089.1:0-20751 GCF_035511395.1 Sphingobium sp.
CGCGGATGATCGCCTTGGCCACGCCCGCGCGCTCGCCCTCCGCCTGCGCCCTCGGCTGCGTGAAGCAGAAGCGGACATGGACATGATCCAGTTCGACCGGAGCCAGACAAGCCATCAACAGCGTTTCGGAAATGCCGGTGAAGCGCGTCCAGCTCTGCCCCGGACCCATGGTGTCGTAGCTGATCAGGCCATCCACCTCGCCCCATGGCGTGCCCATCTTCGCCTTGACGTCAGCGCCCCGGCCCCATTCGCCCCAACGCAGTTCGCCCAGCGGTACATTCGCCGTGCCATGGATGAAGCGGAAATGCGCGACGTCGACGCCATTTTCCGCCATATTCTGGATCGAACCCCAGACATTCCATTCATGCACTTCAAAATCGGTCCAGTCGGGATCGCTTGCCTCCGGCAAGACGGCGACGTCGAACAGCGGCGCCTCGTCTTCCGGATGATACCAGGCCCAGATCCAGCGATTGGCTTCGGTGATGTGCCAGTTGCGGGTGCATTTGCGCTTCACCTGCGGCGGGATGACGCGAGCATAGGGAATATCCTTCACCGCTGCCTCGTCACCATCATAGCGCCACGCATGAAAAGGGCATTCCAGCAGATTGCCATGCACCTTGCCGCCATGGCCCATATGCGCGCCCAGATGCTTGCAATAGGCGTCGAGCATGCGAACTCTGCCATCCTCGCCTCGCCAGATGGCCAGATCCTTGGAGAAATAGCGCAGCGGCTTCACCTCGCCCAACGCCAGTTCGGACGACAACAACACCGGATACCAGCCAAAGGGGATGCCGATGTCGAGATTGCGTTCCATGATGGAGGCACGGCCCTCGACCTCGGCTAGCCGCCAGTCGAGCAGATCCTGCCCGCGCAGTTTCTCAAGTATCTGCCAGACAGCAACGGGCGGCGTGCGCGCATCATTCGCGGCTTGCGGGTTGGTCATGGAAACTCTCCGTCCTGTTATTTGAGGTCAAAGACCTTGATGGCGTTCTCGCGCAGGAATTTCGGCCAGACCTGATCCTTGAAGGGCACATTCTCCATGTCGCTGAAGATACGCTCCAGACTGAGGCCCATGGGAAAATAGCCTGCATAGATGATCTTGTCGGCGCCGCGCGTATTGGCGTAGTCGATGATCGCCTTTGGATAATGTTTGGGCGCGAAGGCGCTGGTCGAATAATATAGGTTCGGCCATTTCAGCATCAGCTTGACTGCCAGAGCCTCCCATGGCTCGGCACCATGACGCATGACGATCTTCAGGTCCGGGAAGAACCAGCAGACCTCGTCCAGATGCTCGACCTTCTGCGTTTCCATCGGAATGCGTGGCCCCGGAATCCCCGCATTGAGGAGTACGGGCAGACCTAGTTCCGCCGCGCAGGCATAGAGAGGGAACATATATTTATGATTGATCGCCACCTGCGGCAAAGTACCCGCCGGAAAGATGCTGATCGCCGACAGGCCTACCTCGGCATGGATGCGCTTGATGCGGCGTACTTCTTCCATCCCCCTGTTCGGATCGCAGGGCAAATCGAAGAAGAAGCGGTCGCCGAACATTTCCTTGGCGCGATAGGATGTCGCATTGTCGTTCCAGCCAACCAGTGCCTTGTCGATATTGTGCTGATCCATCTGCTCGACGGTCCAGGCGACGAAATCATCGGTCTTGCCGGTCTGCGGAATGTCCTTGAACATATATTGGGCCGGCATGGCAAATTGTTGCAGCGTCTGCTGGTCCTTGATCAGCGGGCGGAACGGCGCGAACCATTCCGAACGATCCTCCGCTTCCGGAATGCCGAGCATGCAGTCGATGATCTTTATGTCCTTGGGAAATCCCATGGAAACTCTCCCGTTCAGTTATTCGCAGCCAGTTGCGGCCACAGCGCACGCAGCGCGATCTTGTCGATTTTCTCGGCGTGGTTGCGCGGCAGAGGCTCGCGCGAGAAGGCGACCAGAACAGGCGCCTTGTAAGGGGCGAGGCGCCCGGCCACCCAGTCTATAATGGTCCGCGCGTCCAGTCCATCGGCCTGCACGACGGCCACCAGCGCTTCACCCAGCCGATCGTCGGCGATTCCGAAGGTCGCGCATTCGGTGATCTGGGGCATTTCGCTGAGCACCCGCTCGACTTCGGCGCAATAGATATTCTCGCCGCCGGAAATCACCATGTCCTTGGCCCGATCGACGATGAAGATATAGCCGTCCTCATCCTGATATCCGATGTCGCCGGTGCGCAGCCATCCGTCCGGCGTGAAAGTCCTGGCGGTATCCTCCGGCCGGTTCCAATAGCCGCTCATGACCATGGCGCTGCGTACGACGATCTCGCCGGTTTCATTCGGGCCGCAAAGATTGCCGTCCGCGCCCTCAATCCGCAGATCGACCAGCGGCAGCACGCGCCCGGCCGACGCTCGCCGCGCCAGGAAATCCTTTCCCACGGCCTGCGCGATCGCACCCGATGTCTCGGTCATGCCATAACCGACCCCCATCAGCGCCTGGGGACAGAGCGCCTGCACTTCTTCCAGCAGGTTGAGCGGCAGCGCCTGCCCGCCCGATCCGATATTGCGCAAGGAACTCAGATCCGCATCGGTCAGTCGCGCCCTATGCACCATGTCCCATAGCATGGTCGGCACGGTCGCCAATTGCGTAACCCGCTCCCGCTCGATCAGGCCGACTGCCTCTTCAGCATCCCAGCGCCGCATGATTACGATTTTCCCGCCCGACAAAAACGGCGCGAGAAAGCCCGATCCCAGACCTGAAATATGGAAGAGCGGCGACACCAGCAAAATGGCCTGAGTCGGAACCTGCGCGATCATGGTTTCGACCGGCACACCATATTCGCGCGCCATATTGTGCAGCACCATCGACCCTGTGAGCTGCGTGCCGAGCAGGCCGGTGATCAGGCTGCGATGGGACAAAACGCCCCCCTTGACCCTGCCGGTCGTGCCGGAGGTGAAGAGTATGGCGCACGGGTCGGTCGGACTGGCGGCCAGACCATCATGCGAGGCAATGCCGCGATCCTCCAATGGCCGGGCCAGGTCGATCAGCGGCCCTTCATAGCCCCCTTCGCGCAGCAAGGCCGCTCGATCCGTATCGGCCAGGACCAGCGCGGGCGTGACTTCGTCCACCATCGCCGCCAGTTCAGTGGGCGATCCACGGCTGTTGAGCAGAGCTGCGATCCCGCCCAGCTTAACTACCGCAAGGAAGGCGGCCATCCATTCGGCCCGGTTGCGCAGACAGATAGCGACGCGATCGCCACGCTTGATAGCGAGATGCGCCGCCAGCCGATCGCGCCAGGCGAACATCTCCGCAAAGCTCAGCCGACGTTCCCCCAGCGGCCCGTCGAAATCGACGACACAGCTGCGCTCGTCAAAGCGTCGCGCGCTTTCGATCAACTGGTTGAGATCAGTTGGCGCGTTGACGAAAAAACGCAGCCCTTCCTGCTCGCCGATCTCGAACGGCGTGCCCGGCGCCGTGACCGCCGCGAAAACCGGATCAATCCTGCCCATTGCTCAATACACCGTGGCGCGATGTCTGCCGACCGGGGCCATCGCGTGCGAACCCGCCTCCATGCTCCCGCTAAGCCCAATGACCGACGTCAATCCCGACATCCCGCTTCCCTCGATTCGTTGTCCTGTTCTCCCGACCAACTCTATTCCTCATATCGCGTATTTCAACTACATATTTTTTCCGCATATAAAAAACGTCGACGAGAAAGGATTTCAGCCCGGAAAGGCGGTCAATTAAATGTATATTTCTCAGTTATATATGAACGATTAAATTAGAAATGTCGCGACCGTTCATGCGACGAAAGACCATCCATAACGTCAGACGTTCCTTATAGATTCGTATTTTTATGATTTACAAATTCCGCATTTTTCGAAATCCTAATAGCCGAGCCGCGGATGAAAAAGGCACGCGGATTTCAGATTTGGAGAGGTGGAAGTCGGATGATCCAGGATTTCGAGGGGCGTGTCGCGATCGTTACCGGCGGCAGCGACGGCATCGGCCTCGCAACTGCCGCCCTGATAGCGCGGCGCGGCGCGCAAGTGGTGATTTGCGGGCGCCGCCTTCCGCTGCTCGACAGTGCGCGCACGAAGATCGAAGCGGAGGGCGGACGTGTCGAGAGCGTCCAGCTCGACGTAGCCGACACCGGCTCCCTCGCGACCATGATCGAGGATGTAGCGCGAAATCACGGCCGGCTCGACATGCTGGTAAACAACGCCATGGCGACGCATTACGCGCCTATCAGCAGATTGACGCTCGACCATTGGCGCAAGGATTTTGCCGTCAACGCCGATGCCGCATTCGTCAGCACAAAGGCCGCGATGGAGGTCATGGCGAAAGCAGGCAAAGGCTCGATCGTCAATATCGCCTCAACATGCGGCATTCGCGCTACCGTCAACATGGCAAGCTATTCCGCGTCAAAAGCAGCATTGCTGCATTTCACTGCAGTCGCCGCGATGGAGGGCGCCCCGATGGGCATTCGCGTCAATGCCATCATTCCCGGACAAGTGCAGACTGCGGGAACAGAGGAATTCGCCGCACGCGCGCCCGAAATAGCGGCCCGGACGACGGATGCCATTCCCATGAGACGAGGCGGCCTGCCGGAGGAGCTGGCCCAAGCCATCGTGTTCATGCTGTCCGACGCGGCCAGCTACATCACCGGCGCGGCCCTGCCGGTCGACGGCGGCAAGGCGGCACAGCTCTACATGCCCGAATGAGCACGTAACACGGAATTTTTGTCGATATTTTCAAGGGCAACATTGTTTATGAAGCGGTTGAATGGCTCATTTGCGTATTCATAATTGACATTTATTCCGCATATGTTCATTTTGAGAATCAGAAAAAGATCATGGGGAGAAACAGGATGCCGAAAAGCTACGCACACCCGGTATTTCAGCTACTGATCGGCGCGAGCGGTCTCGCGATGGCGGGCCAGGCATTGGCCCAGACGAGCGCCGCGCCGGCCCAGCCGGGACTGGATGAAATCATCGTGACAGCGCAGAAGCGCACGCAAAATCTGCAGGACGTGCCGATTGCCATCAGCGCCATCAGTTCCGAAAAGGTCGAGCAGCTGGGCATTAAGGATAGTCGCGACCTGAGCGGCCTTGCCCCCAATGTCGTGATCACCCAGGGCACGGTCAGCAACAGTGCCGCCGTCTTTTCCATGCGCGGCATTTCCAACGGCGGCAGCGAAAGCTTCGGCGTCGACGCCGCAAACGGTCTCTATGTCGACGGCGTCTACATCGCACGCGGCGGCGCAATGGGCCTCAGCGTCATGGATATCGAGCGGGTGGAAGTGCTGCGCGGGCCGCAGGGCACGCTGTTCGGCCGCAATACGACCGGCGGGGCAATGCACTTCATCTCACGTTCTCCTTCCTCGACCTTCCGCCTGAAAGCGGAGGCAGGCTATGGCAATTTCAATGCCTGGAATGGGAAGATCACGCTTGATCCGGGCGAAATCGCGGGCATCTCAACCAGCTTTTCCTACAGCCACAGCGAACGTAACGGGCTGGTCGACAATATTCTGCAACCGCGCGATTCCAAGGATCCCGGCGCCCGCAAGTCCGATGCATTCCGGGCCGCGGCGAGGATCGAGCTGGGCGGATCAGGCAGCATCCAATATGTCTTCGACTGGAATCGCATCAACGGCACACCCCTGCCCTTCATCCTGACCAACGTATCGGACGGCACATACCACCCGCCGATCCTGATCAACGGCCAGCCGGTACTGGTGACACAACAGGCTCCGGTCGCCCAATATCTGGCAGGTGCAACCTTCGCCAACCCCGAATGCGCCGCACTCGCGGTTGCTGATCGCACATACCGCCACCAGGTGTGCAACAACATATTGAGCAGCGCGCTGGACAAGAGCTGGGGTCATAATCTTCAGGTCCAGAACGATTTTGGCGGGTTCAAGGTGAAGTCGACGACCGGTTATCGCTTCTGGAATAGCGATTATGTGACGGATCTGGACGGTATCGGCGCGATCACCGGCCCGGCATTTTCCAATGCCACGCTGTTCAACGGGATGCCAGCGTCGCTACTGCAATATATTCCATCGATCCCGGCCAGTGCCCGACCGTTCATTGCAGCCGCCGCCGTCCCCAGGATCACGCAGGATCTGTTCGACATCGACAATAGCCGCCGTCACAAGCAGTTCAGCCAGGAGATCGAAATTTCGGGCGATACGAGCACGCTCGACTGGGTCGTTGGCGGTTTCTATTTCTGGGAAAAGGGGTCTGAGGACGGCTATCAGAACAGCGGGTTTGTCCTCGACACCAACGCCATCTTCCTCGCCAATTTCGGCGCGCTGGGGCCGAGCTTCGCCGCTGCCAATCCGGCGCGCTATCGACTGGTCCAGACGCTCGCTCGCCTCGCCTACAGCACGACCAGCGAAAGCACGGCTGTCTATGGCCAGGCCACATTCTATCCCGGCGGGCGCGACAGCGGCCTGCGCCTGACGGCGGGCGGGCGCTACACCTGGGACGCCAAGCGGATGGTCCGTTTCCAGAACGGGGCCGCACCTCTGGCCGTGCCCGAAGCGGGCGATGCCAGGTTCAGCAAGTTCACCTGGAATCTGATGGCGGGCTACGATGTCGCAGATGGCATCAACCTTTATGCACGGGCGGCGACAGGTTATCGCTCGGGCGGCTTCAACTCGCAGGATCCGGCCATCACCGGCACCAACCAACTCGGCAGTTTCAGGCCGGAGAAGGTGACATCCTATGAAATCGGGCTGAAGAGCGAGCTGTTCAATCGCCGGCTTCGTTTCAACGTGGCCGCGTACCACAATATCTATGACGATCTCGCGGTTCTTGGCCCGGTGACGAATGCCCCGGTAGGAACTTTCGCGACCCGGATCATCAATGCGGGCAAGGTCGAGTATAATGGCTTCGAAGTCGAAACGCAGGCCATTATCAGCGACAATTTCTCGCTGGACGGCAGCCTTGGCTATATCGACATCAAGTATAAGGAGTTCCTTGCGGGCCAGTCCCCGACCGCAGGCGCCCCGCCCGTCAACATCGCGTCGATCGTGACGCCGGGCTTCACCTCACCGTTGACCGCCAATGTCGCGCTCAACGCACAATTCCCCCTGAATTGGGGTAATGCGACCCTGCGCGGCCGCATCGGCTATACCCATGAGGATGGGAAATATAATTTCAGCAGTTCGGTCGGATCGCCATTCAATGAACAGCTCAAGGGCGACGATATCGATCTGGTCGATGCCCAGATCGGTATCGATGGCATTCCTCTGGGCGGCGGCGAGGGCGAAGTCCGACTGTGGGTCAAGAACCTCACCAACGCCAAGGATTTCGTACGCAGCATCGACTATGGCCAGCTTGGCTTTGGCGGCGGCTATTATGCCGAACCCCGGACCTACGGCGTCACTGTCGGAGTAAAATTCTGACGCAAGCGGCGGAGTGAGGGAGAGGCTTCTTTCCTTCGCTCCGCCCCAAGCAATAAGCTCTACCCCGCGAGATTCCGTTTCACATAGCATCGCGACCAACCATGTCATAGCCCATATCGACCAATCCGTGCGTCCAAGTCTGACCCCAAGAGGCAGCTTGGTCTACGAAACCCAGTTAAGTGCAAACCATTCGTCCTGAGTAACCATTGAGCGAAATCAAAATGCCGTGTCGAAGGATCAAGCACTGCGCCCATGTTTCTATACGGGTCTTCGACTGCGCTCAGACATACCCAGCACGAACAGAATTGCGCTGATTCAATGGACGCTGTTGCCTAAACCGGCGCTGTGGACTCTGGGCGTCGTTTGCGGGGGGGGGGGTGTACGGACGGGAATTGAAGGGTGTCAGAACTGGCTTGGGTAGTATGGGGCGGCGCCCTTTGGTTGATTTGGGTAGATGGCGGACTGACTTCTTCTGACATCCCAGCGAAGGCTGGGATGTCAGGCCACGTAGCGCTTCATCTCCCGAAACCCAGCGTTCAATGGGGTGACTGCTGAGTTAAGTGGCTGCATCGCAGGCGATGGAACGCAGCGCCCAAACCGCTGCGACTAACGCGCTCCGCGCGTAAGTCTCGCTGCCCAATGATGTCACGCCGCGAGCAATCGCACCAAAGGAGCCCCATATTCGACCAGCGCGCCCGGTTCCGCCAGCACTTCAGTGACGAGAGCCGGCTGATCGGCGCAGAGGTCGATCGGTTCGCCGAGTAGTTCGATCCGCGCCACCGCATCGCCCGCCACCACGGTGCTACCCACTGACAGGGCAGACACGAAGGAGGCGATATGCGGCGCGGAGACGAGCTGTTCCACCTTCTCCGTCTCCATCGGAGCAGCGGCTGACGGCGCAGCGGCCGCCTCTGCGACGACCTGCGCGTGGAGCGGGTTGGCGCCGCCGCCGGGGCGGGCGACGAACAGCTCATAATCGCCGGAACGCAGATGGATGTCGGCATAGCCGGACTGGCGGAACAGGCGCAGCAGGGCGCGCGTGTCTGTAACGATATCGGTCATGCAGCTTCCCCCAGCAGGGCGAGCAGCGCGGGCAGCACCGGTTCGGTCACGATGGTCCGCACCCCCTGCGCGCGCGCGATGCGAGCGGTGTCGGGGTTGGCGAGGGTGGCGCCGCGCGCCGCAGCAGCGCCCTGGAGCAGCGCGGGCAGTTCATCCGGCTCGCCGCCCGACCAGAGCGCGTCGATATCGACCATGCCGTCAATGCCCACTGCATCGGCGGGGCGCAGGACGCGTACCGGGCTGCGATCGCGCGCCCAGTCGATCAGCTGGGCAAGCCGGGCGTCGCCGGCCTCGTCGGGCATTTCCACCGGCAGTTCGCCGGCATAGACACGGCCCGTCTCACCATCGACGGTGACGAGGGCGCCGGGCTGCGGCCCCTTCCCATCACCTACGCCGACCACGCAGGGGCGGCCGAGCGCGCGGCTGACGACGGCGGCGTGGGAGGTGGAACCGCCCTGCTCCGTCACCACCGCCTTCGCAGCGATCATGCCATGGATATCGTCGGGACTGGTGGTGGCGCGGACCAGAATGACCGCTTCTCCGGCAGCGGCGCGGCGCTCCGCCTCGTCGGGGTCAGTGACGACGGTACCGCAGGCGACGCCGGGACAGGCCCCCTCCCCCTGCGCGACGATGGCGGCATCCTGCGCGCCGGCGCCGAGGCGCGGCAGCAGGAGCGCGCGCACCTGTTCCGGGCTGACGCGGGCCAGCGCCTGATCGACGTCGATCAATCCTTCGCCAACCATCTCCACCGCCGCGCGCACCGCCGCGTCGGGGGCGCGCTTGGCCGAGCGGGCCTGAAGCAGATAGAGGGTGCCGCTCTGCACTGTAAATTCGATATCCTGAATGTCGCAATGCTCTCGCTCCAGCCGGGATGAGGCGTCGAGCAGGGCGGCATGGGCCGCCGGATCGAGATCGTGCATGGCGTCGAGGCCGAGCGGCGTGAACTTGCCCGACACGACATCCTCCCCCTGTGCGCGGGGCAGATATTCGCCGTAGGGCAATGCTTCGCCAGTCAACGGATTGCGGCTGAAGAGGACACCCGTGCCGCTGCGATCGTCCAGATTACCGAACACCATCGCCTGAATGGTGACGGCGGTGCCCATATCGTGCGGGATATTGTTATGCTCTCGATATTTCTTGGCGCGGCGGGTGTTCCAGCTGTCGAACACGGCGCGGATGGCGCCGGTCAGGCATTCTCTGGGTGAGGCCGGAACGGCCACGGCCGCGCGCCATTCCTCTGGAGTGCCACCATGCTCCAGTTCGACCGGCATCTTCAGCACGATCGAGGCGTAGAGTTCGAGGAAGCGGCGATGCGTGTCGCGGGCGAAATCCGGCAGGCCGGATTCGGCGGCGAGCGCGCTTTCGGCTGCATCGTCGATGCCGAGGTTCAGCACAGTATCCATCATGCCGGGCATGGAAATGGCGGCGCCCGAACGGACTGAGAGGAGCAGCGGCTTTTCGGCGCCGCCGAAGCTGCGGCCGGTCGCGTCGTTGAGCCAAACGAGGCCGGCTTCGATCTCCGCCTCCAATCCCTCGGGGAAATCGCCCTGCGCCAGATAGGCGTTGCAGGCGGCGGTCGTGATGACGAAGGCTGGCGGGACCGGCAGATCCATCCCCCTCATCCGCGCGATCGACCAGGCCTTCCCTCCGATCAGGCTGCGGTCGGGCAGCGTCGTGCCGTCCAGGCGGACGGTCCAGTTGGATGACATCAGATTATTCCTCCCGGACCCGGCCCATGATGCGGAGCAGATCCTCGTGCAGTTCGAACCAAACGGTGTGGTAGCTGTCGCGGCGAATGTCGCTGACCCATTCATGCTCGCCATCTTCGGCGGCTTCGAGGGCGGCGAGCAGCTTTTCGGCGTAGAAATTCATGCGCGGCCATCCCCTGGACAGGGCGACCAGGATCGGTTCGACCTGCTCATGCACTTCGCCGAGGCGGTCGATCACCGCTTCGTCATGGGCGCGGTCGCTATGGTCGTTGGCGACCTTGTTGCCGCCGACGCTGATCGTCTGCCAGTCGGTGATGACCTGCTTGAGGTTCTTGTTTACCCGTTCGAAGGCGAGATAGGCATTCTCGAACGCCTTGTCCTCGCGCAGATGGGCGAAATGCAGGCCGTAGCGCGCCTCCAGGGCCACACGGGTCAGCGGCGCGAGGATGAAGGCGTCGCCGGTATCGACCACCCGACCGGTCGCCACCGCGTCGGCCAGCAGGGTCGATACGCGCGGTTCGGGCAGGCCGACCAGCGCGGCGATGGCGGCGGTGCCGGCGTGGCGCTTGATGGCGACGCCATGAAAAACCAGGTCGCGCTCGTCTATTTTTGCGGCATCAATCATGCGGCGGCCTCCTCTTTGACGAGGCGCCAGATGCGGCCGACGCGCTCCACGCCCTGCTGATAATCCTCGGTGGTCTTGGCGGCCGCCGTTGCCTCGATTGTCACCGTATCGCCATCGGCGATGCCGGCGATCTTCGCATTCATTAGGCAGGGGATATTATACTCGCGGGTCAGGATGCCGAGATGCGACCGCACCGTGCCGCCAGCGCAGATGACGCCGGTAAATTGCTCGATGATTGGCGCGGTCAGCGTGCCGCCGCTGTCGTCGATGACGGCGATGATGCCGGGCGGGACGCCGTTGGTCAGATAATCGAGTACGCGCTCATTGGTGCGGATGAAGCGGGCGATGCCGGTGACATCGGCGTCATGGCGCACGACATTGTCACCCACGCCGGCGAGCGCCCGGCCCATGTCGTCCGGCTCCCCCTGTGGCGCGTCGGGGTGGGAGAAGCTTTCGTCTACCTGATCGCCGTCGCCGCGCGATTTATAGATGTCGGGGCGTTCCGCGACGGAAATGCCGGCCGACCAGTCGAAGCGATGGCCGGTGGCGAGCAGCCGCCGTTCCACATCCTCCATATCAGCCTTGGTCAGGGTCGAGCCGCTGGTGCGAAAGGCATCCCAGTCCTGACCCGATTGCGCGAAGCGTGTCCGCAGCCTTTCCCGCACTAGGCTCAAAGTCGCCTCCACCAGCGGCGAAGCCGGCGGGCGTCCTTTCTGCGCGGTGTCGATGGGCAAGTTCGCCCCCATGCCTCTCTCCTGTGCTTTTACCCGAGTCTGCGCTCGTCCTCTGATGTGCCGGGTCGTGACTTGGCTGTCAAGCATCTGACAGATGAAATCGTCGGACGATATTGACGGCAAACTCCGACTCATTTAGCGTGGCCGCAAAGAAGCAAGTCCGGGAGAGAATGTGTGACCGCCAAGTCCAATCCGCGCATATTGATCGTTAATGACGATGGCATCGACGCGCCGGGCATCCTGCTGCTGGAAGAAGTGGTGCGTCGCTATAGTGACGATGTGTGGGTCGTGGCCCCGGATGAGGAACGGTCGGGCGCGGGGCATAGCCTCTCCCTCTCCTACCCGATCCGGGTGAAACAGCGCGACGAACGGCATTTCGCGGTGAAGGGCACGCCGACAGACTGTGCGCTGCTGGGCGTCTATGAGCTACTGGGCGACAAAAAGCCCGACCTGCTGCTGTCGGGCATCAATCGCGGGCCGAACCTGGCGGAGGATATCACCTATTCCGGCACCGCGTCGGCGGCGATCGAGGGAGCGATGCTGGGCATCCCGTCCATCGCGCTCAGCCAGATATGGAGTTACCAGACGCCGGTGCATTGGGACACGGCACGCCATTATACCGCGCAGATATTGCCCAAGCTGCTGGAGCTGGAATGGAAACAGGGCAGTTTCGTCAACGTCAATTTCCCCCATTGCCCGCTGGATCAGGTAACGGGCGTGCGCGTCACTACTCAGGGGATGCGACCACCCGGCTCCTTCAGGCCGATGGGCCGTGTGGATGAGCGGCATGTGCCCTACTACTGGATCAAGATCGCTTTCCCGGACGGCGGCGCGGCCGAGGGAAACGACCTCGCGGCCGCGCGCGACAATGCAGTGTCGATCACGCCGATGCAGTTGGACATGACGGCGCACGATCAGTTGTCGGGGTTCCGCACGCTGTTCGAGACGGAGCCGGTGCGGGCATGAACGCGCCGGCCACGATCGGCACGACCGAGAAGGTCGCCGACGCCATCCGATCCGGCATCCGCACCGGCCAGTTCGTGCCGGGGCAGCATCTGGTCGAAGCGGAACTGACGCTGAGGCTGGGGATCAGCCGGTCATCGCTGCGGGAAGCGCTGCGCCATCTGTCGGGGGACGGCATCGTTGCCATCCACCGCTATCGCGGCGCGCATATCAATCGCCTCTCCCGGCGGGAGGTGCGCGACTTGCTGGAGGTGCTGGAACAGCTGGTGCGGTTGGCGGCGCGGCTGGGCGCAGCGTCGGGCCATGCCAATCGCAGCCTGATGGACGCCGCGCTGGAGGCGGCGCGGCGGCATGACGAGGATGGCGACCATCGAACCTATATCGCGGTGCGGCAGGCCTTTTATGACTGTCTGTTCGAAGTGGCGGGCAATCAGGAACTGCCGCGGGTGACGCCGCTGCGCCGGGCCGACCTGTTCCGCGCGCAGATACGCCCCTACCAGACGCGCGCTCAGCAGGATTCGCATACGGAAGGCTATCGGGCGATCGCACAGACCGTGAATGATGGCGACGTCGAGGCAGCGGAAGCGGCGGTGGCAGCGCTGTTCGCGCAGACGCATATGATGGTAGATGACCTGCCAGATCTGGCGTTTGAGATGGATTGAATATCTTCTCCATCTTTCTTCGCAGCGCGCACTTTAAGAAGCTAGGATCGTCACAGCGCTCAGGCCATCTTCCACGCCGTAGAAGCCGCCGCTATTTTCCGCGAGGGCGATGCGGGCGCCTTTTACCTGACGCTTGCCGGCGGTGCCGCGCAGCTGGGTGACGAGTTCGTGAATCTGGCCCAGCCCCGTCGCGCCCAGCGGATGGCCTTTCGATACCAGACCGCCGGACACATTGACGGGCACGCGGCCGCCCAGCGCGGTGGCGCCGGCTTCTGCGTCATGGCCCGCCTGCCCCGGCGCGCAAAGGCCGAGCGCTTCGACCTGGACGATCTCGCCCGAGGAGCTGGCGTCATGGACTTCGGCGACATGGACGTCTTGCGGGCCGATGCCGGCCTTTTCATAGGCGCGGACGGACACGATGCGGGTGACATGGGCCGCATAGTCGTCGGGTGCGCGGTCGGTGCCGCTCTGCGATTCGGTCGCCAGCACGCGCACCGGTCGCGCCTGCGGAAAGCGGCTGAGCAGGTCGCCGACGCACAATATAGCCGCCGCCGCGCCGTCGCTGATCGGGGCGCACATGGGGACGGTCAGCGGCCAGCTGACATTGGGGGCGGCCAGCACATCCTCGATGCTCATCGCGTTCTGATATTGCGAGAGCGGGTTATATTGCGAGTGGCCATGGTTCTTGGCGGAGACGGCCGCGATCTGGCGCTGGGTCGTGCCATAGGTCGCCATGTAGAGCCGGGCCTGCGCGGCATAGGCGTCCATCATGATATTGGGTCCGGGGCCGTCCAGTCCCTCCGGCGCGGGGGCGAGCATGCCCTGCGTCGATGTGATATAGCGTTGCGCTTCCACGGCATCCAAAGGCTGCTGGAAGACGGCGAAGCGCTTTTCGCGGTCGCTACTGTAGAGTTTTTCCACGCCGACGACGAGCGCCACATCGGTCAGGCCGGCGCGGATATAATCGGCCGCGATATGCAGGCCGATCGTCGCGCTGGCGCAGGCGGCCTCCACATGCAGCACGCGCACGCCCTGTATGCCCAGTGGACGCAGCGCATATTCGCCGGGGATCGACATTTCGCCGGCGAAGAAGCCCTGCACGACATTGGCGTAGATCGCCATGCCAAGGTCGCTGGCCTTCGCGCCGGCATCGGCCAGCACTTGCGTGACGGCCTGTTGCGCCAGGTCGCTATGGGTGCGGTCGAGATGACGGCCGAAGGGCGTCATGCCGACGCCGATGATATGGACGTCGCGCATCAGATTTTCCTCCCTGCCTCTTCCCAATAGGGCTTGCGCAATTCCGCGCGTGAAACTTTGCCCGCATTGGTGCGGGGCAGCTGGCGGACAATCTCGATCCGCTTGGGCGTCTTGACCGCGCCCAGCGCTTCGCGGGCGAAGGCGATCAACGTCGCTTCCTGCGGCGCATGGCCGGGGCGCGGTTCAACGAAGGCGATCACCGCCTCCCCCCATTTCTCATCCGGGATGCCGACGACCGCGCAATCCTGCACCGCGTCATGAGCGAGCAGCGCCTTTTCGACCTCCGCCGGATAGACGTTGAAGCCGCCGGAGATGATCATGTCCTTTTTGCGGTCCACGACATAGAACCAGCCATCCGCATCGCGCAGGCCGATGTCGCCGGTGTGGTGCCAGCCATAAGCGGAGACTTCCGCAGTCGCTTCCGGGTTCTTGTAATAGCCCCCCATCACCAGTGGCCCGCGTACGACGATCTCGCCGCGCTCGCCTGGTGGCAGGATGTTGCCGTCATCGTCCATGATCTCCACGATGGAGAGCAGGTTCGGGCGGCCGCAACTGCCCGGATGGGCGAGTTCGCCCGCTTTGTTCAGATGTTCGTGCGGGGGCATGGCGGTGACGCACATCGGCGCTTCGGTCTGGCCGAAGCTGGCGTTCATGACCGGGCCGAAGATTTCTATCGCCTCCTTGAGGCGATCGAGCGACATGGGCGCGCCGGCATAGCTGATATATTGGAGGCTGGAGAAATCCGCGTCGCGCACGCCCGAATGGGACAGCAGCATGTAGATCGCTGTGGGCGGCAGGAACATGTAGGTGACGCGATGTTTTTCGATCGCCTCGATCACCGGACCGGGATCGAATTTAGGCAGGATGACGACGGTGCCACCCAGCGCCATGCTGGCCAGAGCGAGCGGGCCAGCGGCGTGGGTCATGGGGGCTGCGACCATGTTCACCGGCGGCGTGGTCATCGGCATGGACGCGACCAGGCTGGACACGAGCGCCTGCCAGTTGCCGTTGGTCAGCATCACGCCTTTGGACCGGCCCGTTGTGCCGCCGGTATTGGCAAGAAAGCCCAGTTCCTGCGGGTCGCCGGGGCGGCGTTGCGGGACTGGCGGGGCGTCAGGATCAGCCCGGTCCTCAAGGTAGAAATCCGCCTCGGCGAAGGGACGATCCAGCGCGATATAGCGGCGGATATTCGGGCATTCGGCGCGGAAGGTCGCGATCCGGTCCGCTACTTCGGAATGGACGAAGAGCGTGTCGATATCGAGCAGGTCGAACAGATAGGCGTTTTCGCCTGTGCTGGCGCGGTTGTTGGCCATCGCCCAGACTCCGTCCGCGCGCAGGATGCCCAGCACCGCTTCGAACGCAACCATGGCGTTGCCGCTCAGCACGGCGCCATGGGCGCCGGGCGCGAAGCCATCCGCGATCAGCAGCGCCGCGATGGCGTTCACGCGGGTTGCGACCTGCGCATAGCTTTTCTGTATGCCCCCCTCGATCATGCAAGGGCGGTCATGGGCGATGCGCAAGCCGCGATCGAAATAGTCGATCATTCGCATGGCGTTACCGCCGTAGAGTCAGGTCGAGCGCGCTGGACTTGATCTGGACCAGAGGTGCGTTGGCCATCTTCACCAGCTTCTGCACCTGCACCAGTTCGGGCGACGACAGCGTGGGATAATCCCGCGCGACCGGGCCAGCCTTGCGCATCTTCTCAATGTCGGACGCGGGGACCAGCGCGCGCAGGATCAGTTCGTCGTCATCGTCGCCAGTGCCATGGCGGCGACGTAGTTCGGCAAGGTCTGGCTGTTCAGGCGGGTGGGCCAGGATTTCCTTCGCGCGCGGCTTCGCCATGATCTGGTCCATGACGTGGGCGTCGATCGGCGCCACCGGATCGCCATAATAGCCCGCCGCGTACTGGATCACTTCGTCCGGAACGACCGAATAGCGCTTGCCGGTGACGATGTTGAGCACGGCGAGCGTACCGACCAGCTGGGCAAAGGGCGTGGCCATGCCGGGATAGCCGAGTTCGCGGCGGACGGTGGCGACTTCGGCCAGCACGGCGGGCAGCTTGTCGAGCATATTCTGCTGCACCAGTTGCGCGCGCAGCGTGCCCATCATGCCGCCGGGAATCTGGTGCTTCAGTGCGGTGACGTCATATTCGAAGAACTGGTTGACCAGGAAACCGGCCGCCTTGCCCACCCGTTCGAAATGGTCGGCAACGGGCTTCAGCTTCGATGTGTCGATATTATGGGTGTGGCCCATCATCTCGACATTCTTCGTCATGATCTCGATCGACGGGATCGATGGACCATTGGCCATCGGGCGGACGGCGGTGTGCAAAACGGTCACGCCGAACTCGATCGCGTCCATATAGGTCTTGGCCGACTGACCGAGCATATTGTTGGCGTGCATCTCGATCGGCTTGCCGCGCGATTTGGCCACGATGGCCGGCACGAGCGTCGAGATGCGGTCGCGATCCAGCACGCCACCGGTGTCGTAGAGCAGCAGGCTGTCGACTTCGGGCAGCGCAGACAGCTTGTCCGCCTTGTCGGCATAATAGTCGTCGGTGTGGACCGGTGACAAAGTGAAGAGCATCGTGCCCGCCACTTGGCAATTGTGGGTCTTTGCGATCTTCGCGAGGCGGTGCATCTTGTCGATGTTGAAGAGGACGTCGTACAGCCAGAAGCTGCGGATGCCATGGGCGCAGAGGCGATCCACCCACAGGTCCATGAGGACGTCAGGGGTAAAGCCGAAGGTTACGGACCCGTTGGAGCGGCAGCCCGCGCGCAGCGGCGTATTGGGCATGGAGCCGATAAGGAGGTCGAGGCCCGCCCAGGGATCTTCCTGGCAATGGCGAGTCAGCACTTCGAACAGGGAAGAACCGGCGAGGCTGATGATATTATAGCCGGTCTGGTCGATGATCGGCGTCACCGGCAGCGCCATGCCGGCCTGCATCCGCATACCCCACAAGCTCTGCTGCCCGTCGCGCATGGTTTCGTCGAGGAAGGTGATATGGGCCATACCAGTTACTCCTGTGGCGTGCCGTCGGCGAGCAGCACCTGCTCCAGCCAGCGTGTGTGGATGCGGTTTTCGATAAAGTCGGGATGGCGCACGATTGCGCGGTGCAGGCCGATCGTCGTCGGTACCCCCTCCACCTTGAAAGCATCGAGCGCATCGGTCAGTTTCGCCACCGCGTCGGCGCGGTCGCTGCCATGGACGATCAGCTTGCCGATCATGCTGTCATAGAAGGGCGGGATCATCGCGCCTTCCGACATATGGCTGTCGAGGCGGATGCCATCCCCCTGCGGCACCTGCCAGCCGGTGATGCGGCCGGGGACGGGAATGAAGCCCTTGCCCACATCCTCGGCATTGATGCGGCATTCGATGGCGTGGCCGGTGACGCGGACTTTGTCCTGCGTCACCGACAGCGGCGACCCGCCGGCTATGCGTATCTGCTCCTGCACCAGGTCGAAGCCTGTGATCATCTCGCTTACCGGGTGCTCAACCTGGATGCGGGCGTTGACCTCGATGAAATAGACTTCCTCGCGAGCGACGTCGTAAAGAAACTCCGCCGTACCGGCATTGCGATACTGGACGCTGGAGGCGAGGGCTACTGCGGCTTTATGGAGTTGCTTGCGCACGCGATCGGGCATGGCCGTGCAGGGTGCTTCCTCCACCAGTTTCTGGTAACGGCGCTGGACCGAGCAGTCGCGTTCGCCGAAATGCACGACCTTGCCGGTGCCGTCGCCCATCAGTTGCACCTCCACATGGCGGGCTTCGGGGACGAAGCGCTCCATGAACAGGCGGCCGTCGTTGAAAGCGGCAAGGGCTTCGGCGCTGGCCTTGTGGAAGCCGGCTTCGACCTCTTGCGGGTTGTTGGCGATCACCATGCCGCGCCCGCCGCCGCCCGCTGAAGCCTTGAGCAACACCGGATAGCCGATACGGTCGGCTTCGCGGCGGGCGTCGGCGGCGCTGGCAATTTCCCCGCTGCCCGGCACCAGCGGCACGCCTGCCGCCTTGGCCATGGCACGGGCCTGCAACTTGTCGCCCAGCGCATCGATCATGTCGGGTTCCGGGCCGACGAAGGCGATGCCATGCTCAGCGCAAAGGCGCGGCAGGATGGCGCGCTCGGAGAGGAAGCCATAGCCCGGGTGCAGCGCGTCGCAGCCAGCGGATTTCGCGGCATGAACGACGAGGCGCGGATCGAGATACGATTTCGCCGCCGGGCCAGGGCCGAGGACTAGCGCGCGGTCGGCGAGCTTTGCGGCGGCGCTGCCTCGGTCGGCATCGGAAATGCCGACCACGGTTTCGGCATTCAGACCCTGCGCCGCGCGCACGATCCGCAACGCAATTTCGCCCCGGTTGGCGATGAAGAGGCGGTTGACGGCCATCGTCGTTACCCCGGGATCACGGCGAAGAGCGGCTGGTCCGCCTCCACCATCGCGCCATCGGTGGCGAGGATGGCGTAGACCGTACCGGACAGCCCCGCGCGAACGGCGGTAAAGAGCTTCATCACCTCGACAAGGCACATTTCCGTGTCGTCGGTGACGACTGACCCGACATCGACATAGACCGGCGAACCGGGCTTGGGCGAGCGGTAGAAAGTACCGAGATAAGGCGCGCGGACGATGATCGCATTGTCCGGCAGATCGGACGGCGCAGTGGCTGACACCGTCGCGGACGCTGGCGCCGATGCCGCAGCCGGCGTCGTTGCCGCAGCAGCAGCGGCCGGTGCGATCGGTTCCACCCGCACGGCAAGGGCCTGCGCCCCCAATCCCGAAGCCGACGGATCGGTCGACAGATAGATTTCGACATTCCCTGCCCGCACATGCAGTTCGCGCATGCCCGAGGACTGGAAATCGGCGATCAGCGCCTCGATATCCGCAAGCGATCCGTCCTGTTTTGGCCCGGTCATGCCTTTGTCTCCCGTAAGGCTTCTATCTGGTCGCGCGTCAGCCCAGCGCCCCTGCCCTTCAGCAGCCGCGACTGTTCCTGTTCAAGGGCATAGAGCGCCTCGACCTCTGCACTGGCAGGCTCGCGCCGCACGCTGCTGTCGCACAGGAAACGATAGGGATGTTGCATCTGCGCCGGGCGGAAGGTCGATGCGCGCGCATTATAGTCCGCGAGGGTCAGCGCCCCCGCGCTCGTCACATAGCGATCGACCTTCTCGGTCAGATGAGAGATGCCGGGCGCCACATGCGCTTCGCTGGCGGCCCCCTCCCCGTTTAGCACAGCATGGGGGATGTGCGAGATGTAGCGGGCCGGGCGGCCATTATGCATCATCATCGCATAGTCATGCAGCTGCTGGCTGGGCAGGTCGACCAGCCCCACCAGCTCGCCCAGGAAATCGCGGCCGAATTCGTCGTTCAGCAGCGGCCGGAAGCGATCTGCCCGCTCGTCGATCTTCATCCAGTCATCGACATCATAGACGCCCGCGACATGGGCGAAATCCTTGATGAGGCTGAAATAGACCAGCGCGCCGGCATCCATCATCTGGTCGCGCGACCAGCCGGCCATATTCTTCCACAGTTCGACGGTCGCGGTGCGGAAGGTTTCGGTCAGTGTCTCGAACGTCTCCGCCAGCTCCTCCGCCGATCCCATGCCGACCGGCACGTAATTTTCAGTCAGAGCGTCGGAAGTGTAGAGGCCCACGCCGGTCAGTTTCTCGGCGGTAAATTCGGGCTTCGATTCAAAGCTGCCCCAATCGTCCATCAGATAGAAGTGGCAATCGGTCGCCTCCATGGTGACGGTAAGGTTCGGATAGGGAATGGCGTCGGCCACGCCGTCCAGCCAGGGATAATCGCCCTGCGCCAGATCGGAGAAATCGCGCACGATCATCTCGCGATTGTCGGCCAGCTTGTAGGGGCCGCTATTGTTGAGCGTGCAGCGGCTCTCGCAGGACACAAGAAAGCCATATTGGGAGATGGTGGCGAGGAAACTCTGCGACGCCTTGTGCAGGCGATCGCCGCTCGAACAGGCGTGCAGATCGGCATGGAAGCGCTGTATGCGACGTTCGGGCAGCAACTGCACCCGCTGGCCATATTCGCGCGCATTCAGATGTCCGTCCTCACGCTGTTGCGCCAGTTTGAAGCGGCGCCAGAAATCCATGACATAGGCGACATCCTCGGCATCGTCGGCCGGGGTCTGGAGACCCATGTTGATGAGGATTTCGCGCCCCAGCAGGAAAAAGGTGGGGAGGCCCCAACCGGGCAGGTTGCCGAACTTGCCACCCATGGCGCGCGCCCGGTCGCCAATCTCCTCGGCCTTCATCTTCGCCTCGATCTTTCGCAGCAAGGCCGGGTAGCGATAATAGCAGCAGAGATAGGAGAGCAGCATATAGGAAGGGACG
>NZ_DATKFP010000090.1:0-2856 GCF_035511395.1 Sphingobium sp.
TTCTTCGATCAGGATCGACAGTGGCGATGTAGGCGTCAACATCATCATCCAGGTCTGCGAGTTTAGGGAGAAGCCAGCCGGCCGTATAGTCGAACCGCCTCCGCTCCGCATCGGGCAACGATGCCTGCCGCTCCAGCAGCATATGTCGAAGCGCCGCCCGGCCCTCCTTGCCCAGCGCAGGCGATGCGGCTTCCGGCAACTCATCGAACACGCCATAGCCGTCACTCTCGATCAGCGTCAGAACCTTGCCTGCCAGCACGTTGGGTTCCGGCGCGCCCCCGCGACACCAGAGTTTCCCCAGATCCTCGCCGCCCTGCCGGAACACATCGCCGAGCGCACCGCTGCTGTCATCTGCGCGTTCGAATACAGGTTCGGCGAGGCTGAGAAAAAGGCGCATCAACTCGATGGCCTCCTGAGGCGAGGTTTCGGCAAGTGGCCCCGCTATGCCGGCGCGCAACTGGTCAAGTTCCTGGGCGAGTGGCCGCACCTTGTCCCACTCGATAAAACTGCGCGAGCGGCGGATGGTCTTCAGGCGCTTGCCGATCTCATGCGCCAATGCGCCGCTGTCATCCCTGGCCGCCATCTCCATCCGCGCGGCACGCGCGAAAATGGGATCGGTCTCGGCCTGGTTCAGCACAAGCCGCGCCAGCCGGGCAGCGCCCAGGCTCTCCAGATTTTCGAGCGTCAGCTTGGATGGACTGCGCGTGGCCCTAGCGCGCGACGCCATCAACCGGCGTCTTTCCCTGCGGCGCTCCCGCCAGCGATCAAAGGCATCAGCATGGCGTGGAGCGAGTCCTCAGCACGCGCTCGACGTGAAGCATCTGTGGAAGCAAGATCGCGGCGTATCCAGTCGGGCAAGCGGCGAAGCAGGTCGTTCAGTTTCGAATCCGCAAAATCAGGCATGCCCGCTTCTTTGCCGCAACATCGGGCATCTGAAAACCGGAACATGCATCTGCCCACCATGCAATCCGACCGGAGGGGAGGGGGCGGAAGCGAGAGTGCATCGGGACAGCCCGAGAGAAGGATCGCCATGCCATTGGATGCCGGGCGTGTTGGGACAACGGCAAACGGCCCTCGGTGTACGATGCCGCCGTCGATGCCGGCGGTGTCAGTCACGCCTCGCTTGCCGCGATGCGCCCTTGGAACAATGGAGAACAATGCATGGCCATTCTATCCGGCGCAGCCGGCGACATCGCCACCCATGTCGCGCTCAGCAGCCTCGAACGCTCAAGCTTGCAGGTCGCTCTTTTCGATCCCGCAGCCATCGCGTCAATCCGAGGCGGAGCGCGGCTCAATCTGATCGATGCTGACGACAGCGGTACGCTCAAACATGTCGTCCCCCTCTGCGATTATCCCGACGCGCTTTGGCGCGCGTTGGCGCCCGCCCTTGTCGACGCTCCGCGTCCCACATCTGCACCGGTCACGCTCGCCAATCTCTACACGTCCCGCGCCGTTCCAGACCCGCAGCGCGATGCCTGTTTCATCGCGCTGACGCCCGCCGAACTGGAAGCGGCGCTCGAGGCCGACTATCCCGATGCGCTGGACCGGCGCAACGCCATCGGCGCGCGCATCCATTGCATGCATCAACTGCGCTGGTTCAACGATATCGTCGCCTTCCTGCCACCCGATATGCTGTCGCAAAGCGGATGGCAGGCTGCCGCACAGCAAATCGACCAGCCCGAAGGGCCTTGCTGGGCGCCTGAGCTTCTGCTGCGCCGCCGCTCGCTGTTCCGCGATCCGAAACTGGACCGCGCGGCTGCACTGATCCGGGAAATCGAGGCATCGCTGTGGATAGCATGCGAGGCGCCATTCGACGCCGGGCAAGATTTCGATGCCTATCGGGCCGGCCTGTTCAGTCAGGTCATGGCCGACGCCTGCGCGCTGGGAATCCTCCACGATGACGGCGATCGCCAGTTCGCTGTCGTGACCGACGCCCTGGAAGCGGCCGGTCATGACTGGCGCAATGCTGGACCCATCATTCTTCCGGCAGCGATCGCCGCCTGAATTCCCCCTCCACACTCAACGCGAACGACCGCCTTTGGGGGCCGCTGAAGGAGTATGCCCGATGAACATTCCCATCAGCAATTTCACACGCGACGCCCGCGTCCCGCTCGGCCATTGCTCGACCGGCCCCCTGGAACTGGATCTCGGCAAGCTGATGTCGGGCCGCTGCCTCATCCAGGGATCATCGGGCGCGGGCAAGAGCCAGACGCTGCGCCGGATCATCGAGGAAGCCTTCGATTATCTCACGACCATCATCGTAGACCCGGAGGGCGAGTTCGCCAATCTCGCCGCGCATATCGGCGCCACGACGGTTGTCGCACGCGACTATGCCAATGATGGTCTTACCGCCCTTGCGCTGCGCACACGCCAGCACCGCATTGCGCTGCACCTTGATCTCACCGATCTTGAACCCGATCACCGGATCGAGAAGGCCGCCGCCTTTTTCGCAGGACTCCTCTCCGCCCAACGCGAACATTGGGCGCACACGGTGCTGGTTTGCATCGACGAAGCGCATCTGCTCGCACCGCATATGGCAGCGTCCGCACGCGATGCCGAAACGCGCCGCCTGGGCGTCGCCACGCTGACCGACATGTGCGCACGGGGTCGCAAGCGCGGCATCGGCACGATCATCGCCACGCAGCGCCTCGCGAAACTCGCCAGTTCGGTCGTCTCGGAACTGCATAATCATCCGATCGGCCTCAACGTGTTCGACCGCGACGTGGCGCGCGCCGCCGACCTGCTCGGGTTCGGCAGCGATCAGGCGGCGCTGCTACGCCTGCTTCCACCCGGCGAGTTCTTCGCCTTCGGTCCCGCGCTGGCCGCAACGCCCGTGCTCGCGAAAATCGATCCGAC
>NZ_DATKFP010000091.1:0-35741 GCF_035511395.1 Sphingobium sp.
TGCTACGCCAATATGAACTTGTCGAACGAGTAAAGCGCTACGATCCGGACGCGGACGAGGCGATGATCAACCGCGCCTATGTCTTTTCGGTCCAGAAGCATGGCAGCCAGAAGCGCGCGAGCGGCGACCCCTATTTCAGCCATCCAATTGAAGTCGCAGGCATATTGACCGACTTCAACCTGGACGACCAGACCATCGTGACAGCGCTGCTGCATGACACGATCGAGGATACGCTCGTCACCTATGAGGAGATTGAGAGCGCCTTCGGCAAGGATGTCGCCCGCATGGTCGATGGCGTGACCAAGCTGTCCAAGATCGAGGCGATGTCCGAAAACGAGCGAGCTGCGGAGAATCTTCGCAAGTTCCTGCTTGCCATGTCGGACGACATCCGTGTGCTGCTGGTGAAGCTGGCCGACCGGCTGCACAACATGCGCACGCTGCACTTCATCAAGAATCCGGACAAGCGCCGTCGCATCGCTCGCGAGACCATGGATATTTACGCTCCGCTCGCGGAGCGAATCGGCATGTATGATTTCATGCGCGAGATGCAGTTGCTGTCGTTCCGCGAGATCGAGCCGGAAGCCTATGACAGCATCACCAAGCGGCTGGAGCAGTTGAAGGAAGGCGGCCATGACAAGGTCGACCGGATCGGCGCGGAACTGCAATTGCTGCTGGGCGGCAAGGGCATGTCGGTGACGGTGTCGGGTCGCGAGAAGCATCCCTATTCCATCTGGAAGAAGATGCAGGAACGGCATATCAGTTTCGAGCAGTTGACCGACGTCATGGCCTTTCGCGTCATTACCGACACGATCGAGGATTGCTACCGCGCGCTCGGCATCATCCACCAGACCTTCAAGATGGTCCCCGGCCGGTTCAAGGATTATATCTCGACGCCCAAGCGCAACGGCTATCAGTCGCTGCACACGACCGTCATCCATCAGGACAATGCCCGTATCGAGGTGCAGATTCGCAGCCGCGACATGCATAATGACGCGGAACTGGGGCTGGCCGCGCACTGGGCTTACAAGCAGAAGGGCGACGCCGCCGACCATCATGCCGCCTGGCTACGCGATCTGGTCGAAATCCTGGAGCAGAGCCAGGATGCGGACGAACTGCTCGAACATACCCGTATGGCGATGTACCAGGATCGCATCTTCGCCTTCACCCCCAAAGGCGAGTTGCACCAGTTGCCCAAGGGATCGACGCCGGTCGACTTCTCCTATGCGGTTCATACATCGCTAGGCAACCAGACCGTCGGCGCGAAGGTCAACGGCCGGGTCGTGCCGTTGCGTACCAATCTGGAAAATGGCGACCAAGTCGAAATCCTGAAGTCCGAGGGACAGGAGCCGCAACCCGGCTGGCTGACCTTCGCCATCACCGGCAAGGCCCGCGCCGCCATCCGCCGCTTCATCCGCCAGAAGCAGCGTGGCGAGGAGATCAAGCTGGGCGAAAAGCTCTATGAGGAGATTATCGGCCGCTTTTCGCCCGACCTCGCCAAGGAACTGGGTGACAAGGCGCTGGCCGCTGCGCTCAAACGGCTGAAGTTGGAGGACCGCGCGTCGCTGATGGTCGCGATCGCCACCCATCGCGTGCTCGATTCGGAACTCATGGAGGCGCTGATCCCCGGCTCGACCACGGCCGAGGGGATGGAGGAAGCCCATCCGCGCCAGCATGAGCCGGTCTCGATCCGCGGCCTGACGCCCGGCATCGCCTATAATCTGTCCGATTGTTGTCACCCCGTGCCGGGCGATCGCATCGTCGGGGTGCGACGGACGGGGGAACCGATTGAAGTCCACACGATCGATTGCCGGTCGCTGGAGGTGGATCAGGATGACGATTGGGTCGACCTGGCCTGGGACAGCAAGTCCAAGGGCGGCACCGCGCGCCTCTCGGTCATCGTCAAGAACCAGCCCGGTGCGCTCGCCGCCGTCGCCAACGTGTTCGGCGCGACAAAGGCGAACATCCTCAACCTCCAGCTGGTCAACCGCGAAGGCCCCTTTCACACCGACATCATCGATCTGGAAGTCGCCGACGCGCAGCATCTCAATCGCATCCTGTCGGCATTGAGAGCGCTCGACATCGTAGTGCAGGCGGACCGGGTATAACGATATTTCCCCTTCCGGATCGCGCCTGCCCTCTTCACAAATCCAGCATATGGTCCTATATCGGCGATCGTAATCCGGTCCGGACGGCACTTCCTGCGCCCATGGACCGGCCTTGGATTTCATGCCGGGTTTCGGGCCGCCTTGCGCACGGCTTCGAGTAGAATGGGCGGAAATCCTGGGATCACCAGACGCTGGCAGTGCGGATCGGACAGTCCCGGCCCGCACTTTTTTGCGTGGCGGAAAAAGGGCGAATCACCCCTTTTATCGGCCACGCCAGACTGAATTTTCGCCGGGATGCGAAAAAACGCGACGAATGAAGGCAAGGACAACGCATGGCGACCAAGGCTCTCCCAACGATCAACACCGGCGCTAAGAAGCGCATCCGCAAGGTGTTCGGCGACATCCACGAAGTGGTGCAGATGCCGAACCTGATCGAAGTACAAAGGGAGAGCTACGAACAGTTCCTGCGCTCCGATCCGTCGATCGGCTATGTGTCGGGCCTGGAAAAGACCCTGCGTTCGGTCTTCCCGATCCGCGACTTCGCCGGCACCGCGGAGATGGACTTCGTTCACTACGAACTCGAAGACCCGAAGTACGACGTCGAGGAATGCCGTCAGCGCGGCATCACCTATGCGGCGCCGATGCGCGTCACGCTGCGCCTGATCGTGTTCGAAGTCGATCAGGACACCGAAACCCGTTCGGTCCTCGATATCAAGGAGCAGGACGTGTACATGGGCGACATGCCGCTCATGACGCAGAACGGCACCTTCATCGTCAACGGCACCGAGCGAGTCATCGTGTCGCAGATGCACCGTTCGCCGGGCGTCCTGTTCGACCATGACCGTGGCAAGACCCACTCGTCGGGCAAGTACCTCTTCGCCGCGCGCGTCATTCCGTACCGCGGTTCGTGGCTGGACTTCGAATTCGACGCCAAGGACATCGTCAACGTCCGTATCGACCGCAAGCGCAAGCTGCCGGTCACGGCGCTGCTCTATGCGCTGGGCCTGACCGCCGAGGAAATCCTGGGCCAGTTCTACAACAAGGTGGTCTTCCTGCGCGGCGAAGGCGGCTGGCAGATTCCCTACACCGCCGAAGCATGGCGTGGCCTGAAACCGGCCTTCGACATCGTCGACGCCAAGTCGGGCGAAGTCGTGTTCGCCGCCGGCCACAAGATCAGCCCCCGCGCCGCCAACAAGGCGGAGAAGGACGGCCTCGAAACGCTGCTGATCCCGACCGAGGAAATCTTCGGCCGCTACAGCGCCTATGACCTGATCAACGAGAGCACCGGCGAAATCTACATTGAGGCCGGCGACGAAGTGTCGCCCGAAAACCTCGAAAAGCTGGACCGTGCGGGCATCGATCGCCTGGAACTGCTGGACATCGACCATGTCACCACCGGCCCCTGGATCCGCAATACGCTGAAGGCCGACAAGGCCGAGGAACGCGATCAGGCTCTGAGCGATATCTATCGCGTCATGCGTCCCGGCGAACCGCCGACGAAGGAAACCGCCGAAGCCCTGTTCGCCGGCCTTTTCTTCGACGCCGAACGCTATGACCTGTCGGCCGTCGGCCGCGTCAAGATGAACATGCGCCTCGACCTGGACGCCGAGGACACCGTCACCACTCTGCGCGTCGAGGACATCCTCGCCGTGGTCAAGGAACTGGTGAACCTGAAGGACGGCAAGGGCGAGATCGACGATATCGACAATCTCGGCAACCGGCGCGTCCGCTCGGTCGGCGAACTGCTGGAAAACCAGTATCGCGTCGGCCTGCTGCGCATGGAGCGTGCGGTCAAGGAACGCATGTCGTCGGTCGACGTGTCGACCGTGATGCCGAACGACCTCATCAACGCGAAGCCCGCCGTGGCCGCAGTGCGTGAATTCTTCGGCTCGTCGCAGCTGTCGCAGTTCATGGACCAGACCAACCCGTTGTCGGAAGTCACCCACAAGCGCCGCGTGTCGGCGCTTGGGCCGGGCGGTCTGACCCGTGAGCGCGCCGGCTTCGAAGTCCGCGACGTTCACCCGACCCACTACGGCCGTATCTGCCCGATCGAAACGCCGGAAGGCCCGAACATCGGTCTGATCAACAGCCTCGCGACGTTCAGCCGCGTCAACAAATATGGCTTCATCGAAACGCCCTACCGCAAGGTGATCGACGGCAAGGTGACGAACGAAGTCGTCTATCTGTCGGCGATGGAAGAAGCCAAGCACACGATCGCGCAGGCCAACGCTGAAGTGAATGCCGACGGCAGCTTCACCGAAGACCTGATCTCCGCGCGTGAAGCCGGCGAATTCCTGATGTCCCCCAAGGACAACATCACTTTGATGGACGTCAGCCCCAAGCAGCTGGTATCGGTCGCGGCCTCGCTCATTCCGTTCCTGGAAAATGACGACGCCAACCGCGCGCTCATGGGTTCGAACATGCAGCGTCAGGCCGTGCCGCTGGTCCGTGCCGAGGCGCCGTTCGTCGGCACCGGCATGGAAGGCACGGTTGCGCGTGACTCGGGCGCTGCCATCGCGGCTCGCCGCGCGGGCATCGTCGACCAGGTCGACGCGACCCGTATCGTGATCCGCGCGACCGGCGATGTCGAACCCGGCCAGTCGGGCGTCGACATCTACACGCTCCAGAAGTTCCAGCGGTCCAACCAGGACACCTGCATCAACCAGCGTCCGCTGGTGAAGGTGGGCGAACTGATCCAGGCCGGCGAAGTCATCGCCGACGGCCCATCGACCGAGTTCGGCGAGCTGGCGCTGGGCCGCAACGTGCTCGTCGCGTTCATGCCCTGGAACGGCTACAACTATGAAGACTCCATCCTGATCTCCGAGCGGATCGTGAAGGATGACGTCTTCACCTCGATCCATATCGAGGAGTTCGAGGTCATGGCCCGCGACACCAAGCTGGGTCCGGAAGACATTACCCGCGACATCCCGAACGTCGGCGAGGAAGCGCTGCGCAACCTCGACGAGGCGGGCATCGTCTACATTGGCGCCGAAGTGGAGCCGGGCGACATTCTGGTCGGCAAGATCACCCCCAAAGGTGAATCGCCGATGACCCCGGAAGAAAAGCTGCTCCGCGCGATCTTCGGTGAAAAGGCGAGCGACGTGCGCGACACGTCCCTGCGTCTGCCGCCGGGCGTTGCCGGTACCGTCGTGGAAGTGCGCGTGTTCAACCGTCACGGCATCGACAAGGACGAGCGCGCCATGGCGATCGAGCGGGAGGAAATCGACCGTCTCGCCAAGGACCGTGAGGACGAACGCGGCATTCTGAACCGTGCGACCTTCAACCGTTTGCAGGAAATGCTGCTCGGCCAGACCGCTTCGGCCGCCCCCAAGGGCGTCAAGAAGGGCGTGGTCATCGATGAGGCCCTGCTGGGCGAAGTCGAGCGTCACGAATGGTGGAAGTTCGCGGTCGAGGACGATGTCCGTCAGACCGGTATCGAAGCCGTCAAGGCGCAGTATGACGAAGCGGTGAAGCTGATCGTCGAGAAGTTCGAGGACCGCGTCGACAAGCTGCAACGCGGTGACGAGCTGCCGCCGGGCGTGCTGAAGATGGTCAAGGTTTTCGTCGCGGTGAAGCGCAAGCTGCAACCAGGCGACAAGATGGCCGGCCGTCACGGCAACAAGGGCATCATCTCGCGCATCCTGCCGGCCGAAGACATGCCGTTCCTGGAGGATGGCACGCCGGTCGACTTCGTGCTGAATCCGTTGGGCGTGCCGTCGCGCATGAACGTCGGCCAGATCTTCGAAACCCATCTGGGCTGGGCCGCGCGCGGTCTGGGCGCCCAGATCGGCAAGGCTCTGGACGACTGGCACGAAGCCAATCCGAACCCCGAGGCGGGCCAGCCCCCCGAGGCGGTGAAGGAACTGCTCAAGACGATCTATGGCGACAATTACACCGCCGAGATCGATCAGCGCAGTCCCGAGGATATCGTCGAGCTGGCGCAGAATGTCCGTGGCGGCGTGCCGATGGCGACGCCGGTGTTCGACGGCGCAGTCGAAGCCGACGTGTCGGCGATGTTGAAGCTGGCCGGTCTGGATGAATCGGGTCAGGTTACGCTGTATGACGGCCGTTCGGGCGACAGCTTCGACCGCAAGGTCACTGTCGGCTACAAGTACGTCCTGAAACTGCACCACCTGGTCGACGACAAGATTCACGCACGCTCGATCGGCCCCTACTCGCTCGTCACCCAGCAGCCGCTGGGCGGTAAGGCGCAGTTCGGTGGCCAGCGCTTCGGTGAAATGGAAGTGTGGGCGCTCCAGGCCTATGGCGCCGCCTACACGCTCCAGGAAATGCTGACGGTGAAGTCGGACGACGTGGTCGGCCGCACCAAGGTCTACGAGGCGATCGTCAAGGGCGACGACACGTTCGAGGCCGGCATCCCCGAAAGCTTCAACGTGCTGGTCAAGGAAATGCGCTCGCTGGGCCTCAACGTCGAACTCGCCGCGATGGACGAGGTCGAGGACGACGACGGCATGGCGCAGGCGGCGGAATAAGGGATGGCCGGGCGCTGCTTTCGGCGGCGCCCCCTCCCCTTCTTCGCCCCGGAAAATACACCCTCTAGAGGGACTTGAAATATGAACGAACTGACGAACTTCGCCAATCCGATCCAGAAGCCGGAAACCTTCGACCAGATCCAGATCGGTCTTGCCTCGCCCGAGCGCATCCGCAGCTGGTCCTTCGGCGAGATCAAGAAGCCGGAAACCATCAACTATCGCACGTTCAAGCCCGAGCGTGACGGCCTGTTCTGCGCGCGCATCTTCGGTCCGATCAAGGACTATGAATGCCTGTGCGGCAAGTACAAGCGCATGAAGTACAAGGGCATCGTCTGCGAAAAGTGCGGCGTCGAAGTGACCGTGTCGAAGGTCCGCCGCGAACGCATGGGCCATATCGAGCTGGCCGCCCCGGTCGCGCACATCTGGTTCCTCAAGTCGCTGCCTTCGCGCATCGGCCTGCTGCTCGACATGCAGCTCAAGCAGCTTGAGCGCGTCCTCTACTTCGAATCCTACATCGTCACCGAACCCGGCCTGACGCCGCTGGAGAAGTTCCAGCTGCTGACCGAGGACGAACTGCTCGACGCGCAGGATGAGTATGGCGAAGACGCCTTCTCGGCCGGTATCGGCGCCGAGGCCGTCAAGCAGATGCTGATGGACCTCGACCTCGAAGGCGAGAAGGTCGCGCTGCTCGACGAGTTGGCGACCACCAAGTCGGAACTGAAGCCCAAGAAGATCATCAAGCGCCTGAAGGTCGTCGAGTCCTTCCTGGAATCGGGCAACCGTCCCGAATGGATGATCCTGGACGTCGTTCCTGTCATTCCGCCGGAACTGCGCCCGCTGGTTCCGCTGGACGGCGGTCGTTTCGCGACGTCGGACCTCAACGACCTGTATCGCCGCGTCATCAACCGTAACAATCGTCTGAAGCGCCTGATGGAGCTGCGTGCGCCGGACATCATCGTCCGCAACGAAAAGCGCATGTTGCAGGAAGCCGTCGACGCCCTGTTCGACAACGGCCGCCGTGGTCGCGTCATCACCGGTGCCAACAAGCGTCCGCTCAAGTCGCTGTCCGACATGCTCAAGGGCAAGCAGGGCCGCTTCCGTCAGAACCTGCTCGGCAAGCGCGTCGACTATTCGGGTCGTTCGGTCATCGTGACCGGTCCGGAACTCAAGCTGCACCAGTGCGGCCTGCCCAAGAAGATGGCGCTCGAACTGTTCAAGCCGTTCATCTACGCCCGCCTCGACGCCAAGGGTCTGTCCATGACCCTGAAGCAGGCCAAGAAGTGGGTCGAAAAGGAACGCAAGGAAGTCTGGGACATCCTCGACGAAGTCATTCGCGAGCACCCGGTCATGCTGAACCGCGCGCCGACGCTGCACCGTCTGGGCATTCAGGCGTTCGAGCCGGTCCTGATCGAAGGCAAGGCAATCCAGTTGCACCCGCTCGTCTGCTCGGCCTTCAACGCCGACTTCGACGGTGACCAGATGGCCGTCCACGTTCCGCTCTCGCTGGAAGCCCAGCTGGAAGCGCGCGTGCTGATGATGTCGACCAACAACATCCTCTCGCCCGCCAACGGCAAGCCAATCATCGTTCCGTCGCAGGACATGGTTCTGGGTATCTATTACCTGTCCATGGAGCGCGAGGGCGAGCCGGGCGAAGGCATGCTGCTGTCCGACATGCAGGAGGTCCACCAGGCCCTCTATGCCAAGGCCGTCACCCTGCACTCGAAGATCGTCAGCCGTGTGCCGCAGACCGATGAAAACGGTCAGCAGTATATGAAGCGCTTCGAGACCACGCCGGGCCGCATGCTGCTGGGCGAATGCCTCCCCAAGTCGCACAAGGTGCCCTTCGACGTCGTCAACCGCCTTCTCACCAAGAAGGAAATCGGTGACGTCATCGACCAGGTCTATCGTCACACCGGCCAGAAGGACACGGTGCTGTTCGCCGACGCCATCATGTCGCTGGGCTTCCGCCACGCGTTCCAGGCCGGCATCTCGTTCGGCAAGGACGACATGGTCATCCCCGACAGCAAGGTGACGCTGGTCGACGAAACCAAGGCGCTGGTTGCCGATTACGAGCAGCAGTATCAGGACGGTCTGATCACGCAGCAGGAAAAGTACAACAAGGTGATCGACGCCTGGAGCCGTTGCGGCGACCAGGTCGCGAACGCCATGATGGACGAGATCCGTGCCCAGCCCAAGGACGAGAATGGTCGCATGGCGCCCATCAACTCGATCTACATGATGGCGCATTCCGGTGCCCGTGGTTCGCAGGCGCAGATGAAGCAGTTGGCCGGTATGCGCGGCCTGATGGCCAAGCCTTCGGGCGAGATCATCGAAACGCCGATCATCTCGAACTTCAAGGAAGGCCTGACCGTCCTTGAATATTTCAACTCGACCCACGGCGCTCGTAAGGGTCTGGCCGACACCGCGCTCAAGACGGCGAACTCGGGTTACCTGACCCGCCGTCTGGTCGACGTGTCGCAGGACTGCACCATCGTCGAGGAAGATTGCGGCACCGAAAAGGCGCTGGAGATGAAGGCCATCGTTCAGGGTGGTTCGGTCATCGCCTCGCTCGGCGAGCGCATCCTGGGCCGCACCACGGCGCAGGACATCGTCGACAGCAAGGATGGCAGCATCGTCATCCCGATCGGCACCCTGCTGGACGAAGCGATGATCGCCCAGATCGAGGCGATCGGCACGCAGGCCGTGAAGATCCGCAGCCCGCTGATCTGTGAAAGCCGGATGGGCGTGTGCGGCAAGTGCTATGGCCGTGACCTCGCCCGCGGTACGCCGGTCAATATCGGTGAAGCGGTCGGCGTCATCGCGGCGCAGTCCATCGGTGAACCGGGTACGCAGCTGACCATGCGTACCTTCCACATCGGCGGCGCGGCGAACTTCAACGAAACGTCGAACCTTGAATCCATGTCGGACGGCACGATCGAGCTGCGCGACATGCCGACCATCATGGACAAGAACGGCCGTCGCCTCTCGCTCGCCCGCAACGGCGAGATCGCGATCATCGACAATGAAGGTCGCGAGCGCGAAACGCACCGCCTGCCTTACGGCGCCACCATCCTGTTCGCGGATGGCGACGCAGTGAAGAAGGGCGATCGCTTCGCCGAGTGGGATCCGTTCACCATGCCGGTGATCACCGAAAAGCCCGGTATCGTTAAGTATGTCGACCTGATCGACAACAAGACGCTGACCGAGCAGACCGACGAAGCCACCGGCATCGCGCAGCGCGTGGTGATCGAACATCGTGGCGCCGCCAGGACGAAGGAAGATCTCCGTCCGCGCCTGACCCTGCTGGACGACAATTCGGGCGAAGCTGCCCGCTACATGCTGGCGGTGGGTGCGACCCTGTCGGTCGACGACGGTGCGCAGGTTCAGGCCGGTGACGTGCTGGCGCGTGTCAGCCGCGAAGCGGCCAAGACCCGCGACATCACCGGTGGTCTGCCGCGCGTCGCCGAACTGTTCGAAGCCCGCAAGCCCAAGGACAATGCGATCATTGCCAAGGTGTCGGGCCGCGTCCAGTTCCTCAAGGACTACAAGGCGAAGCGCAAGATCGCCATCAATCCCGAGGATGGCGGCGAGCCGGTCGAATATCTGATCCCCAAGAGCAAGGTGATCGACGTTCAGGAAGGCGACTTCGTGAAGCGCGGCGATAACCTGATCGGCGGTTCGCCCGATCCGCATGACATTCTGGAAGTTCTCGGCATCGAGCCGCTGGCCGAATATCTGGTCGCGGAAATCCAGGAAGTCTATCGCTTGCAGGGCGTGAAGATCAACGACAAGCACATCGAAACGATCGTTCGTCAGATGTTGCAGAAGGTCGAGATCATCGAGTCCGGCGACACCACGCTGCTGGTGGGCGAGCAGGTCGACCGCGAGGAAATGGACGAGATCAACAGCAAGCTCCAGCCGGGCTTCGCGCCCGCCGCGGGCAAGCCGGTGCTGCTCGGCATCACCAAGGCCTCGCTCCAGACCCGTTCGTTCATCTCGGCGGCGTCGTTCCAGGAAACCACCCGCGTCCTCACGGAAGCGGCGGTCCAGGGCAAGAAGGACACGCTCGTCGGTTTGAAGGAAAACGTCATCGTCGGCCGTCTCATCCCGGCAGGCACCGGTGCGGGCATGAATCGCATGCGCGTTGCGGCCTCTTCGCGCGACGCGGCGATGCGCGCAGCGCTCCGCGCCGCCAGCCAGGTGGACCTGATCGCGCCCAAAACGGCTGCCGAAGAGCATGCCGCCGAACTGCGCCAGGGTCCGGAAGCCGCGATCGGCGACGATCCGCTGGGTGCCGTCCAGGGTGAGGACTTCACCACCGAGGATATGGAATAAAAAAGCTTGGGAGCCGCATCCTGGATCAGGAGCGGCTCCCAAGCTCTTGGCGCTCTTCGGGACGCAGAAAAGGCCTGCCGGCATCGGCGGGCCTTTTATTTTTCTGGCCAGCATATCCGGCCCAAAGGGAGCCGTCATTCGACACCGCCGATCTGTTGGTCCGTCTCAAGGGGAAAAGCCTGGTTACGACGAAAGGCTTCGTTGTCGCTGGCAGCGTCCTTCTGACCTCAAATAGTCGCGTCCACATGAATGACGCTATCTGGGCCCGTCTTGCCCCGCCCCACATCGCACAAAGTTACACTCGAACGCCTCAATGGCGAAACCATTCCGGACGACTTAGATTCCGCGTGACAAACCACTACACTTGCCGTAAAGGCGCGATCAGCGGATCCCTTGGATCCTCCGTCCGAGACCGTTGGTGAAGGGAATCTGCCCTTCTTAATCTCCAGCCTAGACGGGGAAAAGTTCTTTACCGGACAGGCTTCGCGCCTGATTCGGGTCTGCCTGTTCCTCATGGATGCGGGCCAGTCGACCTCTCCCCTTCGGACCTAAGTGCCCCATGCCGCAAGGCGTGGGTTTTAGCCGTTCGCTTGGCTGTCAGGCGAAGCGAACATGAAGTGGAGTAATGGCATGGATCGTAATCAGAAAGCTGAGGTCGTTTCCGCGCTGAACGCAGAGCTGGCAGAAGTTGGCGTGGTCGTCGTGACCCGCAACCTCGGCATGACCGTCGCCCAGTCGACCGTCCTGCGCCAGAAGATGCGCGAAGCCGGTGCGTCCTACAAGGTTACGAAGAACCGCCTCGCCCGTATCGCCCTTGATGGCACCGCCTACGGCCCGATCAGCGACCTGCTGACCGGCCCGGTTGGCCTCGCCTCCTCGGTCGATCCGGTCGCCGCCGCCAAGGTTGCGATCGAATTCGCCAAGACCAACGACAAGCTTGAGATCGTTGGCGGCGCGATGGGCGAAGTGCTGCTCGATGCGGAGGGCGTCAAGGCCCTGGCATCGATGCCGTCGCTGGATGAACTGCGTGCGAAGCTGGTCGGCCTTCTGGTCGCCCCGGCTACCAAGCTCGCAACCGTCACCCAGGCACCGGCTGCGCAGCTTGCGCGCGTCTTCAACGCCTATGCGGAGAAGGAAGCGGCCTGAGCCGTTCGCCCTCCGATTTTTTGACCCTCATCTGACGGGGCATATCGCCCCAAAAAAGGAAATATATCATGGCAGACATCAACGCTCTGGTCGACCAGCTCTCGGCCCTCACCGTCCTCGAAGCCGCTGAGCTGTCGAAGGCTCTGGAAGAAAAGTGGGGCGTTTCGGCCGCTGCTGCCGTCGCCGTCGCCGGCCCCGCCGCTGGCGCCCCGGCTGCTGCCGCTGCTGAAGAGCAGACCGAATTCGACGTCATCCTGACCGGCGACGGTGGCAAGAAGATCAACGTCATCAAGGAAGTCCGCGCCATCACCGGCCTGGGCCTGACCGAAGCCAAGGCTCTGGTCGAAGGCGCTCCGAAGGCCGTCAAGGAAGGCGTGAACAAGGACGAAGCCGAAAAGCTGAAGAAGCAGCTGGAAGAAGCCGGTGCGACCGTCGAGCTGAAGTAATCGGACTGCCCTGCGGCTATGTCCGCAGGGCGAACCGATCCGGTTCATGTCCGGGAAATGAGGCGGCACCTTCGGGTTGCCGCCCTTTTTCATGCGCGGGGAAGCGAGCGGAGGCGAGCAGAACGGGGCGTTCAAAAGCGATGTCGATACTCAGTTGCCGAGCAGCCGCAGTTGATGGCTCCCTATCCGCTCTGCAAGCGTTACTGGCTGATCTCGTTTAAAGCGCCCTTCATCTAAAAATCCTATTGGGCTGCTGCCTAAGCGGAGTTGCAGTATTGCCGCCCAGTCGATTTTCCGAGTTCGTGGCCTTGACGTCCCGTGAGCAAGAGGCCGTACGCGCGTCTGCCACCGAGACACTTCGTTGCAAGCGCCGCTCGACACTGCGCCACGAAGGGGCAGCGGTTCAGCATATATATCTGCTAACTGAAGGTTGGGTCGCTTCGTCCATGACCCTAAAGGATGGCGCGCGACAATTTTTCAAAGTGCATATTCCGGGAGACGTCCTTGGCGCGCCCAGCCTCGCCAACATAAGCGCCGTTGAAACGTTGACCGCGATCACCGATTGCACGGTCAAATGCGTCCCACTTTCCCGCCTTGCCGACATATTCGCAGAACATCCGCGCTTGGGCATGAGCCTGTTCCTGAGTGCTAATAAGGAGCGCGTCGCGCTCATGGACATGCTGGCAGCCGTGGGACGCATGTCTGCGGTCGGACGGCTTGCACGCTTCCTGATTGACCTGCATGACCGCCTTCTTCACGCCGGGCAGACTGAAGCGGGCTGGCTACCAATACCCATGACCCAGGAAATGATAGCAGATTTATTGGGGCTGACCGCTGTTCACGTCAACCGAATGCTCCACGAACTCGAAGGCCGTTCGCTACTTCGACGCCACGGCAGGGACTTCATACTTGATCTGGCAGGACTTCGAGCGTTGGACATGATCGCCTTGCGGACCTATGTACAGGAACCGCTATGGCTGCCTTCGACACAAGGCTGAATATCAAGTCGGTTAAAGGTTCTATCTGCTACATTGGCAGACCTGCCCTGGACTCGATGTTTCATTGGAAACCTGTTTCCGCGCAAGTGGGATTCGATCTTTCAGCCCCGCCACCCATCTACCGCCAGCGCCGCCAGATCGCGCCGTCCTTCAGCACTTCGCGCGCGGCATTATGGCCCGGCGCGCCGGTGACGCCGCCGCCCGGATGCGTACCCGCGCCGCACATGTAGAGGCCCTTCACCGGCCCGCGATAGGCGCCGTGACCCAGTACCGGGCGCGCCGCCCACATCTGGTCCAGCGTCAGGTTGCCGTGCATGATGTCGCCACCGATCAGGCCGAACTTGCGCTCCAGATCCAGCGGCGAGTGGATCTGCCGCGCGATCACCGACTTCCCAAAGCCTGGCGCATGCGCCTCCACCGTCGCGATGATATGATCCGCCGCGGCCTCGCGCTCCTCATCCCAACTGCGGCCGTCGGGCAGCTCCGGCGCGAACTGCTGGCAGAAGAGGCTCGCCACATGGCATCCCTCCGGCGCCAGGCTGTCGTCGATGGTCGAGGGGATCAGCATCTCCACGATCGGCTCCCTCGACCAGCCGTCGCGCTTCGCATCCAGAAACGCCCGGTCCATATAGTCGAGTGTCGGCGCGATGATGATGCCCGACTGGTGATGCTCGCCCACGCCCGGCAGGCAGGTGAAGTCGGGCAGCGCCGACAGCGCCACATTCATCCGGAACGTGCCCGATCCTGTCTTGAAAGCCTTGATCCGCCGGGTAAAATCGGCGGGCAGATCGGCCGGGTCCATCAGGCGCTCGTAAAGCAGCTTCGGCCCGACATTGGCGATCACCGTGCGGCCCATCACCTCCTCGCCGCTGTCCAGCCTGACGCCCACGGCGCGTCCGCCATCCACTAGCACCGAAGCGACCGGCGCTTCCAGGCTGAGCTCCACGCCCATGGCGGTTATGACCTGCGCCATGATCTGCGTGATCGCGCCCATGCCGCCGACGCTGTGGCCCCAGGCGCCCTTCCTGCCGTTCACCTCGCCGAACACATGGTGCAGCAGCACATAGGCGCTGCCGGGCGTATCGGGGCTGGCATAATTGCCCACGACCGCGTCGAAGCCAAACGCCGCCTTCACCGCATCGCTCTCGAACCAGCTGTCGAGGAAGCCCCGCGCCGACTTGGTGAACAGGTCCAGCACGTCGCGCTGCTGCTCCAGCGTCAGGCCCGCGATCCGCCGCCCCTGCTTCAGCGCTTCCACGATCATGGTCAGGCCATCGCCGACATTGGGCGGGCTTTTCAGCACCAGATCGCGCAGCACGTCCGCCACCACCTCCAGTGCATCATAATAAGCGGGCAGCGCCTCGGCATCCTTCGCGC
Source organism: Sphingobium sp. (assembly GCF_035511395.1). GTDB lineage: Bacteria > Pseudomonadota > Alphaproteobacteria > Sphingomonadales > Sphingomonadaceae > Sphingobium. Next base: position 14,901 of record NZ_DATKFP010000091.1, read on the forward strand.
TGAACTTGCGGAACTCCGCCTGCGTCTTTTCCAGCCCCCCGCCCAGCTTCAGATAGCCGCCATCGAGCTGGGGGAGGAAATTGCTGATCGGCCGCTCGATCACGCGATAGCCATGGTCGGCCAGCTTCATGTCGTGGATGACCTTGGGATTGAGCAGGCTGACCGTGTAGCTGGCGGTCGAATTGCGGAAGCCGGGATGAAATTCCTCCGTCACCGCCGCGCCGCCGACGACATCGCGCCGCTCCAGGATACGCACCCTGTAGCCCGCCCGCGCCAGATAGAAGGCGCAGACCAGCCCGTTATGCCCGCCACCGATGATGACGGCGTCATAGGATTTCGTCATTTTTATTTCCCCCAAGATAACCCGTGCCGCCCGACGACCACCCCATCGCCGGCGCACGATGCAGCCGCGCCTGCGGAATGGCCTGCCGCACGCGTCCGCAAAAATGCCGCAGCGCCACTTCCTGCTCGCTGAGCGGCCCCACGGTGAAGCTGGCGGACGCCATGCCCGCCTGCACCCGCCCGACCAGCGCCGTATCCTCCGCATTGACCTGCCGGTTGATCCGCCAGTTGAGATAGCGCGCCGCCTTCATCTCCCGGCGCTCATCGGGCAGCGCGTAGCTGATCTCCCGGATCAGCGTCCGGGTCGGCGACACCGGCAACCATTGCATGAAATCGACCTGATCGGGATAGATGTCGAAGGCGAAATTGGGCCAGAGCTTGTAATAGGTCCACAGCCGCTGCCGTTCCGCCGGCAGGTGCGGCACTGGCGGCAGGAAGTGCTGATAGGCCCGCTCCGACAGATTGGCCGACGGACGGTCGAGGATCGGTCCCCACATCTTGTCGGCATGGAGCGAGGCTTCCACGCCATAGCCCTCACCCATCAGCCGCTTGAGGCCCGGATGCGCCACCGCGATATGCAGCCCGTCCGAATAATTGTCGCCGATATTCTTCCAGTTCACCGCGCGCGGGCGCAGCGTTACCCGCCCCAATGCGCGCAGTTCCTCGAAACGATAGGGCGCAATCTCTGCGGCATAGGGCGCCATCATCTCCGCCACCGACGGCCCGCCATCGTCGACCAGCCGCACGAACAGAAAACCCTGCCACGCCTCCACCGCGACGGGACTAAGTCCATGGTCCGCCAGCGCGAAGGCGTCGCCATAGCTGGCCTTCATCGGCACGCCCGACAGCCGTCCGTCCGTCTCATAGGTCCAGCCATGATAGGGGCAGACCAGCTTCTTCGCGCAGCCGCTGGTGCCGTCCACGATCCGCGCCCCGCGATGGCGGCAGACATTGGTGAAGCCGCGCACCATGCCGTCATCGCCCCGGATCAACACCACGCTTTCGCCCAGATAGTCGAGCGTGTGGAAATCGCCCGGCGCGCCTATGTCGGACAGATGGCAGACGATCTGCCAGGACGGACGGAAGATCCGCTCCACCTCCATGCCAAGAAACTCGGCATCTGCATAGGTCCAGGCCGGCAGGCTCCATCCCGCATCGGGATCTTCCCCGTTCGACCGCCCCTGCTCCACTCGCCCCGCCTCCAATTTAACGACCGTATAATAGCAGGCAAACTTCGGCGATCAATGGGGCGGTCAGCTTGTCCAGATCGATGTCCGTTTACGCCGTCCGGTCAGGCTCCTCGCCCCAGTCGGCCAGGATGCTGGCGCGGCTCGCCACCTTCTCCCAGGGGAAGACGAACCAGTCCTTGGTCACGGCCCGGTCGATCGTTTCGGCGCGATAGTCGACGCTGGCGGCGGAGCGGATATTGTCCATCAGCACGGCGACGCGCAGCACGTCGCCGTCCGCCCGACCCATGGCGTCGCGCAGCCGGTTGATCGTCCCGCCGCTGTCGTTGATGTCATCGACGATCAGGATCCGCTCGCCCGCCGCTGCCCGGCTCGCCAGTTCCACCAGCAACGCGTCGCTGAAAGCCGGCAGCTTCGCCGACATGTCGACCGACAGCATCGGCCGCCCCATCGCGTGGCTGAGCCACGTCGCAGGCGCCAGCCCGCCGCGCCCCACGCCGACCAGCCAGTCGGGCCGCCATCCCGACGCGGCGACCGCATGGGCCAGCGCGTCGATCTGGGCCAGGAAACGATCCATGTCGATGTCCGTCAGAATGGGTTCGCTCATCGCCCTCACTCCGCCGGGGCCAGTTCAGCGGCCGGCTGCGCGCCATAGCGCCGCGCCAGCCAGGCGCAGGCCATCAACTGGATCTGGTGGAACAGCATGATCGGCAGCAGGATCGGCCCGACCGTGCTGGCCGGGAACAACACGCCAGCAATCGGCACGCCCGACGCCAGGCTCTTCTTGGAGCCGCAGAATTGCAGCACGATTGCATCCTCGCGCGACAGGCCCAGCATCCGCCCCAGCAGCAGGGTGAAGAGCAGGATCAGCACCAGCATCCCGATGCACAGCCCCGCCAGCACCAGCAGTTCCTCGCTCGAGACCTGGCTCCACAGCCCTTCCACTACGGCGGCGGAAAAGGCGGAATAGACGACCAGCAGGATCGATCCCCGGTCGACCCGCCCAATCATCGCCTTGTGCCGCCCGATGAAGCCGCCGATCCACGGCCGCATCAGATGGCCGACGACGAAGGGCAGCAGCAATTGCAGCACGATCCCCTCCACCGAGGACAGGGAGATAAGGCTGCCGCTCCCGCTTTTCTGCATCAGCAGCGCGACCAGCAGCGGCGTCAGGAAAATGCCCAGCAGGTTGGAAAAGGACGCACTGACCACCGCCGCCGCAACATTGCCGCGCGCGATCGCGGTAAACGCGATGGAGGATTGCACCGTAGAGGGCAGCAACGTCAGGAACAGCAGCCCCGCTCGCATATCCGACGGCACGAAACCGAATCGCCCGACGATGAGGCCGAGAATCGGGAAGGCGACGAAGGTCGTGCCCAGCGTCGCCAGATGCAGTTTCCACGCCTTCGCCCCGCTCCAGATCGCCTCCCGCGACAATTTCGCGCCATGCAGGAAAAAAAGCAGCACGATGCCCGCATCGGCGACGATACCCGCGATCCGCGCGCCCTCCCCTCGCGCCGGCAATAGCGACGCTAGGGCAACGGTGGCGATCAGCAACAGCAGGAAGGGATCAAGCGCCTGGCGCAATCGGTTCATATTCATATCCGGCGGGACGATAGGTTGTTTTGGGGGATAGACGCGGTGCCAAGGCTGCGCCAACAATTTCCCCTTGGACAGGACCAAGCTGGATTAGACAGGAGAGGCTAGACGTGAGCGAGCATATCGCGGTGATCGAAACCGCGGGCGTCATCGAAATCCATATCGATCGCCCGGACAAGAAGAACGCGCTGACGGCGGACATGTATCGCGCCATGACGGCGGCGCTGGCCGACGCATCCGCGCGCGCGGAGATCGGCGCGGTGCTGGTCGCAGGACGCGGCGACGCCTTCTGCGCGGGCAACGACCTCAAGGACTTCATGGCAGGACCAGAGGGCGGCGGCGCCGCCTTCGACTTCATCCACGCCATCGCCGCCTTCGACAAGCCGATCGTCGCCGCGGTGCAGGGGCTGGCGGTCGGCGTCGGCACGACCATGTTGTTCCACTGCGACCTCGTCTATGCCGCGCCCGACGCGCGCTTCGTCATGCCCTTCGTCAATCTCGGCATCGTGCCGGAGGCCGGCTCCAGCCTGCTCGCGCCCGCGATCATGGGCCATGCCAAGGCGGCGGCGATGCTGCTGCTGGGCGAGCCGATGGATGCGGAAAGCGCTGATCGCGCCGGCTTCGTCACCGCGATCGTGCCGGTCGCAGCCCTGCTCGATCACGCCCGCGCCAAAGCCGCCGCGCTGATGGCCAAGCCGCCTCAGGCGCTCGCCGCGACCCGTCGCCTGATGAAGGGCGACCCCGCCCTGCTCAATGCCCGGATCGAGGAGGAAGCGCGCCTCTTCCGCGAAACCCTCACCTCGCCCGAAGCGCAGGAGGCCTTCGCCGCCTTCTTCGAGAAACGCCCGCCGATATTCAAACGGGGCTGATTACGATACCGCGCTCGCCTGCGGATCGCGGATGTCTTCCGCATCCGCCGGCTTGCGCCGCCGCTCGAAGTTGATCTCGCTGACGATCACCGCCGCGACCACCAGCAGCCCGCCCAGCAGCGCCGTGGCGGGCATCCGCTCGCCCGCCATCCGACCGATGATCCCGGCCCAGACCGGCTCGCCCGCATAGATGAGCGTCGCCCGCGTCGGCGACACGGTCCGCTGCGCCCAGTTCATCACAAACTGGATCACCGCCGTCATCGCCCCCAATCCGCACGCGCTGATCACCACCGTCCAGGAAAAGGGCGGCACGCTTTCTCCCGCCGGTCCCATGCAAACGAAGGCCAGCAGCGCCGTCACCGCCAGCTGCACCAGCGTCACCCGCGCGACATTCACCTTGCCCGCCCACAGGCTGATGAAGATAATCTCCAGCGCGATCGCCAAAGTGCTGATCAGCGTCAGCGCCTCCCCCTGCCCCATCGCCAGCCCATCCCTCGGCGCGGCGATCAGCAGCAAGCCGGCAAAGGCCAGCGCCACCCCGATCCAGCTCGCCAGCCGAGGCCGTCGCCGCAGGATGATCCATTGCAGGATCGGCACCAGCGGCACATAGGCGGCCGTAATGAAGGCGGACGTGCTGCTGCTGATCGTCTGCAAACCCCAGGTCTGGAGCGAATAGCCGGCGAAAATGCCGATGCCGATCATCAGCCCCGCCACCACTTCCCGCGCTGTCAGCCCGCGCAGCACCGGCAGCGCCAGCGGCAGGGCGATCAGCGCCGCCGTGCTGAAACGCAGCCCGACGAAGAAGAGCGGTCCCGTTTCCTTCACCGCATTATGGACGATCAGAAAACTGGCACCCCAAAGGATGGTCGCGCCCATCAGCGCGAGTTCGGGACGACCGATCATCAATCGGCTTTGGGCAGGCTTGTCGGAGGCGTCATTGTGCAACATAATGCACATCGCCCTATGAGCAATATATTGCACAGTCAAGACTCAGCGACGCAGGATCGCCCCGATGTACTCGCCCATGTCGCGGGGAATGTCCGCGCGCTCCGTGTCGATCGCGGTTTCAGCCAGGATATGCTGGCGGCGCAGGCCGGCGTCAGCCGGCGCATGATTTCCGGCATCGAAAGCGGGGAAGCCAATGTCAGCCTGTCGACGCTCGACCGTCTCGCCCACGCGCTCGGTGTCAGTTTCTCGCGCCTCGTCCGCCCGCCGGAAATGCCCGACAACAGCCGCATCGACAGCCTTGCCTGGCGCGGCGACAGTCCGGACAGCCGCGCCACCCTGCTCGGCACCGTGCCGGCCGCGCGCGAAGCCGAACTATGGACCTGGTCGCTGGGCGCGGGCGAAACCTATCCGGCAGAGGCCGACGCCGCCGACTGGCACGAAATGCTCTATGTGGTGGAAGGCGCGCTGACGGTGGAAGTCGAAGGCGCGGAACCGAAGCGGGTCGCGGCGGGCGACTTCCTGATCTTCACCAGCGACCACCCCTACCTCTTCGTCAATCGCGAAGACACGCTCGTTCGGTTTGTTCGCAACGTTGTCTTCTGATGCCGTTCGCTCCCGGCGGAGCGAACGGCATCCATCATCAGGCCTCAATCATGCTTGAGGTCGTGGCCGGCCTTCTCCAGCGATTCGCCGACATCCTTCTTGGCCTCGCCCGTTTCGCGCCGGGCGTCCGCCGCAGCATTGTCGGTCGCAGCGCCGATCCGGTCCGCGCCATTGTCGATCGCCTGGCCCGCATCGTTCAGACCGTTGTCGATCTTCGCGCCGGCATCGTCGACCGCGTTGGTCACGTCGTTGCCGATCGCCGAACCCGCATTTTCCAGATTGTCCTGCGCCTTTTCCGAGCAGGCCGACAGGCCGGCGGCGGCCAGGATCGTCAGCCCGGCGAGAAGGGTGTTACGCATAAATGTGGCTCCTCTTGCCCTTGTCATGGAGCCGTTCAAGCGCAGGAGCAGGCAGAAAGTTTCGCAGGCTTAACCTTATCCGCCACGCAGGCCGAACACCATCGACCGGTCCCCCTCGGGAATCAGCCCCTCCAGCACGCGCCAGAAACCGGTGACGGACCCCTGCCCCGCCTGCGCATAGGCAGCTGCCATCTTCTCGCGCAGCGCCCGGAACAGCTCTGCTTCCAGCGCCTTGCCGGCAGGACTGAGCCGCAGCAATTTCTGACGCCGGTCGCTCGGACCGATCCGCGTCTCTATATAGCCACGCTCGATCAGGTCGTTGAGTACCCGGCCCAGCGACTGTTTGGTGATCGCCAGCAGCCGCAACAAATCCTTGACCGTCAGATCGGGCTGGCGGGAAATGAAATAGAGCGCGCGATGATGCGCCCGTCCCAGCCCCTGTGACGACAACCCCTCATCGATCGACCGGGTCAGCGCGGAATAGCCGAAATAAAGCATCTCGATGCCGCGCCGTATCTCGTCCTCACGCAGGAAGAGCGGCGATGCGGGCGAAACTTGGGAAGGCGCGTTGGTAACGGACATGTATGGTTGCAATCCGGCAAAAGGGCGAAGCGCATATTGGCGTCATCAAACTATCATGACTAGGCTTTCCTTTCCCGAATCACACGTTATATGGCGACCGCGTCGACGCTTCGTCGACCATGCTGGGGCGTAGCCAAGCGGTAAGGCAGCGGTTTTTGGTACCGCCATGCGCAGGTTCGAATCCTGCCGCCCCAGCCAATTATATTCTTCATTATTTCCAATGCATTGCGGCGGTCTTTCGCGTGGCTTGGTGGCAAGTTCGAATGACGAATTTGGATCCCGATCGCGCGCCATTGATCGAGCTTTGGGCGATAAGTGCCGCTGTAAAATGCGATGCACCACACAAGCTCGGTCAACCGAGCCGCATGGTTTTGCCAATGCGCTGTCCACACGCCCGTTCGAACGGTCAGATCATCGCCATCAATATGTTGCCGTCACAATGATGGAGCTGATGAAGATTCCGGCCCCGACATTCTGGCCAGCCGGAAACCGGCCATAGGCCGGCTTCCTGTCAGTGAAAGACGCAGCAAAAAGCCCATCGGAGGCATCAGCATCGGCGGCTTTTTTCGGTTGAGCGAAAATAGGCCTGTATAGACCGCTCTCAGCGATCAACCTTCACGTCATCGAAATAGACAGTCTGGTGGCCAGTCGCGTCGGCGCTTCGATAGCTGCCCAATTCGAATCCGAGTTGAGGACTGACACCGTACCGATCAGGGTCGAAGCCCCATTCAACTGGCTTGTCGAAGCGCTTCTGGTCGTTCATCCAAAAGCCAATGCGGCCACCCATATCGCCGGCGCGATCTATCGATTGAAGCACAAAGGAGAAATTATTCCAATCGCCTTTGTGGATTTCGCCGCGGTAAAGCACGCCCTTGTCCCGCGTGTCATAATAATAATAGGACTGAGCTTGAGGGCTACGCACCGCAACGATGAATTCCTGGATGTCAGGCGACTTGTTCTTCCGTCGCGATACGGGCACGATCCGCAACGATAGGATAGGGCCGCCGGGATTGACCTTACTTACCTTGTTGACCCGTCCCGCAACCTTGGGCTGCAATATCTGGAAATGTATCATTTGATGCAGCGGCGTATCGTAACGCGGGTCAAACTTCATGGCGAAGCTGATACGCGCGATGCCGCCTCCGATCCGCAGCCGGCCCTGTTCGCCGCCCGGCAAAGGTTTATAGTGCGACCAGAAGCTGTACATTATTTTGTTCTTTGCCGCGCCTTTTGCGCTGGGGTCCATCGAGACGCGCAGGCAACCGGGTGGCGTATTACACCCTTGCGATACCACCTCTGGTCGATCGACCGCCTTCGTCCCCTTATCCACAGTGGCCCGAAAATCCGCGCCATTTCGCGCGTCCACGATCGTGTTGGAGTCTCGCGAGAGCATGCTCTGCCCCTCGTCGAAATCCACTGAGAGACGACGCCGCGGCTCCGCAGATACTGGATTCATGACTGCAACTGTCAGCAATAATATCACCACTTTCTTTATATTTTGTGCGCGAGCCATTTTGCGATCACCCTCAAATTGACCTGAACCGCGTCAACGTGTGATGCGCCCTCGTCGATCCATTAAACCTAAATTACAATGGAGGCATAAGTCACTTGATCCAGAAGGCAAAAACCGATCCTGCGCTCATCGGTCCAACATTTGAATAACGGATGCGACATCATTCAAGCGATATCGGGAGTGTGACCTCTCTCCGCTTATTTTTTCCATTTCTAAAAAGTGGACCCTCTGATCAAAACCCTTTGCATCCGCGATCAGATTAAAATTATTATTAATAATATTTCCTCTCGTAAATATGTCAACTCTAGCTGCCACGTTCTTGATAAGAATAAGGAGATGAAATGCAGATCCCTCAAACCCTGCGATTCTTTCTGCTGAAGATAAGGCGTCAATCTGTTCGTCTATAGAGTGCAATTGAGAATGAAAGATCGTCCACCCCTTATCTTTTAAGTAATACTCAATTTCCGGCTCATTATCCACACCACCAAGGCCATTCGAAAGAAAAGATCTCGACAACCACAATTTTGTGCCGCGCCTGACATTATTCTCATATTTCCCAAGAAATTCCTGGTGATAGCCCTTAAAGAATTTACCTATCGAAAAACCACAATCGGGCACAATAATTTCCATCGCCTGGGAAATTTCACTAACAAATATCTGATCGTTTTTAATGTTAATAACGCTCATAAGATCTCTATGCCATGATTTCATCTCCCTCTCCTTGATCCATACTATCGGATAATCTGGAAAAATATCGCACACATGGAGACGTGACAACGATTCCAGCAAAAAATGACCGAAATGATTATAAAGATAACCACCAAATATTACAGGACAATCAATCTGTGACGAAATAATCCTTCCATCCAAAGATAACGGATAAACAAATCTCTTTCCATCCCTAAAGAATGTTGAATCATCTATAAAATTCTTATCTTTATCATATAGCCCGCCAATCAACGATCCGGGATGACCGTTCTTTTTTACTCTAACAGGCGTCAAAATGGCTTCTTCGATTTTTTTAAATTTTCCCATAAATCACCATATTATATTTAGAAATATACTGCGATGTCGTTTCAAATCATGCTTTCGATAAAATTATCTCAACGCCTACCTAAATTGAGTTGGCGGATGCTTTAATTCATATCGATTCTGTCGCGAGGCTTACGCTTCCGGTAAATCTGTATAGTAATTTCTGCATCTTATCCCTACTCATCGGCCACCCGAAAACGGAGACCGATCCTTGGCAAAATTCATCGTTCACATCGGAGATGGCAAGTGCGGAAGCTCTGCAATCCAGGCCGCACTGTTCGATGCCCAGGCCACTCTCCATCAAGCCGGCCTAGCCTACACATCCCATCACCGGACGAGCGGCAATTTCTGCATGGGTACGCTGCTGGGCAAATCGACGCGGGGCAATGACGTGCATCAAAAGGCCTTTGCTCGACAGACGATCGCCCAGTTGCAGGCGCAGTTATCTACAAGCGATTATATCGTTATTTCTTCCGAAGCTTTTCTGACGCTTGGCCCCGAACAGGTTGTGACCATTCTGCAGATGATCACGCCAGACATCGAGCGCATCGATGTAATTGCTTATGTTCGTGATCCGCTGGGCATGTATTTGTCACTTGCCCAACAGGCAATCAAAGCAAGCTATCGGTTCCCCCGACCAGACACCTATGCTCGTCCCTTGGACCAACTCCTTGGTCAATGGCAGAGCTGTCCCAAGATCGACAGCGTTACCGTGCGCATATTCGATCGAAAAAAGTTGATCGGTACCAATGTCGTCGCCGATGTTGAGCAAGTTCTCAAGACCCTAACTGGAAAGCAAGGCTTCCATCTGGAACAGATCAACGAGAACAGTTCGCTCTCTGCAGAACAAATGGTTGCGCTTCAGGATTATCGCCGGCGGTTTTGCCATGAGATCGACGGAAAATCAGCGCCACGCAGTTCACGCCTCATTGATTTTTTCACCACCATGAATGAAGCCGGCCTTGTCGGAACCAAGCCGCAACTTTCACCGGCTGCTGCAACGCTGATTGTGCAAGGCAATGCCGACATCATTCAACGACTGAACGATCGATATGGTTTTACGATGGAATGTCGGGCAGCCTTGTCAGATGAAATACCCCAAAATAACAATTGGGCCCATATCTCAAGCATTCTTTCCGAGGTTCGATCAGATTACGTCCATCATCTGAAAATGCTGGTGCCAGGCTTCAATCCGGCCCTAGAAAATGGAAACATGGAAAAAGCTCTGCGCTCCATGCATAAGCTGATCGAAATGGAACCGAAGAAGAAAGACGCCATCGAGCGAGCAGCAACGGTTTACTGGAACACGGAAGCTATCGCAGGAATTACTTCTTCCTGATTATATCCCGGCATTTAAATTACCATATCTATGAATGATAAATAGAAGCAACTATGGCTGCTTATCCGTTTACTCTCCCTTGATCATGTCGAGAAATAACTCATACACCCTATGCCGCAAAGTAAGCCTCTATTCGCGCCCGCCAGCAAGCGATGCCGGTCTGATCCAATTCCGGCCGGTCGATCTGATATTCCGCGATACGAAAACCGTCCCGTGCATAATGATCGGCATCGTCCCCTGGAAAAACGTCCCGCCAACGGGCGGCGTAGCTATAGCGATTGTGGGTGATAAACCGGCCGCGCCCTTTGGTCCGCCCCTCATGATGTGTGACCGTCGAGCCGGCGACATATTCGAAGACGTTGCCTCCATGGCCCAGACGATAGCAGAGGTCGATATCCTCCTGCCCATTGATGAAGACAGTGTCGAAGCCGCCGACCGCGGCAAAATCCGTCGCGCGCATCGCGAAACAAGCGCCGGTGATCGCACGGAAGCGACGATTCTGTGCCACCAAAGGGGAATCCGCAGCCTCATCGACGTAGATGGGATAACCGAGCGGCGTCTTGCCGGAGAAAACCACGCCCACGCACTGCACACGACCGTCTGGATAGAGCAGCTTGGGCTGCGTACCCATGATCTCGGCATTTGCCAGCGGCGCCAATAAAGGTTCCAGCCAGCCCGACTGCACTTCGGTGTCGTTGTTGAGAAATACGACCCGAGCGCCGCGCGACGCTGCAAAACCGATGTTGTTGCCCAGCGAAAAGTTGAGATTGTCGAAATTGTGGATGACCGTCACTCGACCGTCTCGAGCGGCCCAACTGTCCAGCAGGCCGGACGTTTCTTCATCGCTGGCATTGTTCACCATGATGATTTCGATCTTCGCCCAACCGCAATGGCGGACCAGTGCGTTAAGGCATTTGTCGGTCAAGGAATATTGATTGTAGACGCAAACGATGATCGACACGAGGTCGGGGTCGCGCTGCACGGCCTGGCCGCGTAGGCCGTGCCAGTCGATGACCATCTGGTTAAGCGACTGGAAGCGCCTTTCCGGACCGACGCGATACTTGCTGACGTCCATCGGTTCGCCGACCGACGCGGCATGCCAGGCCGGGACCGTTGGTACGGCAATGTCCTCATAGGCCTTCGCAGACAGGGCGCGTAACGCCTTCATCCTGCCTCCTCCGAAAGCGGCCTGCACCCGGCGGGCATAGTCGGGATGGCGCTGATTGACGATTTCCATCGCCGTTTTTATCAGCCCTTCCTTCTCCGCCCCGAAACTCGCAGTGCGCTGGTGGAAAACATAGGCGTGCGGTGAGATGAAATTCTTCCAACCAGCCTTCAGCGCCCGCATACAGAAGTCATTTTCCTCGCCATAGCCGCGAGGGAAGGCTTGCTCGTCGAACAGCCCGATATGATCCATCAGGTCGCGACGAATATACATGCAGAAGCCGTTGCCCGTCGGCACCTCGATCGGATCGGATGCCCCGGTGAAGCCGATGACCCGCTTCGCCCATTGGTCATGGGTCAGGCCCTCGGGAATGGGGTTTACGACATTGGCCGTGGGGAAGGAGAAGGCGCCCGAATTGTCACCCATCGCCGTCACCGTGCCCGCCTTCGGCGTGCCCAGCGCGATCTTCTGGATCCCGTCGATCCAACCATCGTGAACGATGGTGTCGCTGTTGAGCAACAGGATGTCATCCTTGTCCGCCCAATTGATGCCCCGGTTGATCGTCCGGGTATATCCCATATTTTGCGGGTTCACGAGCAGGTGGAAGCCCTGATTACGGGCGAAACTCTCCAGCATCGGCTGCACCCGCTCATCGCTGCTGCCATCATCTATCATCAGCACCCGGTGCCGGGTGAGATCGGTCTTGGCGAGCACGGAACTGAGGCAACGCTCGACGGCGTCAAGCGCGTTGTAGACCGGCACGATAATGGTCAGGCGACGGCCCGCATCCGCGCGGAGCGGCACGGCATCGGCCAGGATCGCCGACAGGGCCTGACGCAGATTGTTGCGCAAGGCGATCGGTGCAAACTGACGTATGATCTTCTGCCGGCCGGCCTCGCCCATGGTGGCGATCAGATCGGGATCCTTGCAAAGCGTGTTGACGCGCGCCAGCACCGCGTCAACATCCTTGTGGCCCACTAGGAAACCGGTCTGACCTTCGTCGATCAGTTCAGGCACGGCGCCCCAGCGGTAGCCGATCACGGGACGGCGCGCTGCTTGCGCTTCGGCCACGGTACGACCGAAGGACTCGGCGAAATGCGACAGGGTCAGCACCACATTGACCTGCGCCATCGCCTCGGCCGGGCTATTGGCATAGCCGGCAAATTCGAGATTGCCTGGCAGCCCTCCAGCCTTCAGTTCAGCGACATAGTCATTGTCCGGTCCGATGACACGGAAGCGGGCGTTCGGGATGCTCGATTCTGCCTTGCGCGCGACTTCCACGAAATCGGCAATGCCCTTCTTGGGGATATTCGAACTGACGATGCCGAAGACGATCTTCTCACCAACCCTGTTAGGCATGTCGAGCAGGTCGACCTTGGCAACATTGGGTACATGGAAGCTGCGGCGGCTGAATGCGAACAGTTTCTGGGTCGCGGCCGAGTTGGCGATCACATAGTCAGTTTGTTGCAGGATGCGATCGATGATGCCCTTCGCATCCATTCCCATGCGAGCGCAGAGATGTTCATCATGATCGATCAGTTCGCGGGCATGGATCGCGGTGAGACGACCCGCGCGCCGGCCAGCGATGAGCGGGTCGACCAGCACGATCGTATTGCAATAAACGAGGCTGATATTGCACTTTTCGATGATGTGCGTGAAATCCTCGATCGACGCCTCATCGGGCTTGCGATTCTTCGACCACTGGAAATAAGGGAAAGAAAACAGACCGCTGCTTTTCTGGCGCAGCATCTCGATATAGTCGGAATTCCCCTCGCCGGGGATGGTGACATATATGTTGAGCCGCATCTGCGCGAGCGCCTCAAGCATGTCGAGGAAGCTGCGTTCACCGCCGAACATGTGCGCATTGCCCTCATGCGCGCAGAGGAGGACGGAGGGCGCGTCGTCAATAACGGCAACGTCACCCTGCTTCCATGATCGGGGATCGAGTGCGCGACGGCGTGGTTCGAGCTTCCGCCCCTCCCTCATGCCATTCTTGGCATAATGGGCAAGAGGATTGACCCCCGCATTCTGCACGTCGGGATTGGCCTCAAGATAGGCATTGCTGCTGAAATGGGGAGATGGATTGCGGCCCAACCGCGCACCTAACCACAGATAATGTTCGACAGGATCCATCTGGAGAATATGAACGTCCTGATAGGTGTTGAGATACCAGGCCTGGTCGAACAAGTTCGACTCCTTGATCCTCGCGACATCCTCTGCGGATACCACACCGGCCAAATTCACATTCTTCACCATTTCCCCCTCGCACCACGGACAATCAGCCAAACGGCTCTTCAGTGGCCTCTCCCATGACCCCGATTATCTCAGCGCAAATAAACCTGCGCCTGCCATTAGCATCTTATGAACCGGCGCAACCTGACCATAACGGCATGATAAAGCAAGTGCAAAAATTACTAATATTTCAAATACCCGTAAATATCCAGTGTATATTTTATCAAATTTCAGCGCATCATCAACGATGCTTCCGTCGTTCTATATAATCTCACTTCAATTTGGCTAAACTACAATGATAATATGATGTAAATTAGACGGCATAAACGAGTATTTTATTATAATAGGTCTACATTTTACTCAAAGTACAGCTCGACTAATTAATTACAGCAACACCGACAACGCTGTTGGACCATATTGTGAGGTAGGTCGGATCGACCGGAATAAAGCGTTCGCCTGCTTCAACGCCTGGGGGACGATATTCCAGCCCGCAATGCTTCCATGGCCGCATTCGGTGCCCGGCCTTCCCTTACGCCATGACGAATATAATGGCGGTAAGGGTCGACTTCACGGTCGCGCAAATCGTCATGCGCAGCGACATACCATATGGGGTCGAAGCTGGCATGGTCGAGCAGGATACGGCGCTGCCGTTCCAACGTCTTCCTGCGCGTGAGAGTTGGAAATGGCAGCACCGCCTGCGCAAGCAAAGCATGAAGAGTTGCCAGAAATTGGCGATAAATCTGCTCGCCGGTCTGACGCGCGCCCTCCGCAGCGTTCTGGCGAGCCTCCATATCCTCCCGGCTCGCAGCGACAACCGCGCTCAGCATGTGCTTTTGTTGCTGCAAATCGTCGAGCGCAGTCGCCAATGACTGGAGCGCTGAACCATGTTGCTCCTCCAGTTGAACCACGCGCGCATTCGTCTCATTCAGGGCGACGGACGCCACGTCCAGCGCAACCGTCTTTTCCTGCAATGCAGCCGCGAAATCCTGCATCACATCAACGAAGCGCCTTTCATTGTCCGCATGCTCACCGATCCGACGTCGAGCATCTGCAAGCGCATAATTGACATGGGTCAATTCGCCTTCTCGACCCGCCAGCAATTCGGTGATGCTCGCAATCTCGTTAAAGCGGACTTGGACATTCTGTTCCGCGGCAACCCGCGCCGCTTCCAGGGTCACGGCACGGGCTTGCTCCGTCGCCAGCTTCTGGTTCAGTTCCGTCGAGGCGGCCTCCTGCGCAGCGCGCTCGGCCTCAGCTCGCTGCTGCACGGCAGCCAATTCCTCGCCCGCCTGCTCACTTTCAAGCTGGCGCTGACGCAATGCACTTTCCGTTTGCGCAAGTTCGTGCCGCAGTGCCCTCTGCGCAGCATCACCTGCTATCCGCGCATCCTGCAATTCCGCTTTCAACTGCTCGATTTCCGATTCCCATTGCTGGGCCAGTTGCTCGGTCTGGGCGATCTTGACTTGATGATCACCGGCAGCCTTTTCGGCATCCGCCAGAACCGCTCCCAGACTCGCGAGTTCGCGTGCGCTCTCCTCCAGCGCCGAATCCTTGGCGAGCAGGTCGCGATTCAATCCCGCGATCACCTCGTCCCGCTTGTTCAAAGCAGTTGCAGCAGACGCAGAGTCCGCGACGGCAGCTTCATACTGCGCCTTCAGGTCACGCAGCCCGTCCCGCTCCTTTTGCGTCGCCAGGTGCCGCTGCTCCAGGGCCGTCTTTGCCTGCTGGATTGCATCAGCCCGCTCCTGAGCAGCCACAGCCCGAGCCTCGATCTCGACTTGCGCGGCCTTCATCTCGTCACGCTGCTGCCGGCCCTGCGCAACAGCAGCTTCCAGTGACTGTGCTTTTTGCCGCAGTTCCTCGCGCTCCTTCTGCACCGCTCGATGCTCTTCCTCACTGTGCTTAAGCGCTTCCGTCGCCTTGGCCTGCTCCAGCAGCTTGTCACGCTCCTGCTGAAGCTGCGACACCCGCGCGAAACGCTCCTCATTGTCCTTCGCGAGCGATCCAAACGCGTTTACACCAGCCGTGTAAGCCCCGCTGACCGTATCAAGCGCATCGCGGCCGTCGGCGGTCTCGCCATTGGCAGCGAAGTCCAGCAATGTCTGATAGGTGGCCTCAACCCATTCGGCCGCATAGGTCAGCGCGCGCAGGCCCTTCACATCATCGCGATGATGCCGCATGCCACTGGACAGAAAGGCCGCCATTTCGCGACGCACCTTGTCAGAATTGCGCGGCCAGTAGACACCCAGCGCCTCCTGCGACCGTTGGACGAAGCCAGCCTGATCCTCCAGCAAGTCGTCGTAGGTGGTGAAAAACCGCCGCAACCCGCGCGTGCCGCGCTCGCCGTCCAGGGTGTAGCGTAACCAGAGCAATATGCCCTTGGGCATCAGGAATTTGTTGCGCCGCTCCAGCGACCGGGCCACTTCGATAGGATTGCGCAACGGATGAATAACAACCGGCTCGATACCCAACTCTTCAAGAATATCGCGCCAAAATGGCATGAGTAGAGAAAGTCGTGGATCCTTGAAGACAAATAATGGCGCGTCTCCAAACTCGCTTCGCACCAGTTCGATGGCGCGATCCCGGAACCGCTGAACCACAGAGGAACGGAACCATTGCGGGTTGAATTCCTGCCACTCGCTCCATTCGGACCCGCCGGAAACCAGTATTTCCTCGTTCAGATCCTTGATCGGCTTGGATTCCCAATATCCGGCCGAATTCCACTGGTCCGCGCCGATCAGCTTGGGCGGCATCTCGCAACCCAGAAGGTTGAGCGTGCGCGACAAGGCACTGGTGCCCGAACGATGCATCGCCACGACCAGCACGGCAGTCCGCTTCGCCTGTGCATGCGCATCTGCGCGCTCGAACCCGGCGCCTTTGGCCAGGGATTCGCCAACGATCTTACCGTCCGTTGCACCTGCAACTGCCGCCGACGCCATATTATCCACTTAATGCCCGCCTCTCAGCCCCTGATAGAGCATCATCTCTGACTCCAAAGCCCTGCATGTCAATGATAAACCCGGCACTTCCGTCGCATGGGAATGAAAGTGCCGATACAGGCGGGATTTCCATCGACATGATATCGCAGCCGTCAGACAAATATTGAAACATGCCCCTGCAGAATGTTGCATGTCCATATCGCAGATTTTTGACGCACCGCAACATCGCCTTGCAATCGCTTCCTCCGCCATTTACACCCCCGATCCTTCCACGGGAGGCAGATGTGCGTAAGGGAATAATATTGGCCGGTGGATCCGGCACCAGACTTTATCCGCTGACCAGGGGCGTCTCCAAGCAGTTGATGCCCGTCTATGACAAGCCGATGATTTATTATCCGCTTTCGACACTGATGCTTTCCGGCATCCGCGACATCATGATTATCACTACACCGCATGACGCGCCATCTTTCCAGGCCTTGCTGGGAGATGGCAAGGAACTTGGCATTTCGCTGTCCTACGCCGTGCAACCCGAACCCAAGGGACTAGCTCAAGCCTATCATATTGGCGCGGACTTCGTCGGCAGCGATCCGTCCACGCTCGTTCTGGGCGACAATATCTTCTATGGCCATGGCCTGGTCGAATTACTGAACCGCGCGAGCCAGCGCGACGGGGGGGCAACCGTGTTCGGCTATTATGTCGGCGATCCGACCGCTTATGGCGTCGTATCCTTCGACAAGGATGGCCGTGCTGAAACGATTGAGGAAAAGCCCGCTCAACCCAAATCCAATTATGCCGTCACCGGCCTCTATTTCTACGATGGTCGCGCGGTAGACATGGCCCGCGACCTCGCTCCATCCCCTCGTGGCGAACTGGAAATCACCGACCTCAACCGCCTTTATCTGGAGGAAGGATCGCTCTCGGTCGAGATCATGGGCCGGGGCTATGCCTGGCTCGACACTGGCACCCATGGATCGCTTCTCGACGCTGCCCTCTATGTCCGCGTGACCGAGGACCGTCAGGGCTTGAAGATTTGCTGTCCCGAAGAAATCGCGTGGCGGCAGGGCTTCATCAACGACGGCCAGCTTGAGGCGCTTGCCTCGCCTCTACGAAAGAGCGGCTACGGCAATTATCTGATGGACCTGCTGAAAGGTAAGGGCGCGATTGCATGAACGTCATTGAAACGGCCATTCCAGGCCTTGTGATCATAGAACCGCGCGTATTCGGCGACGATCGTGGCTTCTTTTACGAGAGCTACAACGCAAACACCTTCAAGGCGGCCGGCCTCGATCTCAATTTCGTACAGGACAATCACAGCAAGTCGGCACGCGGCGTCCTGCGCGGGCTGCATTTCCAGAATCCCAATCCGCAAGGCAAGCTGGTACGCGTCACAGCCGGCCGGGTCTGGGACGTGGCAGTCGATCTTCGCAAGTCCAGCCCGCATTTCGGGAAATGGGTGGGCGTCGAACTTTCCGCCGCAAACAAGCGGATGTTCTGGGTGCCGGAAGGCTTCGCCCATGGCTTCGTCGCCTTGGAGGACGGCACCGAGTTTCTCTACAAATGCACTGCCACCTATGACCCGTCTGCCGAGCATTCGCTAATGTGGGATGATCCGACGGTCGGCATCGAATGGCCACTAGAAGGGCTGGAGCCGCAACTGTCGGGCAAGGACGCGGTCGGCAAGTCGCTGAAAGAAATCGAGGCTTTTGCATGAAGGCGCTGATCGTTGGGGCCATGGGCCAACTGGGACGGGGGTTGCAGGCTACTGCTCCGGCCGGCATGGCCCTGACCTGTGTCGGTTCCAATGAACTGGATATCACTCACGCCGATGCCGTGCGCGCGATGGTTGAGCAGGAAAAGCCCGACCTGTTGCTGAACGCCGCCGCCTACACAGCGGTGGATAGAGCGGAACAGGAGGAAGAACAGGCGCTGGCGATCAACGGCACCGCCGTCGGCACCCTGGCCGATGCGGCGCGCGCAGTGGGCGCGCGGTTCGTACATGTTTCGACCGACTTCGTGTTCGACGGCCGGTCGGGTGTACCCTACACACCCGATGCACCGACCTCGCCACTGAGTGCCTATGGCCGTACTAAACTGGCCGGCGAGCGACTGGCCGGTCCAGATGCGCTGATCGTTCGGACCGCCTGGGTCTACGCCCCCACCGGCGCCAATTTCGTGCGTACCATGCTGCGATTGATGGCCGAGCGCCCCGAGATCCGCGTCGTCGCCGACCAGATCGGGACGCCCACCTATGCGCCGGGTCTGGCGCGTGCGCTTTGGACGATGGCCGGCGCCAATCTCGCCGGTCTGCACCATTATACCGACAGCGGCGCGGCAAGCTGGTACGACTTTGCCGTCGCCATCCAGGAAGAGGCGCTCGCAGCGGGCCTGTTGAGCCAGGAAGCGCGGATCGTGCCGATCCCTACCAGCGACTATCCTACACCAGCAAAGCGCCCGCATTATTCCGTGCTCGACAAGGCCTCGACCTATGCGGCGTTGGGTGGCCCAACGCCGCACTGGCGCGCGAACCTGCGCGTGATGCTGGCCGCAATCGTGGCCGCGGGATAGGCAGAAGCGCAGTTCATCCCGCAGAGCGCGCCATCATTCGGGCTGACATTCGCCTGAACGGAACGACGCGACGCTCAGAGCGCGTCCGGATGCGCCATAGCCTTGTCCGACGCTGACGCCCCCTTCAGTCCCAGGGCATGAAGTAGGGCCAGCACGCTATCGTCCCAACCATCCCCCGTCGACGGTACGGGGTCGGGTTCACGCAACCGCTTCATTATTTCGAGGCCGAGCCCATCAGGCGTCTCGTCTTCAAAGAAGAAGAGGCCCGGCCGTGCCAATTCCCGGAATACCGGCAAGTCGCGGGCCAGCACCTTGCGACCCTGCCGCAGCGCTTCGACGATCGGCAAGCCAAAACCTTCGCCACGAGACGGCATGACCACCAGAGCAGTGCATGCATAAAGAGCCGTCAACAATTCATCCGACGCCTGATCCAGCCAAATGAACCGGCCACTTGTTGCTTCCAGCGACCGCATCCGCTGCTGAAGGGCTTCCGTGCGCCAGCCGGGTCGCCCTACCAGAATAAGATCGGGTGCCTCCCCATCCGCGACCCGCCAAAGATGTGCCATCGCGTCGAGTACGCAATCATGGCCCTTACGCGGCTCCACCGTGCCGACCATCAACACCGTCGGGCGACGTTCGGCACGCGCTATAGCTTCGCGACCCCGCTTGTCCACACCGTGCGTGGGATTACTCGTTTCAACCGCCCCACTCAAAGGTATGACGGGCCGAGCAATTTCGGTCCGACGCGGGGTCCGCCTGACATCGAGCCAATTGTCGAGATCGGCGGCGACCTGCTGGGAAATGCAGATGGCGCTATCAGCCCGACGCGCGACCACCTTTATCCATCTGCGAAAATTTCGTCCCGTGCTGTCTGGAAACCATTCAGGGTTGAGGAGCGGCAGAAGATCATAGACAAGGATGTGGATCGTGGCGCCGCACCGCCGCCAGCGCGCAATCTGGCGCTCATGGCGCGAAAGGCGATGCGCGGCGAGGTCCAGACCCAGAAATATGTCCCCCTTCCCCGCCTGAAGCACTGGCGCGCCAGGAACGGGCAGGGACAGACGCCCCGAGGCAGGATCGAACCCGGCGATACCATAACCCCGCCGCGCCGTTGCCGCGACCGGCAACAAGATGATCTCGCCCAGATCCATGCGATAGAGATGCTGCCAGATCGCGCGAACGGTCCGTTGGATGCCTGTCCCGGCGTCATGCTGGGCAATGGTGGACACATCGACCAGAAGCCTGCGGGGCTTCGCTATTCCGGCAGTTGATCTACCGGCCAGGGAAAGCGCAAAGCGTTCCCATAGCCCCCAGAGCCGGTTCATTCGGTCGCGTGCGCCTGATAATATTCATAGGCCGCATCCATGTCGGTGAAATGGGTGAGCGTTCCGCCCGCCAAGACCGATGCGCGATCACAATGTTCGCGGATATAGGTGTCGTTGTGCGACACCAGGATCATGGCGCGATCCTTGCGCTTCACGAAAAGCTCATCATGGCATTTTTGCTGAAAGCGTGAATCGCCCACCGCAACGATTTCATCAATCAGGAAACAGTCGAAATCGATGGC
>NZ_DATKFP010000092.1:0-34128 GCF_035511395.1 Sphingobium sp.
GGTGCGGCGGCGACCGGGCGTCGATATCGCGGCGCGGCTGGGCGTCTTGTCCAACGCCGCGCTGGTCGGATTCTATGGCCAACTCGGCACCGACGGCGACGCGCCGAATGATCTTGCGGACAAGGTTGACGCATTGCGCATCGCCTATTCGGGCGCGACCGTTGGCGACCGGCTGGGCGGGATGCGCAGTTGGTGGCAGGATGAGGCGAAGCCGGATTATGTCGGTCTGATCGCGACCGCGCGTGCCGCCGCCGCGCTGCCGGTGGCGCAGGCGTCGGCGCAGGATGCGTCCAATCTCGTCGCGTCGATGCTGACCGCCGGCTATGACCGTAATGCGGCCCGCTGGGCGCAGGCGATCGGCCAACTGGACGGTGAAGGCGCTGCGCAATTCTGGGGGTTGCTGGCCGTCGGCGCGCCAAGCGCCGTGGTGGAAATCAACAGCAGCCGTGTGTCGACCTATGTCAGCGACGCTGGCGCGGAAAAGGGGCGGATGCTGATTGCCGCTCTCGCCGGCCTGTCGCGCCTGTCGCCGCAGGACGCCGCATCGCTCGCACAGGATAATGGCGTGGTGCTGGCCGCCAACAGTCGCTGGGCGCGGGCCATTGGTGCGGCGGCGCAGCGGGGCGAGAAGGCGACCGTGGCACTGTTGGCTGCCGTCGGCATGCAGGGCAGCGACTGGAGTCGCCTGCCGGCCGCGCATCTCTATCATGTCGTGGCCGCGCTGCACCGTGTAGGACTGGACCCCGAGGCGCGGATGATCGCGGCCGAGGCGATCAGCCGCAGCTGACCATGGGGCAGGAAGACGCCGCACTGGTCGACCGCTTCCTCGAAATGATGGCGGCGGAGCGCGGCGCGTCGCGCAATACGCTGCTGGCCTATCGCGCGGACCTCGCCGGGGCGGGCGCGTTGCTGGGCGGCCTGTCCGGCGCGACCAAGGAGGGGCTGGGGACGCTGGCGACGGCCTGGGCGGAACTGGCGGCATCCTCCGTGGCGCGCAAGACGTCGGCCTTGCGCGCCTTTTACGGCTTTCTGGAGGAAGAAGGGCTGCGTGCCGACAATCCTTCCGTTGCGCTGCCGCGCCCGACAACGCGCCGGCCGCTGCCCAAGATTCTTTCCACCGCCGAGGTCGATCGCTTCTTCACACTGATTGCCGAGCGGATCGAGGTCGAACATCCCGTGCCGCTCGACCTGCGACTGGCCGCGCTGATCGAGCTGCTCTATGGATCGGGCCTGCGCGCGACCGAGCTGGTGTCGCTGCCGCGCCGGGCGCTGGCCCATGACCGGCCTTTCCTGATCCTGAAGGGCAAGGGCGCGCGCGAACGGCTGGTGCCGATATCCGATCGCGCGCGCGCCGCCGTCGCCGCTTGGCTGCCGCATGTGCCGGGCGACAGCCTGTGGCTTTTCCCGTCGGGCAAGAGCCATCTGAGCCGCATCCGCCTCTATCAGCTGGTGAAGGCGCTGGCCGCCGCCGCCGGCATCGCGCCGGAACGGGTCAGCCCTCATGTACTGCGCCACGCCTTCGCCACGCACCTGCTGGAGGGCGGGGCGGACCTGCGCGCGTTGCAGGCGATGCTGGGCCATGCCGATATCGGGACGACGCAGATCTACACCCATGTCGACAGCCGGCGACTGGTCGAACTGGTCAACCAGCGGCATCCTCTTGCCACCATGCAAGCCAAGATACCGCATCGCCGCGTTGACGGCGACGCGCCATCGCCCTAACGCCTTGCGCCATGGTAAGCTTTCTGGAATTTGAAAAGCCGATCGCGGAGCTGGAAGCGCGCATCGTCGAATTGCGCGCCACCGCCAGCGTGGGCGACATCAACATCGATGGCGAGATCGCGACGCTGGAACAGCGCGCGGCCAAGCTGCTCAAGGACACCTATGCGAAGCTGACGCCCTGGCAGAAGACCCAGGTCGCGCGGCACCCCGACCGTCCGCATTTCAAGGACTATGTCGCGGGCATGTTCGACAATTTCATGCCGCTGGCGGGCGATCGCGCCTTTTCCGACGATCAGGCGATCATCGGCGGCTTCGCGACGCTGGGCGACCGCAAGGTCATGGTGATCGGCCATGAAAAGGGCGACGACACCGCCAGCCGCGTGCGTCACAATTTCGGCATGGCCAAGCCCGAGGGCTATCGCAAGGCGATCCGCCTGATGGAACTGGCCGACCGCTTCGGCCTGCCGGTCGTGACGCTGGTCGATACGTCGGGCGCCTTCCCCGGCGTGCAGGCCGAAGAGCGCGGCCAGGCCGAAGCCATCGCCCGCTCGACCGAGGCGTGCCTGAAGATTGGCGTACCGATGGTGGCGGCCGTGGTGGGCGAGGGGGGGTCCGGCGGCGCGATCGCGCTGGCCGCGGCGAACCGCGTGCTGATGTTCGAACATGCCGTCTATTCGGTAATCTCGCCCGAAGGCTGCGCTTCGATCCTGTGGCGCACCGCCGACAAGGCGAGCGATGCGGCGACCGCGATGCAGGTGACGGCGCAGCATCTGAAGGCTTTGGGCGTGATCGACCGGATCGTGGCAGAGCCGGTTGGCGGCGCGCATCGCGAAGCGGTGCAGGCGATCGCCAGTCTGGGAGCGGCGATCGAGGCGGAACTCGCCTCGCTCGACGGCATGAGCGCGGATGCGCTGCGCACTGACCGCGCCGACAAGTTCCTCGCCATCGGCGCCTGATTTCATTCCCGTCGGACCGACACGCCCGGCCTGAAAACGCGCAGGCTGGCAGTCTGGCTCTCGCTTTTCCGGGAACGCCCCGCCATTGTCCTTCGTTACGTGGCGGTAACGTCGAAGGGTGAGGGTTTATGAACTGGAAGATTTCGCTGGGCTGCACGGCGGCGGCCCTGGCGGTGGCGTTGACCGCGCCGGCGGTGGTCGGGCAGCAGCGGGCGATTCGCACCGTCTCCTCGATCAGCCAGCAGGACAAGGCGAGCGGCGCCAAGCAGCATCCCGAACTACTTAAGGAATTTGGCGGGGCCTATGCTGGCGCGCAGGCGAAATATGTCGAAGGGGTCGGGCGCCGGATCGCGGTCCAGTCCGGCCTGTCCAATGCGCAGGGCGACTTCACCGTCACCCTGCTCAATAGCCCGGTCAATAACGCCTTCGCGATCCCCGGCGGCTATGTCTACGTCACGCGCCAGCTGATGGCGCTGATGAATGACGAGGCCGAACTGGCGGGCGTTCTGGGCCATGAAGTCGGCCATGTCGCGGCCCAGCATGGCCAGCGTCGCCAGCAGACGGCGCAGCGCAATGCGATCGGCGGTGCGCTGCTGGGCGCGCTGGCGGGCGCTCTGTTGGGTGATTCGGGCCTTGCTGGGCTGGTTCAGAAGGGGATCGGTACCGGCAGCCAGTTGCTCACCCTCAAATTCTCGCGCAGTCAGGAATATGAAGCGGACGATCTGGGCATCCGCTATCTGGCGTCGGGTGGCTATGATCCGCGGGCGCTGTCGGACATGCTTGCTTCGCTGGCGGCGCAGAGCGATCTCGATACGCAGGTGGCCGGCAATGCGCGGTCCATGCCCGAATGGGCGAGTACCCACCCCGATCCCGCATCGCGCGTCGATCGGGCGGCGCGGGCAGCCGAAGCGACGCGCGTCACCAGCACCGTGCGCAACCGCGACGCCTTCCTCAACGCATTGAACGGCGTCCTTTATGGCGACGATCCCAAGCAGGGCGTGATCGACGGCAGCTGTTTCCTGCATCCAGACCTGCGCCTCAGCTTTGCCGCGCCCAGCGGTTTCGGCATGGAAAATGGCACCGATGCCGTGTCGATCACCGGTTCGGGCGGGCAGGCGCAGTTTGGCGCGGCGCCCTATACCGGCAATCTGGCGACGTATATCAATAATGTGTTCGCCAAGCTGGGCGGCGGAAATGGGGGTGTCCCGGCTGGAGAGGTTAGTCGCACGACCATCAATGGCATCCCGGCCGCGTGGCGTACGGTGCGCGCATCCAGCCAGTCGAGTCAGGTCGATGCGACCGTATTCGCCTATGATTTCGGGGGAGGGAAAGCCTATCACTTCCTGCTGCTCACGCCGGCAGGCCAAGGCGTCGGCCCCTTCACCTCAATGGTCGAGTCGCTCAAGCCCTTGTCGGCGCAGGAGGCGGCGGCGATCAAGCCGCGCCGTGTCCAGGTGTTGACGGTGAAGGCGGGTGACACGGTCCAGTCGCTGGCGAAGCGCATGGCCTATAGCGACTATCCACTGGAGCGGTTTCTGACGATCAACGCGCTGAGCGACAATGCCGTGCTGCGACCGGGGCAGAGGGCGAAGATCGTCAGCTGGTAAACACGAAAAGGGGCGGCGAACTTGCGTTCACCGCCCCCGATTTCGACAATCGTCCGAAGCTTACTTCAGGTTGCCCGAAACGTTGTTGAAGGTGTTGCCGAGCTTGCCGCCCAGGCTGGTCATGGCGCCGATGGCGGCGACGGCGATCAGAGCGGCGATCAGGCCGTATTCGATCGCGGTTGCACCCTTTTCATTCTTCAGCATCTTGCGGATGAACTGCATGTAAGGTCTCCTTGAATGGATTATCCGTTAAACTACCCGGCCGCCCCGCTTGGTAATTCGTGGTCAGCTAGGACCGAATTAGACACGCTCGGTTGAAAAATGTTTAATGGCGGAAAAACTGTCAGATTTTGATGGTTAATGCTTCGTTACTTCGGTCGCGACGTTGTTCCACATGCCGATCGTCTTGTTCGCGACATTGTTGAGCGCCACGATCATCACCAGCACGACCATCGCAAGAATCAGTGCATATTCGACCGCAGTCGCGCCACGCTCGCACCGCGTCAGGCCCCAACGGGCGATGATTTCGATAAGCCCGCGCATCTTGACCCCAATTCGCTACAGACAGTCCCGGTCAGACATGTAAAGCAGCCAGGGTTAACAAAGCCCTCTCAGCCGGAAAGACATGCCGCCCGTGAAGTCCCTGCTCGTCGTTGCCGTAGCGTTGATCGATGCCGATGGCCGTGTCCTGTTGCAGCAGCGCCCACCGGGCGGATCGATGGCGGGGCTGTGGGAATTTCCCGGAGGCAAGGTGGAGTCGGGGGAAACGCCCGAGGCGGCGCTGGTGCGCGAGTTGGAGGAAGAGTTGGGCATCCGCACGCATGAAAGCTGCCTCGCGCCCGCGACCTTCGCCAGCGAACCGCTGGGTGACAGGCATCTGCTGCTGCTGCTCTATGTCTGCCGTAAATGGCAGGGGGTTCCTGAAGCACGCCACGCGACGGCGCTGCAATGGATGCGGCCTACGCAAATGTATGGGGTGGAAATGCCGCCGGCGGACCTGCCTTTGATCGGGATCCTTGAGGCATTATTGTAGAAGGAAAAAGGGCGAGGCCACCGCCGGAGGGATGGCCTCGCCCGTCATGTGCCGCAGCAGGCGCCTTATTCTTCGGCGGCCTTGCTCTGCAACTGGATATAATTCTGGATGCCCATGCGTTCGATCATTTCGAACTGGGTTTCCAGTGTGTCGACATGCTCTTCCTCGCTTTCGAGGATATATTGGAACAGGTCGCGGCTGACATAGTCGCGGATCGATTCGCAATAGGCGATCGCATCTTTCAGCACCGGCAGCGCCTCATATTCCAATTCGAGGTCGGACTTGAGGATTTCCTCCACCGTCTCGCCGATCTTCAGGCGACCGAGCAGCTGAAAATTGGGCAGGCCGTCGAGGAACAGGATGCGCTCCGCCACCTTGTCGGCGTGCTTCATCTCGTCGATCGATTCGGAATATTCGAATTTCGCCAGCTTTTCGATGCCCCAATGGTTGAGCATGCGATAGTGAAGGAAATATTGGTTGATCGCGGTCAACTCATTCTTGAGGACCTCGTTCAGAAAGTCGATGACCTTCGGGTCGCCTTTCATGGCGTTATACTCCGGCTGTTTTTGGGACGCCGGGATTATAGGCGCAATGCACCCGTCTGTTAAGCCTAAAACCCTTGAAAATCAGGGATTTTTTACTGCGCTATTGCGTCGGCTTCGCGATTGTTTCGTGCGCATGATTTGCAATCATATCAGGCCGATGCGCGCTCCGCCGCGATGATGGTGCGAGCGAAGGGCACGCACTGGCCGCATTTGGGCCGACGGCCGAAACGGGCATAGGCATTGCACGGCGTATCGGCACCGTCCCGCGCGGCTTCGCGCAGGTCTTTTTCACGAATCGCATTACAGACGCAGACAACCATCGAGGCACTTCTCCTGATGGAGGAGAGATAGCGTGCCTGATAATGGGTCGCAATAGTATTCAGCTGCTCCTGCGAATCTTTTGCACTGCACCATGGCTGAGACTGCGCCACAGCCATTCGGCCGGACCCATCGCGAATCGGGCTGCATAGGGTTGTGACCAAAGCAGCATGACCGCCCAGGCAGCAAGGACGAAGAGGGGAAGCGCAGCGTGATCGACATGGGCGAACAGGCCTAGCCCCCAGCCATAGAAGATCGCGGTCATGACGATGCTGGTGCCCAGATAATTGCTGAGCGTCATCCGCCCTGCCGCGGCGATCCGGCCGACCAGCGGGCTGCTCTTGTGCCGGGCGAGCAGCCAGAGGATCAGCGCGGCCCAGCCCACGGTGAGCGGGATGCGGAAGGGGAGCGACCAGACCAGTGCCGCGCCATAGGTGGGGAGGGGCGCGAAACCGCTCCACCATGTCCATAGCGCCAGCGCGGCCATGGGCGGCACGCCGATCAGGAAGCAGTGGCGCGCAGTACGGCGATATTGTTCCGCATCCCAGTTGCCGGTCAGGAAGCCGCCCTTCAGCATCGCCATACCGAGCAGCATGAAGCCCAGCGTCTCGAACGCGTTGAACAGCAGGCCCCAGAGCCAGTCGCCGGGGAAGCCAGCCAGCTTCATGCCGATGATGGCGGACAGGCTGCTGCGATAGGTGGCGACTTCCATCTGCGTGGTCGGGCTGGTTGGATCGGACAGGGCGGCCATGAAGGTCAGGAAGCCGTCGCGGGTGGCGGCGCCGACATTGGCCTCTCCGGCGGCATGGCCCCAGAGGTAGAGGCTGCCGATGAAGGCGGCGAGCAGCAGGAACTGAAAGAGAAAGAACAGGAACGCGCGCTTGACCAGATCGAGCGGTTCCAGTCGGACGAAGAGCAGGGCGAACAGGCCGACGATCGCATAGACGCGCAATATGTCGCCCCACCAGAGCAGGAAGAAATGCAGGCAGCCGATGACGAACAGCCAGCCCAAGCGGACCATCTGGGTGCGGCGGCCGTCGCGCCCCGCCATTTCCTCCTTGTCGATCAGCAGCAGCATAGACGCGCCGAACAGCAGGGCGAAGAGGCCGCGCATCTTGCCATCGACGAAGATCAGGCTGATCGCCCAGAAGCTGATGTCCCCGGCCGAGAGCCGCCCCGCCACCGCCGGGTTGAAGTAGGCGTTCTGCGGCAGGGCGAAGGCGGTGATGTTCATCCATACGATGCCCATCACCGCGCAGCCGCGCAGCACGTCCATGGCGGGGATGCGGGGGGAGGCAGTCATGCGATGGGCGTTCCTATTGGAGGACTGGTCAGAGCCGCGAGGCTCTGCCAATGCGCCTAGAGCCTTTCCACAGGATGTGGAAAGGCTCTTGTTCTTTGCGGTCGCATTTCCCAAGGCGTTGACCGTGAACGGTCAACTGAAAATGCTCCAGCCATGAATGACGCGCGCAAGCAACGGATAAGCGATGCATTCGGCGCCGCTGCCGGCCATTATGAGGCCCATGCCGGGCCGCAGCGGCTGGCGGCGACGCTGGTAGCCGACATCGCCCGGCGGCAGATGCCGGGCGGGGTCGCGCGCATATTGGAGATTGGTTGTGGCACAGGCCTCCTGACCCGCGACATCCAGACGCGCTGGCCCGGCGCGGAACTGATCGCGACCGACATTTCGCCCGGTATGCTGGAACAGGCTGCGTCGCACGGCCGGGTGGCGGGTCGCTTCCTGACCATGGACGGAGAAGCGCCGCCCTTTGACGGGCCATGGTTCGACCTGATCCTGTCGAGCCTCGCCTTTCAGTGGTTCGACGACCTGCCGGCGGCGATCACGCGGCTGGCCGGGCTGTTGCGGCCGGGGGGGAGCCTCATCTTCTCGACCATGGGGCACGGCAGCTTTGCCGCCTGGCGTGCTGCGCATGCCGCCTGTGGCGAAGCGAGCGGCGTGCCGGACTATCCTTCGCTCGACGTGCTGCGCGCCATGCTGGCGGGCCATGCGGACGCTTTCGCCTTCGAGGAAACGGTGGCGCTGGAGGGCAAGGGCGCGCGGGCGCTGATCGCTCATCTAAAAGGCATCGGCGCGGTCGTGCCCGGCGAGGGGCGCAGGCCGCTCGGTCCGTCCGCGCTGCGCCGGGTCATGGCGACCTATGACGCAGCAGGCGGCAAGGATGTCTATCAGTTGCTGCTCGGCCGGGTGACGCGCGCCGCCCAGGCATAGGGACCGATGATGGTGCCGACGAAGCCGCCGGCCTGCTTCGTGCTGAGGAAGCCTATGTCGACATCGGACGCCAGCAAACGCTCCGCCCCGCCGCTGACGTAGCTGGCGCGCATCCGGCCGCCGTCCATGGCAAGGGTGAGCGTGACAGGCCGTGCCGTGTCGATCGGGGCGGACGCGATCAGTCGGTCGCTGTCCGATCCCTCGCGCGCCATCAGGGCGATGCGCGGCGAGCCGCCCTCTTGCAGGATCCCGAAGAAGAGGAAGGATCGGTCCGACTGGATCGCGACCAGCCCAGCGCGATCGCCATCGGTATCGGGGCGATAGCGGAGCGTCGTGGAGACGGTGGCGACATGATGCTGCTGGCGCCGGCCGATGAAGGCGGGTGCGCCGGACAGTTCGCCGAGTGCGGTGGCGCCGTCCAGCAGCAGCGCGCCCTGCTCCAGTCGATAGACGGGCCTGACCGGGGTGCGGATGCCGATCCATGCCGGATCGAGCCGCGAGCCGGTAAAGTCAGTGCGATAGGAAAAATCGCCGCTGGTCGGCGGGATCCCGGTCGGTCCGCTGGGCAGGTCCGGGCGCGGGGCGGTGAAGGGAATGGGCTTGCCGACGTCCAATATGTGGGGCCAGCCGTCGCGCCACTCAACTGGCAGCAGGAAGGTTTCGCGCCCGATATTGTAGAGGTCAGGGCCATAGGGGCGGGTGGCGAGGAATGTCGCCCACCAGTCGCCTGCCTGCGTCTGGATCAGTTTCGCATGGCCGGCCGACGTCACCGGATTGGGGCGGGCCGGGTCGAGGCTGCGCTGGCTGAGGATCGGGTTGCGCTGATAGGGGATGAACGGCCCGCGCAGGTCGCGGGAACGGAACACGACCTCGCTATGCTGGTCCCCGGTGCCGCCTTCCGCAGCGATCAGATAATAATAGCCCTCCCGCTTCAGCAGATGCGGCCCTTCGATCCAGGCGGGCTTTTGCGCGATATCGACGCCGCCATTGACGATCTGGGTCGAAGGACCGGTCATCTTCAGGGAGCGCCAGTCGAACTCCTGCACCCAGATGGCGCGATGCCCTTCATAGCGGGGCGGTTCGTTCGGCGCGCGGTTGTTGACGATATAGGCCCGGTCGCCCTCCCAATGGAGGGACGGATCGATCCCCTCGAACGGCAACCAGGTGGGATCGGACCAAGGCCCGGCCGGATCGCGTGCGGTCATGACGAAATTGCCGCGGCAATCGACGCAGGTGCCGACCAGATAGAAGAGGCCGTCATGCCAGCTGATGTCGGGCGCGAACATGCCGCGCGACGTGCGCAGGCCGGAAAAGTCGAACTGGCCGGGCCGATCGATCGCATTGCCGATCTGCCGCCAGTGGACCATGTCGGTCGAAGAGAAGATGGGCAGACCCGGATAATGGGCGAAGGAAGAGTTGACCAGATAATAGCTGTCGCCGACGCGGGTGATCGACGGATCGGGATAGTAGCCCGACAGGATCGGATTGCGATAATCGCCGGGGCCGGGCGCGGCCTGTTCCTGCGCATGGCCATCATAGCGGAAATCGTCGAAGCGGGCAGGGCCGGCAACCGCCGGTGCGGCAATGGTGGCAAGCAGCCAGCAGACGGCGCGTGAAACGGGTCGCAAAATCCCTCTCCCCTCCTGTTTTGCCGACCATAGGGGCATGGAATTGATAGCGCTATCAAAATCCGGCGGCGTTCAGACAGGCAATGATTAACCTCTTTCCGGCAAGGAAGGCGCATGGAGACGGTTCGCCGCCTTGATCGCGCCAGGGCGCAGGTGCAGTTTGCCGCGTTCGCGCGCGCGGCCATGCTGCCGGCCATCCTGTTTCTGCTCCACGCGCTGCTGCTATCGACCATGGGCGATCGGGCGGGGCAGGCGTCCTTCGTCTTCCTGATCGGTTTGCCGCTGCTGGCTGGATGCGCCTGCATCCGCCTTGTCCGGCGAGAGAGCTGGGAGGGGTGGCTACCGCTAGCCGCCGCGATGCTCTGCTGGGCGGGCGGCATGGCTGCCACCATGGTCGGCGTGCTGATGCTCGATGTCGAGAGCGAGGTGAGCCTGAGCATGTTGCTCTACGTGCTCTATGGTGTGCCGCTGATCTTCGCCCTCGCCAGTCCGCCGGAAGAGGCCTGGTATGTCCGGTGCGTCGATGCCGTGCTGGCCGGTGCCTTGGGCTATCTGTTCTTCGTCTATGTCTTTACGCTGTCTACCATGTCCGGCACACAGGATGCCAATGCCGCGGCCCTGCGGCGGATGTTCGATGTTGAAAACCTCTACATCGCCACCTTTGCGCTGATTCGGCTGGCTGCGTGTCGGGATACGGCGGCCCGCCTTTTCCTGCGCGTGCTGACGGCCTATGCCGTCGTCTATCTCCTTGTCGCGGCCTATATCAACCATGTGCAGGCGGAGGCGGATTTCGGTCTTTGGCCCGATCTGGTCATCGACCTTCCATTCTTGCTGCTGCTGGCGCGGACCGTCGGCGTCAGGCGAGAACTCGTGCCGCCGGTGTCGCGGCGGCTGGCGCTTATCGTGCGGGCGGGCAGTCCGCTGATGTTGCCCGCGACCTTGCTGACCGTGTCGGCCTTTCTGTTGTCGCATGATGCGCGACTGGCGGTGGCGGGCTGCATCGTCGCGACGCTGGGCTATGGGCTGCGCAGCGTGCTGGTGCAACTGCGCAGCTATGACGAGCAGGATCGGCTGGCCGAACTGTCCCATGCCGACGCGCTGACCGGACTGGCCAATCGCCGCCTGTTCGACGAAGTATTGCGAAGAGAGGCGGCTCGGGCACAGCGGCATGGCGGCGCGCTGGCGCTGATGATGGTCGATATCGACCATTTCAAGCTGCTTAACGATCATTATGGCCATCCGGTCGGCGATGCGCGGCTGCGCGAAGTGGCGGCTGCACTGTCTGCCTGCGCGCGGCGCGGCACCGATCTGGCGGCGCGCTATGGTGGGGAGGAGTTTGCGATGATCCTGCCTGACACCGATGCGCACAGGGCGGCCGCCATGGCGGAGCAGATACGCGAAGCGGTGGAGAATCTGGCGCTGCCGTCACCTGCGCCGGGTGGCGTGGTGACGGTCAGCATCGGCGTCAGCCATACCCAATCCTTGCAGGCTGACGTCCAGAAATTGATCGATAGCGCCGACCGCGCCCTTTATGATGCGAAGCGCGGCGGCCGCAACCGGATCGCGCTGGAGCGGCTGGAGCCTTTAGTGGCGGGCTGACTTGCGGATCATCAGCTTGAGGCCGGACCATATTGCATCGACCGCGCAGACCTTCACATCGACCAGATCGGTCGCCGACAGTATGACCGCACGGATCACGTCCTCGCTGATGTCGGTGGGCACTTTTGATGCCTTTTTCGGCCAGCTGATCCAGAGAAAGCCGGTGGGGGCGAGCAAGGGGCGGAGTGCGGCAATGCGGGCCTCCATCGTCGCGCGATCGGTGACGAAGATAATGGCGGCATCGATCGGTGCTCGCGGCGCGGGCAGGGGAATGACGCCGCTGTCGCCGATCTCCGCCGCGACGCTGGCGGGCATATCCTCCCACCAGGCGCGCAGGCCGGGTTTGAGGCTGAGCTTCTTCGCCAGCGGGGTGCCGGAATAGCCGGCGCTCATCGCCGCCTCCCGCGCCGGGCTGCGATGAAGGCGATGGGCAGGCCGACAAGGATGCAGTGCGAGAAGAGCTGATTGCCGATACCCCAGGCGATCTTGCCGATCGGCCGCCCGGCATAGGCGTCGGGCAACCAGAGCGCCGGCCAGCGCCACGGCCGCACCAGCCAGTACATGATGATCCAGAGCAGCAGGCCATAGATCAGCCCGGCAGCGATCGGGCGGCGTCTGAGTACGGGGATATGCCGCGCTGCCTGCATATAGCCAGCGGCCATGCAGGCCATGATCGCGAAATGGACGGCAAGCCCGATCGCGGCCCAGAGCCAGACAGGCTGGCCTTTTGCCGCGTCACCGAAGGGGCCGCTGGCGACGAATGTCAACACGGCTAGCGGCTTCATGCCTGCCATGCCGGCAAAGACGAAGGCGGAAATGATGTCGAGCGTGCCGGCGATCAGTGTCGCCCGAATGATCCTCTCGCGCATATGGCGCTCCCCTCTCTCTCGTGGGGCGGATCATGGCAGATCGGGAAAGGATTGTCCCGCCGGGATGCGTCGGCACCCCGGCGGGAAGATGATCAGAGTTCGTTGTCCATCAGGGCGGGGAAGAAGCCTTCATGGGCAGTGCGGAGCGTGTCGAGCGAGACGCCCGCGACGCTGGCGCCGCCGGTCGTGCCGATCTTCACCGCGCCGTCGATTTCGACGCCGGCGGGAGCCGTGACGACATAGCGGGCCTGGTCTTCGCCGAATGCGCCGGCGGTGGTCAGCGCGATGTCGAGCGTCGCGCCGATCTT
This sequence comes from Sphingobium sp., assembly GCF_035511395.1. GTDB lineage: Bacteria > Pseudomonadota > Alphaproteobacteria > Sphingomonadales > Sphingomonadaceae > Sphingobium. Next base: position 12,816 of record NZ_DATKFP010000092.1, read on the forward strand.
GCCGGCCAGCGCCATTTCCGCGACGGTGACGATCAGGCCGCCATCGGCTATGTCATGCACCGCATTGACCTTGCCTTGCGTAACCAGCGCACGGACGATGTCGGCATTGGCGCGCTCGGCGGCCAGGTCGACCTTGGGCGCTTCGCCGGCTTCGCGGCCGGCAATTTCGCGCAGCCAGATCGACTGGCCGAGATGTGTGCCTTCGCCACCAATGAGCCAGATGGCGTCGCCCTCATTCTTGAAGGCGACGGTCGCCATCACGTCCACGTCCGCGAGCAGGCCAATGCCGCCGATCGCCGGGGTCGGCAGGATCGCCGAGCCACCGCCGGTCGCCTTCGACTCATTGTAGAGCGAGACGTTGCCCGACACGATCGGGAAGTCGAGCGCGCGGCAGGCGTCACCCATGCCCTCCAGGCAGCCGGTCAGCTGCGCCATGATCTCGGGGCGCTGCGGGTTGGCGAAGTTGAGGCAGTTGGTGACGGCCAACGGGTTTGAACCGACCGCGCTCAGGTTGCGATAGCATTCCGCGATCGCCTGCTTGCCGCCTTCATAGGGGTCGGCATAGCAATAGCGCGGGGTGCAGTCGGTGCTGATCGCGATGCCCTTGCGCGCACCATGGACGCGCACGACGGCCGCATCGCCGCCGGGGCGCTGCACCGTGTCGGCGCCGACCATATGGTCATACTGCTCCCAGATCCAGCGGCGGCTGGCGATGTCGGGCGAACCCATCAGCGTCACCAGATCGGCACCGATGTCGGCGCTTTCGGCGATGTCGCCGAGCGGCTCGACCTTCGACCAGATCTTATAGTCTTCCTTCGGCATCGACGGGCGGTCGTAAAGCGGCGCGTCGTCGGCCAGCGGGGCGAGCGGGATGTCGCACACCGTCTCGCCCTTGTGGATCAGAACCATGCGGCCGGTGTCGGTGACATGGCCGATGACGGCGAAGTCCAGTTCCCACTTGCGGAAGATCGCTTCGGCGAAGGCCTCGCGGCCGGGCTTGAGCACCATGAGCATGCGCTCCTGGCTTTCAGACAGCATCATCTCATAGGTGGTCATGCCGGTTTCGCGCTGCGGCACGTCATCCATGTTGAGCTGGATGCCGACGCCGCCCTTGGACGCCATTTCGACCGATGAGGAGGTCAGGCCCGCCGCGCCCATATCCTGAATTGCGACGATCGCGTCGGACGCCATCAGTTCCAGGCACGCCTCGATCAGCAGCTTTTCGGTGAAGGGATCGCCAACCTGCACGGTCGGGCGCTTCGCGTCGGCGTCGTCGCCGAAATCGGCCGAGGCCATGGTCGCGCCATGGATGCCGTCGCGGCCGGTCTTCGACCCGACATAGACGATCGGGTTGCCGACGCCGCTGGCGGCCGAATAGAAGATCTTGTCGGTGTCCGCGACGCCCACGGTCATTGCGTTGACCAGGATGTTGCCGTCATAGGCCGGGTGGAAATTTACCTCGCCGCCCACGGTCGGCACGCCGACGCAATTGCCATAGCCGCCGATGCCATGCACCACGCCGGCGATCAGATGCTTCATCTTGGGGTGGTCGGGACGGCCGAAGCGCAGCGCGTTCATGTTCGCCACCGGGCGCGCGCCCATGGTGAAGACGTCGCGCAGGATGCCGCCTACGCCGGTCGCCGCGCCCTGATAGGGTTCGATGTAGCTCGGGTGGTTGTGGCTTTCCATCTTGAAGATGGCGGCCTGGCCGTCACCGATATCGACCACGCCGGCATTTTCGCCCGGACCGCAAATAACCTGCGGACCCTTGGTCGGCAGCTTCATCAGGTGGATCTTCGAAGATTTATAGGAGCAATGCTCCGACCACATGACCGAGAAGATGCCCAGTTCCGTCAGGTTCGGTTCGCGACCGATCGCCTTCAGGACGCGGTCATATTCTTCCGGGCTGAGGCCATGTTCGGCGACGACTTCCGGGGTGATCTGGGGTGCGGTGCTGGACATGAGCGCGCCTTTAGCCGGCGCGTGGGCGAATCACAATGGTGGGCGTGCGTCGGAAAGGCGGATTGACGCTCAGGCCGAGGGCAGCCTCAGGCGTACGAGCAGGCCGCCCAGATCCTCGCTCTCCTCAAGCGCGACGGTGCCACCATAGATTTCGGCGACGTCTCGGACGATGGCGAGGCCGAGGCCGGTGCCGGGCTTGCCGGAATCGAGGCGAACGCCACGGTCGAAGATGCGGATGCGGTCCGCTTCAGGGATGCCCAAGCCGTCATCCTCGACCAGGATTTCGACCATGCCGGCCGCCCGGCCGACGGTCGCGAAGACGCTACCGCCGCCATATTTGGCGGCGTTTTCGATCAGGTTGCCGAGCATTTCGTCCAGATCCTGCCGTTCGACCCGGACGGCGGCGGTCTTGTCGCCGTCCATGTCGATGCGGACTTCGGGATAAAGGCGCTGGACGGCGCGTTCGACGGCTTCCAGGCTGGACCAGACTTCGGCGCGGCTGTGGGCCGCACCGCGCCGGCCAACAGCGCGGGCGCGGGCAAGATGATGGTCTACCTGCCGGCGCATCGTCGTCGCCTCGCGGATCACAGCGTCGCCAAGGTCGGGCGCCTGCGCGGTGGCGGCGTTCATGATGACGGTCAGCGGCGTCTTGAGCGCATGGGCGAGGTTGCCGGCGTGGGTGCGCGCTTCCTCCGCCTGCCGCTCATTATGGGCAAGTAGGGCGTTCAGTTCCTCGACCATGGGCAGCACTTCGGCGGGCATCGGTTCGGTAACGCGATTCTTCTCGCCGCCACGCATCCGCACGATCTCCAGCCGAACTTTGCGCAGCGGGCGCAGGCCATAGATGGTCTGGAGCGTCGCCAGCACGAACAGGCCGAGCGCCAGCAGCGCGAAGCTTTTGAACAGGGTGGAGCGCAGCGTCCGGATCTGGCCGTCCAGCCCTTCGCGCGCCTGCGCCACCATGAACATCCAGCGGGCATTGGAGCCGGGCAGGATGACGGTGCGCTCCATGATGCGCAGATCCTCGCCGGGGAACTGCTTGCTGTCATAGACGTGAAGATGGCGGTCATGATGTTCCGCCGGCACGTTGAGCGCGCGGTCCCAGAGCGAACGGGACCGCCAGTCCTCATGCTCCTTGGCGCTGATCTGATAATAGAGGCCGCTATTGGGTTCGAGGAAGCGCTGGTCGGCCAGTTCGCGGTTGAACAGCACTTCGCCATCCGGGCCGATTTCCGACGCCGCGATCATCGCGGTCAGCACATAATTCATGCCATCGTCGAAATTGCGCGTGATGGCGTCGGCCAGCACCCGGTCCAGAGCCACGCCGCCGCCGATCAGCAGCACGCTGATCCACAGCGCGGCGATACCCATCATCCGCCGGCTGATCGAGCCGGTGGAGCGGACGGGGGGAGGGCTTACTGCGTCAGTCACTATTCACCGTTCGGTTCGAGCTTGTCGAGAACGGATCTTGGCGCTGTCGTTCTCGACAGGCTCGAACCGAACGGGTTGAGGGGGAGAGGGATTGTTACCGCCCCGGCTCGTCCAGGCTGTAGCCAAGGCCACGGATGGTGGTGATGACGTCCGCGCCCAGCTTCTTGCGGATGCGCGTCACGAACACCTCGATCGTGTTTGAGTCGCGGTCGAAATCCTGATCGTAAATATGTTCGATCAATTCGGTGCGGCTGACCACCTTGCCCTTGTGATGGAGCAGGTAGGAAAGAAGCTTATATTCCTGCGCGGTGAGCTTTACCGGGTCGCCCTTCAGCGTCACCTTGCCCGAACGGGTGTCGAGGCGCACGTCGCCGGCGGTCAGCTCGCTCGACGCATTGCCCGACGCGCGGCGGATCAGCGCGCGCAGGCGAGCGATCAGCTCCTCGCTCTGGAAGGGCTTGGCCAGATAATCATCCGCGCCCGCGTCGAGGCCGGCGACCTTGTCCGACCAGCTGTCGCGCGCGGTCAGCACCAGCACGGGGAAGCTGCGGCCTTCCTTGCGCCAGCGATCGAGCACGGTCAGACCGTCGATCGTGGGCAGGCCAAGGTCCAGCACCACCGCATCATAGCTTTCGGTCGCGCCCAGGAAATGGCCGTCCTCGCCATCGGTGGCGAGGTCCACGGCATAGCCTGCACCCTCCAGCGTGTTCCTGAGCTGCTGGCCCAGGTTCGGTTCATCCTCGACGATCAGCAGGCGCATGGGGCTAGTCCGTTTCTTTTATGCATAGGGTTGAAGCGCACGCAGGTCAGCGCGCCATGCCGATAATATCGCCTGTCCGGCCATCGGCATCAACCCACACAACCTTGCCATCCTTCACATATTTGAGGCGATAGCGGTTGGACGAGGGGTTGAATTCGCTGCCGACATAGGTGGCGCCGCCCACGGCCGCGTCGACCCGGCGCTTGATCATGGAAAAGGGCATGACCTGACCGTCCAGCATCGCCCGGCGTGCGGCGTCCTGCTCGTCGCGTCGCCCACCGGCATCGGCGGCCGGCGCCAACATCAGGGCGGTCATGGCCACGCCGGTGCCGGCCATCAGGCTTTTCCACTTCATCATCATCTGCATGGCATAGGTGAATAGCATTGAACAGGTGGTGAATGGCGCGAACATGAACAGAAAAGGCGGCGCCGCACAATGGCTTCGCCGCCTTTACCTGCTTTCTTACTTTTCCAGCGCGTACTGGACCGTCAGCGTCACCGATGCGCTGACCTGACCGGGTTCGACCGGCGTGGTGGGCGCGGCATCGGCCTTGAAGCGGGCGCTTTGCATCATCGGCATGGGCGGCTGGCCGCCGCTGTTGCTTTCACTGATCGACACCAGCCGCGCCGAGCGATAGCCCGCCGCCTGCGCATAATAGTCGGCCTGCGCCTTGGCACTCTTGAGTGCCGCGCCGCGCGCCTGAACGATCAGCGGCGATGGATCGTCGATCGAGAAGTTCGGGCCGTTTATGTTGGTCGCGCCCGCTGCGACCATCGCGTCGAGTGATGCGCCGACCTTCTTGATGTCGCGCAGCTTCACCGTCAGCTGGTTCGACGCCTCATAACCGATGAAGCGCGGGCCTGCCGGCTGGCCATCACGATTGCTGTAGTCATATTGGGCGGACAGGTTGATGCCGCTGGTCTGGATATCCTTCTTGGCGATGCCGGCCTTGGCGAGGGCGGCGATCAGCTTTTCTGTCTTGGCGGCATTGTCCTGCATGGCGACCTGCGCCGTCTGGGCGCGGGTCTGGACGCCGGTGCCGACGGTCGCGACATCGGGCGCAGCCTCGACGCTTTCGGTGACGTTCAATGTCACCACCGGCGCGGTCTCGGCGATGGTGACGCTGGTCTGGGCGATAGCCGCTACGGGAAGCGCGGCAGCGCCGAGCGCCATCAGGGCGAGAGCGGATTTCATGGACGTTTCTCCTCTGTAAGTCCTGCACCCATGTTTGGCCGGGGTGCGATGAATGGACGCTGACATGCGTTGAAAGCCGTCCGACAGCTTTCTGGTTCCGCTTTTGCCCCCGGAGGATGGCAGGCAGTTTTTCGTTTCCGCATTTTACGGGCCGGGAGGTGTTCCACCGCCCAAGAAAATGCTCTAGCTGCACCGCCATGGCAGCTCCCATCCTCTCCTTCGAAAATCTCGGCCTCTCACAGGGCACCCACTGGCTGTTTCGCGGCATCGACATCCATGTCGGGCAGCGCGATCGGCTGGCGCTGATCGGCCGCAACGGCGCGGGCAAGACGACCCTGCTCAAGCTGATCGGCGGGCAGATCGAACCGGACGAGGGCATCCGTTCGGTGCAGCCGGGCGCGCGGGTCATCACGCTGGAGCAGGATCCCGACGTCACGCCCTACGCCACGCTGCATGATTTCGCACTGGCAGGCGAGTTCGCGCCGCCCGCGCATGAGGTGGAGGCGATCGCCGACCAGCTGGGCATCGACCTGTCGCGCGAGGCGAAGACCGCGAGCGGGGGCGAGCGCCGCCGGGCCGCCATCGCCCGCGCTCTGGCGAGCGAGCCGGACCTGCTGCTGCTGGACGAGCCGACCAACCATCTGGATATCGCCGCGATCGACTGGATCGAAAACTGGATGGCGCGTTACAATGGTGCCTTCATCGTCATCAGCCACGATCGCGCCTTCCTGACGCGTCTGACGCGCCAGACCTTGTGGCTCGACCGGGGGCAGATGCGCCGCAACGAGGTGGGCTTCGGTGGCTTTGAACAGTGGATGGAAGCCGTCTATGCCGAGGAGGCGCGCGCCGCCGACAAGCTGGATGCCAAGCTGAAGATCGAGGCGCACTGGCTGGAGCGCGGCGTCACCGCGCGCCGCAAGCGCAATCAGGGCCGTCTTGCGAAGCTCTGGGAAATGCGCGCCCAGCGCGCCGCGATGCAGGGGCCGCAGGGCACCGCCAAGATCGCGGTCGCCAGCGACGACAGCAAGACCAAGAGCGTCATCAAGGCCGAACATGTCACCAAGACGTTCGGGGACCGCACGATCATCAAGGACTTTTCCCTGCGCATCCAGCGTGGCGACCGGATCGGCATCGTCGGCGGCAATGGTGCGGGCAAGTCGACGCTCCTGAAGCTGCTGACCGGCGAACTGGCGCCCGACAATGGCGAAGTCAGCCAGGCGAAGACGCTCGACATGATCTTCATCGACCAGCAGCGCAGCCTGATGCAGGGCGACAAGAGCGTGCGCGACGTGCTGGCCGAGGGCGGCGACTGGATTGACGTGCGCGGCGTGCGCAAGCATGTCCATGGCTATCTCAAGGACTTCCTGTTCGATCCGTCTCTGGCCGAGGCGAAGGTCGGCACCCTGTCCGGCGGCGAGCGGTCGCGCCTGCTGTTCGCGCGCGAATTTGCCCGCGAATCCAATCTGCTGGTGCTGGACGAGCCGACCAACGACCTGGACCTTGAAACGCTCGACTTGTTGCAGGAAGTGATCGCCGATTATGACGGCACGGTGCTGATCGTCAGCCACGATCGCGACTTCCTCGATCGCACGGTGACGGTGACGTTGGGCCTGGACGGATCGGGGACGGTCGATGTGATCGTGGGCGGTTATGCCGACTGGGTCGCCAAGCGTGATCCCCGCCGCGCGCCCAGGGCGGAGAAGAAGGAAGCCGCACCGCCTCCACCGCCCAAGCCCGTATCGGCCAAGCTCAGCTACAAGGACCAGCGCGACCTCGATCTGCTGCCCAAGCGGATAGAGGAGCTGGAAACCGCGATCGCGCGCGACGAGGAAATCCTGCACGATCCTGCGCTTTATACGCGCGATCCCAATAAATTCGCCACACTGACCGCCGCGATCGAAAAGGCGCGGGCAGAGAAGGATTCGGCGGAAGAACGCTGGCTGGAACTGGCGGAAAAGGCCGAGGGGCTGGCGGGCTAATTATAACCTTTTCTCCCCCGTTCGGGCTGAGCTTGTCGAAGCCCCTTTCTTTATTCAAAAGAAGAAAAGCCCTCTTCGGCGAAGCTCAGGACAGGCTTCGACAGGCTCAGGGCGAACGGATTTAGAAGGTGATCGCCCGACGCATGGACACGCAAAACACGCCAATCCCCCATCACGCTGTCCATTATGTCAACCGCGTCGGCTGGCTGCGGGCGGCAGTGCTGGGGGCGAATGACGGGATCGTGTCGACCGCCAGCCTGATGACCGGCATCGCCGCATCGGGTGCCGGGTCGCAATCGATTCTGCTGTCGGGCATCGCCGCTCTGGTTGCCGGCGCCATGTCGATGGCAGCGGGCGAATATGTTTCGGTCAGCGCGCAGTCCGATACGGAACGCGCCGACCTCGCCAAGGAAAGAAAGGCGCTCGCTACACAGCCTCATGCCGAATGGATCGAACTGCGCGATATCTATGTCGAGCGCGGCCTGACGCCGGAACTGGCCGGACAGGTGGCGGAGCAGCTGATGGCGGCGGATGCGCTGGGCGCCCATGCCCGTGACGAGTTGGGCATTTCCGATCTTGCGACCGCGCGGCCGGTGCAGGCGGCGCTGGCGTCCGCCGCCAGCTTTGCCGCAGGCGCAACGCCGCCCGTGCTGGCAGCCGCTCTGGCGCCGTCCGGCAACGCCATTCCCGCGATCGTCGGCACCTGTCTGCTCTGCCTCATCCTGTTAGGCCATGTCGGTGCGCGGCTCGGTGGAGCGAAGCCGCTGCGATCGATCGTCCGCACGCTCTTCTGGGGCGCGCTGGCGATGGCGGTGACGGCGGGTGCGGGACATCTGTTCGGCGCGGCGATTTGATGCCAAGGTCCGCCGCAACCTGATTCCAAGGAGATGCCTCTATGACCGATATCCAGCAGATTCCGCTCAAGACCATCAAGGGCGCGGACGCCAGCCTGGCCGACTATGCCGGCAAGGTGGTGCTGGCGGTCAATGTCGCGTCCAAATGTGGGCTGACCCCGCAATATGAAGGGCTGGAGGCGCTTTATGCCGGCTACAAGGACAAGGGGCTGGTCGTGGCTGGCTTCCCTGCCAATGATTTCGGCGCGCAGGAGCCGGGCAGCAATGACGAGATCGCGACCTTTTGCACCACCAATTTCGGCGTCGATTTCCCGATGTTCGAAAAGATCGTCGTCACCGGCCCGGACAAACATCCCCTCTACGCCGCGCTGACCAGTGCGCAGCCCGAAGCGCAGGGCGAGGGCGACGCCTTCCGCGAGAAGCTGAAAGGCTATGGCATGACCCCCAATCCCGTTCCCGAAGTGCTCTGGAATTTCGAGAAATTCCTGATCGCGAAGGACGGCAGCGTCGCCGCGCGCTTTGCGCCGACCACCGCGCCCAATGACCCGGCGCTGGTTGCCGCGATCGAGGCGGAACTGAACAAGTGATGATGCGAAGCCTGATTGCAAGCGCGCTGCTGCTGGGTGGCGCGCCGATGGCCCATGCCGCGCTCAGCCCCGCCGAACGGAAGATCGGTGCGACTGTCGAGGCGGGCTATGAACCGTCCGTCGCGCTGCTCGAAAAATTGGTGAACCAGAATAGCGGCTCCATGAACTTCGCGGGCGTGAAGGCGGTGGCCGACATGCTGCGGCCGGAGTTCGAGGCGCTCGGCTTCACCGTGAGCTGGAAGCCGATGGACGCCGCAAAGCGCGCCGGCCACCTGATCGCGGCGCACAAGGGCAAGGGCGGCACGACCAAGATGCTGCTGATCGGCCATCTCGACACGGTGTTCGAGCCGGATTCGCCCTTCCAGACCTTCAAGCGCGAAGGCGCCGCTTCTGGTGGTGATTGGCGTCCGGCCCTGGTGTCGCCGACGACAAGGGCGGGGTGGCGACGATGCTCCTGGCGCTGAAGGCCATGCAGGCCGCCGGCACGCTGAAAAGCGCCAATATCGAAGTCGTGCTGACCGGCGACGAGGAAGACTCGGGCGATCCCGTCTCCATCGCCCGCGCCGATCTGGTCGCCGCGGGGAAGCGCGCCGACGTGGCGCTCGATTTCGAGGGTCTGTCCCAGGAAAATGGCAAGGATATGGGCTCGATCGCCCGCCGCTCGTCCAACAGCTGGACGCTGACCGCGACCGGCAAGTCCGGTCATAGTTCCGGCATCTTCTCCGCTGCGGCGGGCGACGGCGCAATCTACGAACTGGCGCGGATCATCACGGCATTCCGCAAGGAACTGCCCGAACCCAATCTGACCTTCAACGTCGGGCTGATCGGCGGCGGCCAGAGCGCGGATGTCGATAAGGACGGCGTGCGCATCGCCGTGACCGGCAAGACGAACATCATCCCGCCGGTCGCCGTCGCCAAGGGGGACTTCCGCACGCTCAGCGAGGAACAGACGAAGCGGGTACAGGCGAAGATGCAGGCGATCGTGGATGCCGGTCATCTGACAGGCACGTCGGCAAGCATCGCCTTTGACCTCGGTTATCCGTCCATGGCGCCGACCGAGGGGAACAAGGCGCTGCTGACGAGGCTCAACGGCATCAACAAGGATCTCGGCCTGCCCGAAATGCCCGCGCTCGACCCGCTGAAGCGCGGTGCCGGCGACATCGCCTTCGTAGCGGCCGACACGGACGGACTGGTGGGCCTTGGCCTCGCCTCCAGCGGCGATCATAGTCCGGCGGAAAAGGCGGACCTGTCCACCATGAAGCGCCAGGCCAAGCGCGCTGCCATCCTGATGAGCCGGCTGGCGGCGGAGAAGGGGCGGAAGTAATTTCCCTTCGTCATCCCCGCGCAGGCGGGGATGACAATTTCGTGTTTGCTGAATAACCTCCGTTCGTCTCGAGCGTGTCGAGCAACTAGGCAAAGCTCAATTCAGTGAAGCTAATAGGAAAGCGCGGCTCCATCCGCTCGACTTTGCTCCAAGCGAACGGCTAGGGATATGGCCATGCTCCCACCCACGCCCTCTCTCGCCACCTCGATCGGTCCGGTGCTCGAAACATTGAGCATCGTGGGCACCTTCGTCTTCGCCGCTTCGGGCGCGCTGGCAGCGGCGCGGCTACGGCAGACGCTCGTCACCTTCGCCTTCTTCGCGCTGCTGACCGGGGTGGGCGGTGGCACGGTACGCGACCTGCTGATCGGCGCGCCGGTCTTCTGGGTGGTGGACGCGGTGCCGGCGATCGCCTGCATGGGCGCGGCGCTGCTCGTCTGGTTCACCCCGCGCCGCTGGTGGAGCGATCGCGCGCTCGATTGGCTCGATGCGATCGGGCTGGCCGCCTTTGCCGTGTTCGGTGCGGCCAAGGCAATGAGCTTCGGCGTTCCCCCCTTCGTCGCGGGGATGATGGGCGTCGTCACCGGCTGCGTCGGCGGCATCATGCGCGACCTGCTGGCGGGCGAGCCGTCGATCCTGTTGCGGCCGGAGCTCTATGTTACGGCCGCAGCGTTCGCGTCCGGGTTGTTCGTGGCGCTGCGCTGGATCGGGCTGGATGTGCCGGTGGCAGGGGTGGTGGCCGCGCTGCTGGGCTTTGCCTTGCGCGCCATGGCTATCTGGCGCGGATTGGGGTTGCCCGCTTATCAGGATGAAGGCTGAGCCGGCCAGCCTCCCTGAAGAAATCAGTCGAGATTTTGTCCGGCGAAATTGGAATAGTCGCCCAGCAGCGAGGTCCACCAGTCGAGCACGTCACGGAAATTGACCGAGTTCAGTCCGCCGATCGTGGCGACGTCGTAACGCAGGTCCATTTCATGCTTGTCGTTGACGGCGGCACGAACGAAGCGTTTCCCGGTATTCCACTTATTTACATAGTCTGTCGTCACCTTCTCGTTCGGGTCGAAGGAGGCCTGAAGCTGAAGGGATTCGCATTTCAGATGGTCGGTGCAGTCGTAGAACAGGACCGAAAATGTATAGCCCGCCGCCGCGCTGTTGATCATCGGATCGCCCAGGCTGTCCTTGGTCAGCTCGGCGGTATAGCCGGCCTTTTGCAGCGCGGCGACGATCGATTGGGGATTGGCGGCGCATACCATGTCCGCCGCGCAATCCGCCTTGCTTTCGGTGGCGGCCTCCGCCGGAACCGACAGGGCAAAACCCAAGGCAACAAGCGACAAGCGGAAGGGCGTCATCATCGTCTCCGTGAAGGGGGCAGGCCAGTCGACCGACGCTTGCACCGCGCCGATCGCCGACAATCCAATGGGGATGGAAGTTAAAGCGTCGCTTCGATCTCGCGCGCGGCCATGTCCGGGCTTTCCGCCTGGCTGATCGGCCGCCCGATTACCAGCATGGACGCACCCCGGTCCAGCGCTTCACGCGGTGTCACCGCGCGCTTCTGGTCGCCGAGCGCTCCGCCGGCTGGGCGCACGCCCGGCACCACGAAATAGCCGTCATTCCAGGCCGCCTTGGCGATCGCGACTTCCTCGCCCGAACAGACGATCCCGTCCAGGCCCGCGCTCTGCGCCAGGTCGGCGAGGCGGCGAACCTGGTCCTCCGCCTTGCCGCCGACGCCGATGTCGAGCAGGTCGCCATTGTCGAGGCTGGTCAGCACGGTGACGGCCACGACCTTGGTGTTGATGCCAGCCGCCGCTTTCGCATCCTCCAGCATGGCACGGCCGCCCGCCGCATGGACGGTCAGCACCGCCGGCTCAAGCACATGTAGCGCCTGCACCGCCTTCGCTACCGTATTGGGAATGTCGTGCAACTTGAGGTCGAGGAAGATGGGCAGGCCGAACTTCATCATCTCATGCACGCCATGATGGCCGTTGGCGCAGAAGAATTCGAGGCCCAGCTTCAGCCCGCCGACATGATGCCGCACCTGCCCGGCAAGCGTCTGCGCCTTGGCAAGGTCGGGCGTATCGATGGCGACGTAGATGGGGCTGCTCATGCTGGTCCTGTGAAGCTGGAAGATGGGGCGGGGGAGTCCGGAATGGCCGCAACGGCCGGCGCATCCGAAAAGGCGGGTGAGGGCGGCGGCGCAGCGGCTGCGGTTGCCGCCACCAGCGCCCGCTCGGTGCTGTCGAGCCGGCGCTTCATGCGCCAGCGCGTCGCGCGCGCCATGACCCAGAAGGGCAGGGCGCCCAGCAGGAAGGCGCCGATCAGCAGAACGGGCAGCTTGGTTTCCATCACCAGATCGCCCCACAGACGGACGGTCACGGGCACATAATTGGCCATGCAGAAAAAGGCCAAGCCGACGGCGATGACGACCCAGAATGCTGTCCGCAAAAATTGCATAGGCTGATACCCTCGCTGCTGCTGGTTTACGGCAGCTTAGAGCATTTTCGCGTCGGGTGGAAACACCCGCCGGGTCGGAAAATGCGCAAAACCGGAAATGGCGCTGACGATTCCGGACTATCCGGATCGTGCAGCGCCCTATTCGGTTCCCCGCGATCAGGGAAGGGGCGTGTCGATTTTCTCGACCGCGACGGTCATCGAAAGCCGTGCCGTCTCGCCCGGCGCGATCATGGCCATGCCGCCGCGATTGATCGCATCGGGCATGTGGCTGACCGGTTCCAGGCAGAAATAGGCTTCGCCGGGTGGGCGATAGACATGCAGCCAGTCCGCGCCAGTGGCGCTCAACATCAGGCGCAGGCCGTCGCCGCGCTCGACGATCGCAGGGCCAGCCCAGCCGGTATAGGCATTGTCGACCAGATAATCGCCCTGCACCCTGGCCGGGCGCGACCAGTCGCCTAGCCTGTCGGCCGGCGCCTCGCGATCTGGCAGCATGTCCGGCGTGGACAGCCAGAGGCCACGGGCATCGAAACGCAGCGTCGTTCCCGTGTCCGCCGCGAAATAGGGATGGAAACCCAGCCCCACCGGCATCGGGCGATCGCCGACATTCTCCACCGACAGCGACATGGACAATGCCGATGCGGTCAGCGTCACCTGCTGCTCGGCGCGATAGAGCCACGGCCAGCCGGCATTGCCACCATGCTCATGCGCCAGCAACACCGACGATGCGGTTGTCGCTTTCGCTGTCCAGTTGGTCTGCCAGCCAAAGCCATGGATGCTGTGCGGATGGTCGCCGAAATTGAGCGGAAGCTGATAATCCTCCCCATCAACCACGAAACGCCCGTTCGCGATGCGATTGGCATAGGGGGCGAGCGGAAAGCTGGCCATGGCGAGCGGATCGTCCGCGCCATCGGGCGCGCGCCGCATCAGGTCGACGCCATCCAGCGCCAGATGCAGCAGCGAACCGCCGACAGCGGGCGAGAGGGCCGCTTCCAGCCCTCCCGCTCGCAGCATGATGACGTCCTTGCTCAGCCGACCATGTCCTCAAGCTCGCGGCCCTTGGTCTCATGGACCATGGCACGCACGAAGAAGAAGGAGATGAGCGCGAACAGCGCATAGCCGACATAGGCGGTGGCAAGGCCCGGCCAGGTCACGAGCGAGGGGAAGCTGACCGAAACGACCGCGTTGGCGATCCACTGGGCGAAGCCGGCGACGGCCAGACCGGATCCGCGGATCTGGTTCGGGAACATCTCGCCCAGCATGACCCACATGATCGGACCCCAGCTCATGTTGAAGAAGATCACGTAGAGATTGGCCGCGACCAGCGCGATAACGCCATTATTGCCGGGCAGGGTCACGGCCCCGTCCGCGCCGGTGACGGCGGTGGAAAAGGCATAGGCGACGGTCGCCAGCGTCACCGCCATGCCCGCCGAACCGATCAGAAGCAGCGGCTTGCGGCCGATCCGGTCGACCAGTGCGATGGTGGCGAGACAGGCGCCGATCGAGAGGACGCCGGAGATGATGTTGATCTGAAGCGCATAATCCTCGGCAAAGCCCACGGCTTCCCACAGGGTCGCGCCATAATAGAAGACGACGTTGATGCCCACCAGCTGCTGGAAGACGGCGAGGCCGATGCCGGTCCAGACGATCGGACGCACCTTGCCGCTGGCCTTGTCGATCAGGTCGGACAGCTTCGGGCGATGATGGTCGGCGGCCAGGCTGGCGCGGATTTCGGCGACCTTGCGTGTCGCCGTGTCAGCGCCGAACAGCCGGGTCAGCACCGCATGAGCACGTTCTTCCTGACCCCGCGCGACGAGATAGCGGGGGCTTTCGGGGATGACGAGCAAGGCGAGGAAATAGATGGCGGCCGGGATCGCCTGCAACCAGAACATCCAGCGCCAGGCGGGGAAGTCGAGCCAGAGCGGCGCGGTGGAGCCACCGGCATAGCGGGCCAGCACGAAGTTCGCGACAAAGGCGCCGGTCAGGCCGGAGATGATCATAACCTGCTGCACCGACGACAGCCGCCCGCGCACGGCGGCGGGGGTGACTTCGGAGATGTAGACGGGGGAGATGACGCTTGCCGCGCCGACGCCAAGGCCGCCGATGATACGGGCGATGATGAAGATGGCGGAGGAACCGGCAGCGCCTGCGGCCAGTGCGCTGACGAGGAACAGGATGGCGGCCAGCATCATCACGCCGCGTCGGCCGATGATGTCGGCCATGCGGCCTGCGCCGAAAGCGCCGATCGAAGAGCCGACCAGAATCGCGCCGACATTGACGCCGATGCCTAGCTTGCCGAGGTCGAAGGCGCTTTCCAGCCCCTTCTGCGTGCCGTTGATGACGCCCGAATCATAGCCGAACATGAATCCGCCGATCGTCGCCACGGCGACGATCGCGGCGATGAAGGCCATATTGACCCTCTCGGCGCTCCCCTCTGTCATATTCTCGTTCCTTCCAGCTCTCTTATATCGTTGCGACATGACCCGGCAGCCCCGCGACACCGGGATCGAAGGCGAACAGATCGCCTGCCAGGGGTTGTTCTGTCAACGCTGTCATATCCAGTCCCTTGCGCGCCGTCGTCGCATAGGCGGTACGCAGGTCTTCGCCGCCAAAGGCGATCTTGGTGATGTTCGCCACCGGGAAACGGATTTCGCGCATCAGCTTGCCCGCCGGGTCGTAGCGGCGCACTGCCCAGCCGCCGAACAGGCCGGTCCACAAGCATCCCTCGGCATCGACCGTCGGCCCGTCGGGATAGCCCGCGCCTTCCTCGATCCGGGTGAACAGGGTCGTGTTGCCCACCGATCCGTCATCCATCACATCGGTGCGCCAAATGCGCCTGCCCAGCGTGTCGGTGTGGTACAGAATGCGGCCATCGGGCGAGAAGGCGGGACCATTGGTGATCGACACTGCTGGCAGGCCCGTCTCGACGCATTGCCCATCATGAAAGCGGTAGAAATAGCCGCTGTCGGCCGCCTCCGCATCGTCCATCGATCCGAACCACAGTGCGCCGTCGGGCGCGACACAGGCGTCATTCTGGCGGTTGCCGGGCATATGCGCTTCGGGGGCGTGGACCAGCCCGAAGTTTGCCCCCTCCGCCAGATCCAGGGCCGGATCGAAGCGATGCACGCCCGATTGCAGCCCGACCGCGAACAGGCCGTCGGCGGTCGGCAGGATCCAGCCGACCTGTCCCGGCGCCGCCCAGCTACGGCCGACGTCGAGCGCCGGGTCGTAGCGGTGGACGCGATGCCCCTTGATATCGACGAACCAGAGAGCGGCATCGCGCGCCACCCACACCGGTCCTTCGCCCAGCGTCGCGCCGACCGACAGCACGCTCTGCGGATCGGCGCCCACCATATCAGCGCCAGCCGGCATCGATAAAATAGTCATGGGCGGTGCAGTACCGCGCATCGTCCGACGCCAGGAACATCGCCAGCGCGGCCACGTCCTGCGGCAGGATGCGGCCGTCCAGGCACTGCGCCGCGACGATCTCCGCCTCGCCTTCGGGCGTGTACCATTTTTCCTGGCGCAGCGTCTTCACATTGCCGGGAATGATGGTGTTGACGCGGATATTGTCGCGACCCAGATCGCGGGCGAGGCTGCGCGTCAGCCCCTCGATTGCGGCCTTCGACGTCTGGTAGAGTACCAGTTCGGGAAGGGCGAGGTGCCAGCTGATCGACCCGAAGTTCAGGATCACACCGCCGCCCGCACGCTTCATCGCCGGAACCACCGCTTGTGCCGCAAAGAAGAGATGGCGCAGGTTCACCGCCATCCGCTCTTCCCAATAGGCAGGCGTTACCTCCGCGATCGTGTGGCGATCGTCATTGGCGGCATTGTTGATCAGGATGTCGATCCCGCCAAGTTCCGCTTCCACCTTCGCCATCATCGCCTGCACCGCATCGATGTCGCGCAGGTCGACGGCATGGAAGATCGGCGTGAAGGCTGCGTCGGAATGACGCGCGACCAGCGCCTCGCTCTCCGCCACCGCGATGTCGCAGAAGGCGACATGCGCGCCCTGGCCGACGAACGCCTCGACCAGTCCTTCACCGATGCCGCTACCGCCGCCGGAAATGAAAACCCGTTTGCCCTTCAGGCTGGGATAGATGGCACGGCTCATGCGGTTTTCTTCTCCTGCGCGGTCAGCAGGCCGCGCGTCGCGAGGTTGGTCATCAGGGCGGTCAGGCCCCAGGTCCAGGGTGCGGCGTCTTTCGACGTCACCACCTTGTTCACCAGCTTGCCGAGGCGCGGGGTCGAGATGGCCACCACGTCGCCGACCTTGTGGGTAAAGCCGCGACCCGGTTCGTCACGGTCCTGCACCGGGGCGAAGAGCGTGCCCAGGAACAGGGTGAAGCCGTCGGGATATTGATGTTCCGACAGGGTCTGGCGTACCAGTTCCAGCGGATCGCGGCTGATCTGGTTCATGCTGCTTGTGCCTTCGAGGCGATAGCCTTCCGGCCCGTCGATGGTCAGTCCGACTTCGGCGTTGCGGACATCGTCGATGGTGAAGTCGGCGTCGAACAGGCGGATGAGCGGGCCAAGCGAGCAGGATGCATTATTGTCTTTCGCCTTGCCGAGCAGCAGGGCCGATCGCCCCTCGAAATCGCGCAGATTGACGTCATTGCCCAGCGTGGCGCCGATAGCGGTCCCAGCGGCATTGACCACCAGCACGACTTCAGGCTCCGGATTGTTCCAGGTGGAATCGGACCGGATACCGATCTCCGCGCCCAGACCCACGGTGGAGAGGACCGGGGACTTGGTAAAGACCTCGGCGTCGGGACCGATCGCGACTTCCAGATATTGCGACCAGAGGCCGTCCTCGATCAGCGCGGCCTTGAGCGCGGCCGCTTCCTCGGTGCCAGGCACGACGGCACGGATCGACCCGCCGACGCGTTCCTCCAGACGGCCGCGAATCTCCGCAGCAGCGCTGGCGTCGCCACGCGCTCGCTCCTCGATCACGCGCTCCAGCGCGGACAGGGCGAAGGTCACGCCGCACGCCTTGACGCATTGCAGGTCGACCGGACTGAGCAACGCTAGGCCGAGCGTTTCGAGCGGGCCGAGCGCTTTGCCGGCCGAGGCTGAAAGCGGCAGCTTTTCCACAAGTTGCGAAACGGTGGGCGCGACGTGGCTCATGTCATGGGCCTGGCCGTCGACGACGAGGATCGGGCTGGGGCCG
The DNA here is from genome assembly GCF_035511395.1 of Sphingobium sp. GTDB lineage: Bacteria > Pseudomonadota > Alphaproteobacteria > Sphingomonadales > Sphingomonadaceae > Sphingobium. The sequence continues at coordinate 30,520 of NZ_DATKFP010000092.1, forward strand.
GCCGCAGTCTGCACGCGGCCAAGAAACGCGCCGCTGCGCCAGTCGGCGGGCAGGCAATCGAGCAGGGAGATATCGCCCGGCATCATCAACTCCTAAAACGGATGGTTGTTAATTGATAGCGCTACCAACATGGAACCGACTACGGAGTCAAGGGGGTGTTGCGCAAAAGGCGCGTAAGCGAAAAGTCGTAGTGCAAGGCGCGGTGCGATCTTTTCCGAAGCGTCGCTTTGGGGCACAGCTGAAAGCACCATGAGCAAGACCGAAGACAGCGCGCCGGCAACCGGCGCAACCGCCGCTCCCGCAACCTCCGCAGCTGAAAAGACAGATTTGGCCAGCGCCGCGCGCAAGTCCGCCGGGAAGGGCGTTTGGATGGGCACCGCTGTGGGTATCGGATCGGCCGCGATCGTCGCTGCATTGCTGTACGCGCGAAAGAAGGGGTGAAGCCCAGAAGCTGAATGGAGCCGTTCGGGTTGGGCTGGCCGACCCCCGCTCTCTTTCCTTCGGGAAAGGATGGCTCTTGGACCAGCTCAGGCCAATAGGTGCAGAATGTCCCGATGTAGCGCAGGCCATTCTACCTGCGACTGCCCCCTGGATGACCGGCTATCCAATTTGCGTATAAAAAAGGGGCGGCATGGCCTTCGCTCCATACCGCCCCATCATGCGACCCGTTGCGGGTTCTTTTTCCGCCCTTCGTGACAGGCGGGGAAGGTAATATTTATCCGGCGCCACCGCTCAGATAACTGATCAGCTCAGGCTTGCTGATCGTCGTGCTCTTGTCCGAGTCCGCGCTGGTGAAGGCGCCGTCAGCCCAAGCCGTAACCTGTTCGGCCGGCAGGGTCGTGCCAGTGGCTTTCATCTCCTGATCTTTGAGTGCGACCATCCAGCGCGAAAATTCCGCCTTGTCGAGCTGGCCATCGCCATTGGCATCATAGGCCGGAAATTCGCTGTCGACGATGGACGCGACGCTGGTTGCAGGATTGGCGGGAGCGGCAGGTTGCGCCGGGGCCGTCTGCGGCTGCGCCGGGGCTGCCGGAGCAGTGGGCTGCGCAGGTTGCGTTGTGGACGGCGTCATGCCCTGGTCGGAGCTGGTCGCCTGCTGCGCCATGGCGGGCGCAGCGACTGCCAGAGCCGTCGTGAGAAAAAAGGCGCGGATCATTTCGATCTCCTGTTGTGCGACCGTAATCGGAGGCAGATGCCGTTCATCCGATACGTGAATAAGTGCAAATATAATGGTCGAAACGCATTTCTTGTTCCTGAATATCCGTTCATCGCGTGTCATTCGTCTTGTGAATTGGGTCGATTCATCTTTTTCGCTTCTCGCAGTTGCGAAAAATGGAAGCAAAGCAAGGTCATGGCTTGTGACATTTGCTAGGTCGGTCCGGGGCTGCTAGGCGCGCGGCAACATTCACCCTCCAGCCGCAGGATTCGCCCATGGTCCCCCGCTACGCCCGCCCGCAAATGACCGCCCTCTGGGAACCGGAAGCCCGGTTCAGGATCTGGTTCGAGATCGAGGCGCATGCGACCGAGAAGCTGGGCGAACTGGGCGTCGTCCCGCCGTCCGCCGCCAAGGCGCTGTGGGACTGGTGGGCGACCAACCCCGCCATTGACGTACCCGCGATCGACGCGATCGAGGCCGTCACCAAGCATGACGTCATCGCTTTCCTGACCTGGGTTGCCGAACAGGTCGGTGACGAAGCGCGCTTCATGCATCAGGGCATGACGTCGAGCGACGTTCTGGACACCTGTCTTGCCGTGCAGCTGGCCCGCGCCGCCGACATTCTTATCGAAGACCTCGACAAGCTGCTCGAAGTCATCAAGCGTCGCGCCTTCGAACATAAGCTGACGCCGACCATCGGCCGCAGCCACGGCATCCATGCCGAACCGGTGACGTTCGGCCTCAAGATGGCCGAAGCCTATGCCGAGTTCAGCCGCTGCAAGACCCGCCTGATTGCGGCCCGCGAGGAAGTCGCCACCTGCGCCATTTCGGGCGCGGTCGGCACCTTCGCCAACATCGACCCGCGCGTGGAAGAACATGTCGCTGAGAAGCTGGGCCTCGCCATCGAGCCGGTGTCGACGCAGGTCATCCCGCGCGACCGCCATGCGATGTTCTTCGCGACGCTGGGCGTCATCGCCTCGTCGATCGAGCGCCTCGCCGTCGAGGTCCGTCACCTCCAGCGCACCGAAGTCCTCGAAGCCGAGGAATATTTCTCGCCTGGTCAGAAGGGTTCGTCGGCCATGCCGCACAAGCGCAACCCGGTGCTGACCGAAAACCTCACCGGTCTTGCCCGCATGGTGCGCAGCTATGCCATGCCCGCGATGGAGAATGTGGCGCTGTGGCATGAGCGCGACATCTCGCACTCGTCGGTCGAACGTTACATCGGTCCCGATGCGACCATCACCCTCGACTTCGCGCTCGGTCGCATGACCGGCGTGATCGACAAGCTGCTCGTCTATCCCGAGCGGATGATGAAAAATCTCGACAAGATGGGCGGCCTCGTCCACTCGCAGCGCGTTCTGCTGGCGCTGACCCAGGCGGGCGTCAGCCGCGAGGACAGCTATCGTTATGTCCAGCGCAACGCCATGAAGGTGTGGGAATCGGACGGCCAGCTGTCGCTGATGGAACTGCTCAAGGCCGACGAAGATGTCGCCGCTGCGCTCAGCGCGCAGGAAATCGAGGACAAGTTCAACCTCGATTATCACTTCCGCCAGGTCGACACGATCTTCAATCGCGTGTTCGTCGAGGCATAAATCCATCGCCGTTCGTTTCGAGCGAAGTCGAGAAACGTTTCTCGACACGCTCGAAGCGAACGGGAGTATCTTTACCGCCCGCCCAGCCGCGGCCGCATCCGCGGCGCGGCGTCCGATTGCCGCCGGATCAGCGCATGGTCGAGCACCAGATGCTCGGCGCCTTCCACCTTCTGTCCCTTGCGGCCCTTCAGCCGTCGCACCAGCACCTCCACCGCCGCGCGCGACATGTCGCTGATCGGCTGGCGAATGGTGGTCAGTTCCGGCCAGATCGTCGTCGCCAGCGAACTGTCGTCGAAGCCGCAGACAGTCAGGTCGCCCGGCACGTCAAGCCCGTTGCGGTGCGCGATCGCCACGGTCGCGGCGGCCATGTCGTCATTGCTCGCGAAGATCGCCGTCGGCGGATCGATCAGCGACAGGATATGCTCGGCCGCGTCCAGCCCTGACCGGTAGGTGAAGAAGCCCTGTGCGATCAGTTCGTCCTCGATCTTTATGCCGGCTTCCTGCAACGCCTCGACATAGCCCTCGAATCGCTTGGCGCTGGCCGTCTGATTGGGGTTGCCCTTGATGAAGCCGATGCGCGCATGGCCGAGCGCGATCAGGTGGCGCGTCATTTCATAGGCGGCCTGCCGGTCGTCGATGCGCACCGCAGAGACATCGGAAGGCGGCTTGCCGGTCGCCACGACGACGGCGGGAATGTTGGCGGCGGCGAGCGCCTCCACCATCTCCTCCAGGTCGCAGAGCGGCGGCGGCAGGACCACGCCGTCGATCCGGCCGCGCAGCAGATGATCGACAACCGACTGGACCGACGTCTGCTCGTCCCATTTCTCGACGACCAGGTCGATGCCGCTGCGGCTCGCCTGA
>NZ_DATKFP010000093.1:0-13224 GCF_035511395.1 Sphingobium sp.
TATGTTATAAGGAAGTAATGTGCAGCAACCCCTGAAATTAATCGGCGAGGAGAAACTGCGCCGTTCTAACCTGTGTGATAGCGCGCGCGCCAATGTTGCTCTGGGCTCTTCTTAAGACGAGGAGAGTCATCATGAGCAAGCTACGCGAGAGCGGGCATTCTCGCCTGGACGCTCGATGAGTATGCGGCGCCAACCTACAGCGGTGACGAGGACGAGAACATCGCGGCTGCCCGGCCCACTCCCATGACGCAGGCTCGTCTGTCGTACGGCCGAAGGCGCCACGCGCCTCCAGCAATTGTTTCTCGAACGGGTCGCATCACGTCCTCGGCTACCTGGATGAGCCGGCGGCGACCGCTCAAGCTTGGTTTGCACCCAAATGCAATTCGGCAGACTTAGCATCTAAATCAGAACGTGAATTTCTCAAGGGCCGGGTGATAGGTCGTTCGGAACAAGGGCCCGAGGTACCGGCACAGGACACGCATGAGGGCCCCATGAACTATGCAGAATGACGCACCAAATAGCCATCGTTCCAACGACGCTCCACGGTCAGCGACAGCGAGACCACCGTCGACCAAATTGGAATTCAGCCTCGCGCTCGTTCTGAGCGGAGGAAATGCGCTGGGCGCTTATCAGGCCGGCGCATATGAGGCGATTTGCGATCACGGACTTGAGCCGGACTGGGTAGCGGGCGCATCGGCTGGCGCCATCAACGGCGCAATCATTTGCGGAAACCCCACGGACCAGCGGATACCAGCGCTCCGCTCCTTGTGGAAGCCTGCGTCGGATGCACCGCAAACGCATGCCTGGCCTCTCCTTGAGAAAGCCCGTCGTACTGCCGCGGCCGCATGGACGCTCTCGACAGGCAGGCTTGATCTGTTTATGCCCCGCCATCTTCTCGGTCCCTGGTGGAATCCGTCCGGCAGTGCGGAGCCGTCGAGCCTTTACGATGCCACGCCGCTTCGGAACACGGTTGAGCGCCTGGTCGATTTCAATTTGCTCAATCGTGGAACCCCGCGTTTCTCGGCGACGGCCGTGGATATCGAGACCGGGGACGATGTTGTTTTCGATACCCGGATGCAGTGCGTCGAACCCGATCACCTCCGCGCCAGCAGTGCCCTTCTTCCGGTATTTCCTCCCATCGATATCGATGGGCGCTTGTTTGGCGATGCTGGCATATCATCGAACCTGCCGCTCGACGTTGTTCTGAGCGAGGTGTCTCAGCAGCCACTTCTTTGCATCGCTATTGACCTTCTGCCATTGCGGGCGCCAAAACCCAACACCCTTGGCGATACCGCAGCACGTATGCAGGATCTGATATTCGCGACGCAAAGCCGCCGCGCGATAGCGGCATGGCAGGCGATTTTCGATGAGCGTGCACATCGCGGCGATGCGGCCTCAGTCACCATCATGCACATTGTATATGCGGCTCAAAGCGAAGAAGTCAGTGGAAAAGGCTTCGATTTCTCTTCCAGGTCGGCTGGTATGCGTTGGCAGGCGGGCTACGTGGACATGGCCAAGGCGCTGGCCGTTCTTCAGGAAGGAAAGCTGTCGATAGGGGAGCCCGGACTGGCGCTCTATACCCGTAATGAAACGGGTCCAGTTGAACGGGTTCGGTGGGCTATTAGTCCTCACCAGGGGTGACCAAGTGAAGGTGCGCATAGGTTTTCTACAGTTTGTATAACATAGGTAAGCTGCATCAATTGCGCAGGAACATCCGCTCACAGTCGCCGTTCTAATTGTTCTGCAGGTTCTAGGTTGGCGATCTGCGTAAATGGTAACTTGTGATCGAGCTCCCGATGATTCAGCTTGGTGAAATCCTAAAAGCAGTGGGTCCCAATGCGGCCATCGTCTTCGCGGCGTGGATCTTCATGGGGTTTCTACAACAGCGTTATGATAGTGCCATCGATCGCTACCGGGAAGCGGTGGGCGACTACCGGTCCAACGAGCATGCCGATGAGCGCGCCGACAACTTGAAGGACCAGATACTAAGCTATCGGCATCGGTGCAGGTTGATGAGTTGGGCCACGCTCATTGGGCTGGTCGCGGCAATATTACTGATCGCTTCGCTGATCTTTGGGGCGCTGGATGTAATGGTACCAAAGAGCACGCTGATCGGCTTTATCGGCACCGCCTCCACTCTGCTCGAGTTTGTGCTCGTTATCGCGGCGGCGGTGATCGTGATAGCTGAAGGCAGGGTCGTCAATCTGCAGCTTAACGACGAATTGCGCGATATTCCCGACCTTGCTGATCAAGCGGGACGCAGCGGGCATAGTGTCAGGCAGTGAGCGACGTGTAAGCGCGGCAGCGGCTAAACTGAAGCGCCTTGCTCGCGAGCGATGACGCGGACGTCAGTTCGGCGCCCACGCGCAGACGTCGATCTCGCTTGGCTCATTCGGGAAAAACCGTTTCACGATATCGCGCGCCAAGCGCGATGGCCTCAGCGTGGGGTCAACGCAGCACCAACTCGAACAGACTTCGGCCAATATCTCTCCGCCACGCCGGATCACCGTTTCGTAGAAGGCACATACGCCCTGCACTTTTTCCAGCAAAACGGTTGCAGCGACCTCATCGTCCAGAAATGTTGGACGCAAATAGGTGATCTCATGTTTCAGGGCGACCAAGAGATGTCGTGTTACCGCTTCTGCCGGCGCGACCGCATGCCAGTGGTCGAACACGGCTGCCTGAACCCACTTCAAGTAGCTGGCATTGTTGACATGCCCCAAGAAATCGATGTCGGCCGGTTCAATGCCGACCATAAAGGAGTGTGGATTTGCGCTGCTCACGCCTTGATTGATAACATGGCTGCCCCACCTGACAAGGGAGGAGCCTTGGATCCGGAGCCTGCCGCTCTGGATCGCACCGTGAGCCGGGCGGCTTTCACAAGTTAGCGACCACTGCCGCGACTGCGGTTCACGCATGTCCTAGGCCGGGAACCAACTCGAGATCGCTTGTGCCCGGCGTGCGTCGGGGTGAAAACAGGCACTAACATAGGTTTTCGCGCGGTCTTTCCGAGGGAACGATCCGCCGAACCGGAGCTTTGCCAGTCATGCGCCGACGATGATGCGGCGGCATTTTGATCACCTCAAAGGCTGGAACATGCGCGTGCATTATTTGAGGTGTGGAACTGATTGTCCGTCGGCGGACCGATCTTTGACGGCTTCAGCAAAGGTGTTTTTGGACTTATTCCGTGCGCAGCACAGTTGATCGAGACCAGCGAGGGCTGGTGCTGATTGATACTGGTTATGGCAGCGAGGATGTACGTCATCCCCATCCCCGCCTCAGCAAATTCTTTCACGCATTGCTCAACATCCAGTTCAGGGTTGAGGACACACGACCGCCGTAATATGGATGCCAGCGATAATGAAACTCTACCATCTGCCCGACATGGGCAGAATGACCCTGCGATGGCGCTGGGCAGGAAAGCCTGGCTGTTCTGCGGCTCTGACCGCGGCGGCCAGCGCGCGGCAGTCCTTTACACCTTGATCCAGTCCGCCCGGCTGAATGATGTCGATCCGCAGGCCTGGCTGGCCAACGTCCTCGCGCGCATCGCCGATCATCCGGTACGCCAACTCGATCAGTTGCTGCCATGGAACTGGCACAAGCGCGCGGGCGTGCTATCTCAGGCAGCATGACGACCCGCAGCGCCCCTAAACCCACCGCCATCGACAGCTTCACCGAGATCGCCACGCTTCGTATCGAGTTGAAAGACTCCGATCCGCCAATCTGGCGCGTGGTCGAAGTACCGACCTCAATCACGCTCAAAGTCCTGCACGATATCGTCCAGGTCACGATGGGTTGGCTGGATTACCACCTCTGGGAACTGGTCATCGACGGCCAGAGCTATGGCCTGCCCATGGATGAAGACTGGGCACGGTGCCACGCAAGGTCGCCTCGCGCACGCGCCTGCGCGAAGTGCTCGCCCCGGGCACGACCAAGATCGATTACACCTACGATTTTGGCGACAGCTGGGAGCATAGCCTCACCGTCAGCCATGTACGTCGCGGTGAACCCGGCACGGCATATCCCCGCTTTATCGGCGGAGAGCGCGACTGCCCACCCGAAGACTGCGGAGGAATCCACGGATTTTACGAAATGCTTGAGGCCAAAGCCGACCCGGCCCATCCCGATCATGCCGAAATCACTGAGTGGCTCGACGGGTATGACCCCGACGAACTGGACGTCTTTCCCATCCAGGTCGCACTCGGCAGAATCGCAGCACGCCGCAACGCTGCAGCAAAGCGCATCATCAAACCAGAAGACAACTGAGAAGCACGCCTGCGGCCTTCACCGGATGGATACTTTCAAGCACGTAATCGAGCAAGAGATCACCCCGCTGAAGAGTGCGCCTTCGCTTACGTGGGGCGCGTTCAAGGATGCCTGGTTTCATATTACGCGCCGTGTGGTACTGGGAGATGGCGCGAGTGACGACAAGGCACTCTCCGCTATGCTGCTCAAGCTGCGTGGCGACGCCAACTGGATTTTGCCTAAAGCCTAAGCGCAGGTATCTGCGCGAGCGCTTCGCCGCGCGGGTGGGCCACTATATCGACGTAGGAGAGACCGGCAGTCTGGCAGCCTATCTCCGCCAGTTCCGGACCCCGGACTTGCGCCATCTGACCAGATCGGGCAATGGCTTTTTGCCTTCGGCGCGGCTGGCATCGCTACCTTTCGGGCGCTTGCCGTCCTTGCCGCCAGGAGGTTGCTAATGCGGCGCGCCCGAGCCGATATCGATGCCGATTTTCCGTTCTTGCGCGCCTGCCTCTTGGAGGCGGTGCGGCTTTGGCCCACGACGCCCGCGATCCTTCGACAGCCGAACAAGGAAACGGTTTGGAACGGTAGCGTACAAGCACTGCCTTGGAACAGCGAAGAGTGACTTCGCTCACATCGGTGCAAACCAGGTTAGCGCTCAGGTGCAATCAAAGGAACGTAAGCTGTTTCAGGAGCTTCATTTCCTATCGATCTGGGAGGCTTCATGAGCGCGCGACGCGGCGGTGCCGCAAAAACTTTCCGCCTATTGATCGGCGTTTCCATAGTGGCCGCGGGTGCAGCGGTTGCCCTGACATTGACATATCTGTGGCTCACAGGTGCGCCCATGCGGCCAGCGGTCGTCGCCGTCGCCATTTTCGGTGTCGGACTTACCGTCCTGGTGGCGGGCGGGCTTACCGCCCTCATCTATTACAGTGCGCACAGCGGCCATGATGCGACCGCATCGGGGCATCGCCTGGCCAATCCCACGGTGACCGACCGCTAGCCCAATCATCCGCCCTTCGACCCCTTTGATCTTGAGGAGACATGACGATGTTCATGCACAATAAGCGCCTGCAATATACGGTCCGCGTGTCCGAGCCCAACCCAGTGCTTGGCTCACTCATGCTCGAACAATTTGGCGGGCCGGACGGCGAACTCGCCGCCGCAATGCGCTATTTCACGCAAGGGCTGGCCGAGGATGATCCAGGCCGCAAGGACATGCTGCTGGATATTGCGACCGAAGAGCTCAGCCATTTGGAGGTGATCGGCTCGATCGTCGCGATGCTGAACAAGGGCGTCAAGGGCGCGCTCAGCGAAGCGTCGATGGAGGAAGCAGACCTTTACATGACGATCAACGCGGGCGGCGACAGCCATACCCAGTCGATCCTGTACGGCGGCGGCCCTGCGCTCACCAACTCGTCGGGGGTGCCCTGGACCGCCGCCTATATCGACAGCCGCGGCGATCCGGCCTGCGACCTGCGCTCCAACATCGCCGCCGAGAGCCGGGCCAAGATCGTCTATGAGCGGCTCATCAACATAACCGACGATCCCGGTATCAAGGAGGCGCTCGGTTTCCTGATGACCCGCGAGGTTTCTCATCAGAAAAGTTTCGAAAAGGCGCTCTATTCGATCCAGGACAATTTCCCGGCCGGCAAGCTGCCCGGCCTCACGCCTTACGCCAGTCTCTACGTCAACACGTCGCAGGGCGAGGGCGACGCAACCGGACCCTGGAACGAGGGCGAGCAGTGGGAACGGCTCGACGATGTCGAAGGCAACCTGCCGCTCGACGGGGGCGACGGACAGGCATCGGTTCAGCTGGGTGAACGTGACATGCAGGACTATGCCGCCATGATGGGCCGGCTCGCGTCCGATCCTAACTCCAGCCCCGCCACGGGCGCCGACCTGGGCGCTGGACCTGGGGCCGGCAAGCTCAGCGACGAAGATATGGGCGGCGCGGCCGACATGGCCGAAGCGAAAGCGATGTCCCGCAAACAATCCGCTCTCTGAGGAAAACATCATCATGGATCATGACACGGTACGACATATGTTCATCGTCGGCCTGCGCGATGCGCATGCGGTCGAGCATCAGGCCCTGGGCATCATGGACCGGCAGATCGAGCATCTGGCGCAATATGCCGAGGTAGAAGCGCGACTGCGCAGTCATCGCGGCGAGACCGAGCGGCAGATCGAACGCCTGGAGTCCATTCTCGACAGTTTGGAGGACAGCCCTTCGGCCATCAAGGATGCCGCGATGAAATTGTCGGGAAGCGTCGCGGCGCTTTCCCATGCGCTCGCGCCCGACGAAATCATCAAGAACAGCCTAGCCAATTTCGCATTCGAGAATTTCGAGGTGGCGACATACAAGGCGTTGATCACCATGGCGCAAGCCGGCGGCTTCCAGGCCGCGATCCCCAAGTTGGAGGAAAGCCTAAGGGAAGAACAGGCCATGGTCGCCTTTCTCGACGAGACGCTGCCGGTGATCGTGCAGAAATTCCTCGCGCTTCGCAGCCAGGGTGAGCAGGCAAGTCATTGAGCCTCTCCTGGTCGCCGGCGCTGGCCGGTTCGGTCGGGAGTCTCCTCGCCGGCTTGGCGACCGCTCTGGGCGCCTTGCCGATCCTGGGCATCGGCCGGTCAGCGCAACGCTATCAGGACGTGATGCTCGGATTCGCGGCGGGCGTGATGCTCGCCGCGTCCTTCTTCTCGCTCATCATACCTGCGCTGGGGCATTTGCACGTCAGCGGAGCGACGCCTTGGCGGTCGGCTTTGACAGTCGCCGCGGCGGTGGCTGCGGGCGCGGCAAGCATCATGGTGTTGAGCCGCTTTCTTCCGCAGGACGAGGGATCGAATCCCACGGCCACGCAAAGCCGCTCTCTTTTGCTGTTCGTGCTCGCGATCACCTTGCACAATCTGCCCGAAGGTCTGGCCGTCGGCGTGAGCTTCGCCGGAGGCGCCTATGCGCAGGGCAGCGCCACCGCTTTGGGGATCGGCATCCAGAATATACCAGAAGGTTTTGCCGTGGGGTGCGCGCTTTCGCTGCGCTATTCGCCCCTCCTCGCCTTTGCGGGCGCCGTGGTATCGGGGCTCGTGGAACCTGTAGCCGGCACGGCGGGCGCGCTGCTTGTGGCGCAGTTCCAGCCTCTGCTGCCATGGGCGCTTTGCCTTGCCGCAGGCGCTATGATCAGCGTCATCATGAGCCAGATCGTGCCCGACCTCGGGCGCGAACCCTCAGGCCGGGCCCATGTGTCTCTCATTCTAGGGCTCTGTATCATGATGATCCTCGATGTGGCGCTTGCGTGATCAACCGGCTGGAGGAATGGCTATGAAAATCTTGATCCTCGTCATCGGAACAGTGGGTGCGCTCGCTGCCTGTTCGGATGGGGGCAGTCGACAGGCGGCAAATAGCGCCTTGGTCGATTCAGCCGCCATCAATCGTGCCGACGATGCACCCGGCAACGCAGCCACCGCTCCCACGCCGGTCAGTGGGTCGGGAGAGGTTCCTCCCAATGCGCACCCTGGCGCCACCGGCGGCGCAGCAGGGAACGCAGCCGGCCGATGAGTGTGTGTATCGCAGTAGTCCTGCGACAGATGACGGGATCGGAGTAGGATTTCATGGGCAAGGCTTTTCTGCCTAAGCATATCGGCTTCATTCCGGACGGGAACCGGCGCTGGGCCGTCGACCGGGGCATGCGCAAGGATGAAGGCTATGCGCATGGCATTGCGCCAGGGCTGGCGCTCTTCGATCTTTGCGCGGCCATCGGCATAGAAGAGATATCCATCTTCTGCTTCACGCAGGACAATATGAAGCGTCCTTCACCGCAAAAGCAGGCGTTCATAGCCGCCACAGCGGGCTTCGCGCGGGAGATCGCGCAGCGAGAGGCCGCCGTGCTCGTCCTCGGCGATGAAGCGTCCAGCCAGTTCCCCAGCGATCTGACCCGTTTCCGCGTGCGGCAGGGCTCGGGCATCAAAGTGAACCTGCTCGTCAACTACGGATGGAAATGGGACTTGGACGGTCTATCGCGCGGCGCGATCAGGTCCTGCGATGTCTCGCGCCTCGATCTCATTGTTCGCTGGGGCGGCGGGAGGAGGCTGAGCGGCTTTTTGCCGGTTCAATCGGTCTATGCCGATATCTATGTGCGCGACGAGCTCTGGCCGGATTTCGTGCCGGTGCATTTCGAAGACGCCTTGGCGTGGTTTCGAAAGCAGGACCGGACCTTGGGCGGCTAAGCATAGCGGCTTGCAAATCCGCAGCCCGTATAAGCCAGAGCGCCAGGGAAGCGGTCAATCATTCCGATCGATTAGCCTTAGGAGCCGGTCGCTCCTCGAATTTGAGGCGTGTCTGCCCAGCCATGCGCATGGGTGGCTTCGAGCGCGAGTCGCTCCCGCTGCAATAATCGCGCGGTTTCTATAGGTACCGCGATGGATGTTCCCGTTCCGGCGACCGCACGCCCGTCGGCAGCTACCGTCGGTACCTTGACGCCGAGTTGCCATGTATAAAGGTAGCGATGGGGAGCGGGATCGGGTCGGTCGGTCCCGATCCAGGGCAGGCCGGCGGCATCCAGCGCGCCCACGAGCACCGCCCTTGGGTAGGCCGCCCGCGCTGCCGTCAGATTGTCGGGATGATCGAGACCCCTGTTGCCAGCGGCCAGAATGACATCGATTCCGCGTGCGCCCGCCTCGCCTGCGGCGGCGGCAATGCGCGGATCATCGTCGAGCGCAAGCGAGATGTTGATGGCATCGACCTCCAGGCTGACGGCACGCCGGATGGCCGCCGCAACAGGCGCAACATTCGGCTGGCAGGGCGGATTGGCGCCGGTGGGGCACCCGGCCGGGTCGTCGATCCGCAGGGAGATGATCTCGACATCGCGCGCGGCCGCCCGAGCAAGGATCGTCGCGACCATTGTGCCATGATCATAGCGCGGCTTGAACGCGGCCCGCGCCGGCAGCGACGCCATGTCATACTGCGCGGTCAGCAAAGGCTGGAGTTCAGCTGTCTTCGCGACTCCGCTGTCTATGATAGCCACTCGCGGTCGCCGATCCATCGACGCGCTCATGCTCGTTCCGGCAACCAATGCTGCCAGCATCGCCAGAATATACTTCAAATACAGGCCCCCGGTCGATACGAAAGTGTAATAAAGAAATTCAGCAACCTATGTTTAATGACAGATGAATGTCAGGAACGGTAGTTCATTTCCAAAGTTCAGTGAGTCCCACTCAAGTACAGGGATATATGATATGTTAGCGAAGCTTACAATAGTCGGCGCGCTGGGCCTTGCCATCGCTGGTGGTGTCGCCGTGGCGCAGAGCACGAACAGCGGTATTGGTAGCAGCACGACGAGTTCCACCGGGCAGACCGGAACGACCGGCAGCGATACGATGGGAGGCACGTCGACCGGCAGCTCGATGGGCCGCAGCCCGGTCGATGCCGGCACGGGCGGCATGAGCGGCACCGGCACCCGGACGGGCGTTCGCAGCCGCTCCGGCGGCACCACCGACAGCGGAATGATGAGTGACGCTGGCGGCATGAACAGCGGCACTCCCGGAAGCGGCGCCATGGGCAGCGACCAGTCCGATGGAATGGGCACCGGGACCACGGGATCGGGCGTCAGCGAGGCCGGAGAACGCGGCTGACACTTGCTACGGCCTGCCCGCCACCGGTATGCCCATGGCGTCCGGTGGCGGGAGCCGATAGGGCGATACCTAACATGGGCACCGTCAAGCTCATCCTTGCCAGCTTCGCTGTCGCCGGGCTTCTGGGCTTTAGCGGCGATGTGCCGGTCTCGCGCGCGGGGGCGGGCCTAGCCGAACTTCCAGTGCGACAGCCCCTTGCCATGGATGCGGCGGTCCAACAATTCTACCATGAGCGAAATGGTCGCGCGCTCTGGACGGGATCGTCCGCGGTCATCATCCTGCACTGGCTCCGAAGCGCGGCCGAGGAGGGCCTCGACCCCGCATCCTTTGACCTCGCGCACCTTCTAAAGCTGTCGCGCGACCCTCTTGCAGCGCCTGCATTCGATCGCGCCCTGTCGCGTAGTTTCGTCACCTATCTCCATGCGCTCCGCAGCCCCACGCCCGGTGCGACGACGACCTATGTGGACGCGCGCTTGGCGCCGGAGACGCGACCGCTCGCGCTGCTCGAAGCCGCTGCCGCTGCGCCCTCTCAGCCCGCGCATCTTGTGGCGATCCGACGGATGCACCCGCTCTATGAAGGCCTTCGCAATGCCCTTCTGACTTATCGCCAGCGGGGCGGTGCCATTTCCGGCCCGAACGGAAATCGTACCGAACAGCGCCTTCTCGCCAATATGGACCGGCTGCGCGCGCTGCCGGCCGACCCTGGTGACCGCTATATTCTGGTCGATACGGCGTCGGCGCACCTATGGATGATCGAGAAAGGGCGGCCGCCCGCACGCATGCGGGTGATCGTCGGGTCCGACCGCCACCCGACACCCCTCCTCGCCGGGCTGATCCGCTATGTTGTGCGCAACCCTTATTGGAACCTGCCTCCCGATCTGGTCCGCGCCCGCGCCGCCGCAGTCGTCGAGAACGGCCCCGATCGCTTGGCGGAGGAGAGGCTTGAACTGCTGTCCGATTGGGGTCCCGATGCCCACCCGCTTACGCCGCAGCAGGTGAATTGGCGCGCTGTCGCGCGTGGCGAGGCCAAGCTGCGCATGCGGCAGCGGCCGGGGCGTGACAATATGATGGGCACCGTCAAGTTCATGCTCCCCAATCGCCTCGGCATCTATCTTCACGATACGCGCGGCAAAACGGCTTTCACCCGCTCACAGCGGCGACTGAGTTCCGGGTGCGTCAGGGTAGAAGATGCTGCCCGGCTCGAGGCGTGGCTGCTCGGCGGCCGCGGCCCCGCAGTTGGCAGCGACAGCGAACGGCGCATCGACCTGCCCGCTCCTGTACCGGTCTACATGCTGTACCTGACCGCTATTCCCGGCCAACGCGGCGTGTCCGTGCGCGCGGATGCCTATGGGCGCGACCGCGTCGCGGCACAAAATATCTCCGCGACGCGCATAAGATCCGATCAGGACGGCCTGACGATATTGGGGCCAATGTTGGCGAGCACCTCTGCGGCGCTGAACGCACGGATATTGTCTGTCGGCTTAGGACCCTTGCCCATCACGATCTCCGCCGATGCCTGATAGCGGTCGACGGTGCGGATATCGATGCTGCGGTCCCAGAAGGGATCGCCCCAGAAGGGATCCCAGCTGCGCCAGCCAAAGCCCCGACCATAATAGCGCCAGGAAGGACCCCAATAGCCATAGGTGCCAGGACCGAAGGGACGATCAACATAGGTCGAGCTGCGCTTTTCGGTATCGCGATCAGCCATGACGAACCAGTCATAGCCGCGCTGCTGGGTCAGCTCGGCGGCGCGATAGAGCAGGTAGCGCTCGACGGTATCCCGCGAGGTCATGCTGTTCCCGGAAAAGGTAACGCGAAACCGGTTGGCTTCTATCTGCTCGTCGAAATAGCCGCCGCTCGCTGCACGACTTTGTCCAGCTGGTTGATAGGGCGTCGCCGTGGTGCAAGCAGTCAATGCCAGCATGGTCGCGCCCGCGCATGTCAATCCTCGCCAATTCCTCATCATCTCATCCTTTTTTGACTGTAAGCGCAAGCCGGGCATCACTGGCCCGCCGGTACGCGCTGCGATGTCGGACCAAGGCTCTGGTCCAATGCTTCGATATGCTTGCGGTGCTGCGTGATGATCCCCATAGTTTGCTCGGCCAGCCGCTTGAGCGCCGGATAATCCCCGCGCCGGGCGTAGCTGGCGTGCAGATTATAGGCTTCCAAATGAGCCGCCGCCTGCTGGCCGATATAGACGGAATCGAATTCCCGATCGCCTGCACCGCGCAGGTTGCCCAGCATCGCCGAACGTCGCGGATCCATGTTGCGCGGAATGGCGATGTTGACCGGATTGTCGGCCACGAAGCGCCGCAGTTGCGCGCTGGTTGACTTGTGATCGGTCACCATCTGCCGCGCGAACGCCTTCACGTCCGGCGCGTGCGCACGAACCATGGCAAGTTCGCCAGCTTCGATCTCGTACATGTCGCCGATCGCTGCCTGTGGAATGTAGAAGGTCGTCGTTACGGCGTCATTGGGGCTTGACACGCCCTCGGGCTTTGGACCTTCATAGTGCTTGGCGACGGTCGCACTGCCATTGGCCGGAAGCCCCTCGCCTTCGCCGCCGCCGGTCTGGCTACAGGCGGAAAGGCAAAGCAGCGCGGCCCAGCCCATGGCGCAGGAGTTGGCTTTGCCGGATCTTGCGTGCATCATTGCGTGTCCTTTCCACCCGTTCCAGGTGCCCCGATGCCCGGCATGACGTTCGAGGAATTGGTCGGCCCCGCCTCGTTGATCGCTTCCTGCTGGTTCGTGCCGCCGGGCACCCTTCCATTCTCATGATTGGCGGCGGGGCTGCAGCCGCTGAGTATGATCGTACCCAGCAATAGCTGCAGACGGCTGCCGCCAAAATAATGTTGATAGGAAAGGCTCATCATCCGCTGCTCCTGCCGAACTTGCACCCTTACAACGCGCAAACCGGAAATCGGCAGGTGGGCGTGGAGCAATCTGAGTTAGCGGAGATGCGCTTTATGCGCCGCCAATACCGCTGGTAATCCGGCCGGTCCCTTCGCATGTCGGACAGGGTTTGCCTTCGACGCGACCGCTGCCACCGCAACGAGGGCAGAGATTTTCGCCCGTGCCTTGCGTCCCCGCCGGAGCTTCATCACCGGGCTTGGGTTGATCTTCCTGTATGGGGCTCATGGCTTTTTCCTGCTTGCTGAGGCGCTGTCAGACGGTCGCCGCTACGGGGCAGGTAGGATTTCTGTCCAGCGAAGTGCAAGGCAACGAACCTTCGCCATCTTTTCAAGTTCCGATTTTCCGAGCCGTGCGGCACGGACGACAACTCAGCTAACCCATGTGAATCCGAAGTGCTTTCTGTTCCCACTCGCTCCTTTGACGGGAATTAACCGAGGA
>NZ_DATKFP010000094.1:0-3410 GCF_035511395.1 Sphingobium sp.
CCTTGGCCGGGGCGGCGGGCAGATCGTCCGCGCCCGCTTCCTCGGCCGCAGCGGCGGCCTTGACCGTCACCAACCGGCCGGAACTCTGGTAGCTGGCCGATTCTTCGCTGGCGATACTGTGCAGCTTGCGTGCTTCGGCCGATCCTATGAAGCCGCCCTCGATCACATGATGATCGGTGACGCCGCGCCACATCCGCTCGAAGTGGAAACCGCCTTCCTCGGCGATGCGGCCCGACCAGCGGCCCTCCACATCATGGGCATCCATCCAGGCGACGGTCGCGGCCAGCCGCTGCGCCTGCGCGTCGTTCGACAATTCGGGATCGAGCGCGCCATTGAGACTCAGTGCCTCGATGATGGCCGGATTGTAGCGGCGCGGGACATAGCGCATCACCGCGCGCATCCGCCGTCCATGCTCGATCAGGCTGCGCAGGTCGTCGCCACTGCGTGCGCCACCGCTGGTTTCCAGGACCATCGTATCGACGCCATTGTCGACCAGATATTGTTCCAGCGCGGCTTCGTTCTTGAGATAGACTTCCGACCGGCCGCGGCTCGCCTTGTAGAGCGGCGGCTGCGCGATATAGAGATGCCCTGCCTCGATGATCTGCGGCATCTGGCGATAGAAGAAGGTCAGCAGCAGCGTGCGGATATGCGCGCCGTCGACGTCGGCGTCGGTCATGATGACGATCTTGTGGTAGCGCAGCTTTTCCAGATTGAAATCGTCGCGGATGCCGGTGCCCATCGCCTGGATGAGGGTGCCGACTTCCTTGGACGAGAGCATCCGGTCGAACCGCGCGCGCTCGACGTTCAGGATCTTGCCCTTCAAGGGCAGGATCGCCTGATTGTGGCGGTTGCGGCCCTGCTTGGCCGAACCACCGGCCGAATCACCCTCGACCAGGAAGAGTTCGGACTTGGCCGGATCGCGTTCCTGGCAGTCGGCGAGCTTGCCGGGCAGCGAGGCGATGTCCATCGCACCCTTGCGCCGGGTCAGCTCACGCGCTTTCTTTGCGGCCTCGCGGGCGGCGGCGGCGTCGATCACCTTCTGGACGATCATCTTGCCGTGCTGGGGGTTTTCCTCCAGCCATTCCGCCATCTTGTCGGCCATCAGGCTTTCAAGCGGCTGCCGCACTTCGGAACTGACCAGCTTGTCCTTGGTCTGCGACGAGAATTTGGGATCAGGCAGCTTGACCGAGACGATCGCGGTCAGCCCTTCGCGCATATCCTCGCCGGTAAGCGATACCTTCTCCTTTTTCAGCGCGCCGGACTTTTCGGCATAGCTGTTGAGCGTGCGGGTCAGCGCCGCGCGGAAGGCGGCGAGGTGGGTGCCGCCGTCGCGTTGAGGGATGTTGTTGGTGAAGCAGAGGACGTTCTCATAATATGAGTCGTTCCACTCCAGCGCGACGTCGATGGTGACGTCGTCGCGGGTGCCGGCGATCGCGATCGGATCGGGCATCAGCGCATTCTTGTTGCGGTCGAGATATTTGACG
The DNA here is from genome assembly GCF_035511395.1 of Sphingobium sp. Lineage (GTDB taxonomy): Bacteria > Pseudomonadota > Alphaproteobacteria > Sphingomonadales > Sphingomonadaceae > Sphingobium. The sequence goes on from NZ_DATKFP010000094.1 coordinate 1,485, forward strand.
AAGGCTGCGATGCCGCCCTCATAATAAAGCTCGACTTCCTTCTTCTCCTCATGCCGCGCGTCGACCAGGAACAGGCGCACGCCACTGTTGAGGAATGCCAGTTCGCGATAGCGATGTTCCAGCTTCTCGAAATCATAGTCGGTGTGGTTCTTGAACGTCGCGCCGTCGCCGGGTACCTTCTCGGTCGAGGCGAGGAAGGTGACGCGCGTGCCTTTCTTTCCCTCCGGCGCCTTGCCGATAACCTTGAGCGGCGCGGTGGCGTCGCCATAGGCGAAGCGCATCCAATGCTCCTCGCCGTCGCGCCAGATATTGAGGTCCAGCCATTCGCTGAGAGCGTTGACGACCGAGACGCCCACACCGTGCAGGCCGCCCGACACCTTGTAGGCATTGTCGTCCGACGTATTCTCGAACTTGCCGCCCGCGTGCAGCTGGGTCATGATGACCTCGGCCGCCGACACGCCTTCTTCCTTGTGGATGCCGGTCGGAATGCCGCGGCCATTATCCTCCACGCTGACCGACCCATCGGGGTTCAGCGTGATGACGATCCGGTCGCAATGTCCCGCCAGCGCCTCGTCGATCGCATTGTCGCTGACCTCGAAGACCATGTGATGGAGTCCGCTGCCATCGTCGGTGTCGCCGATATACATGCCGGGCCGCTTGCGCACGGCATCCAGCCCTTTCAGCACCTTGATGCTGTCGGCGCCATATTCATTGCTGTTCGGGGAGTTGACGGGTTCTTCGCTCATGCCGAGCATATAGGGAAAGGCGCGCTGAAACTAAAGCGAAACATGCCGTCTTTCGCCGGGGGGCTGGGCGGTCTATCACGCTTTCTATGCGGACAGTCCTTGCCTTGATGTTGCTTCTCACAGCCTGCTCCAAGAGCAACGACGTCTATGAGGAATTGCCCAACAGTTCGCTGGCCGGCGCCCCGCGCGAGGATGTGCCCGAAAGCCGCATGGATGCGCCGGTCGCCCGGCCAGTCACCGTCGGGGAGGATGGCCCGCGTCTTGATGCCTGCGGCACGCTGGGGCAGGTCACGCGGAGCGGCGCTGCCGGATTGGTGTTGCGCGCCGCGCCGTTCAGCGATGCGAAGGAACTGGCGCGGCTGACGGAAGGGCAGCGCGCCTATGTCTGCACCCGCAGCATCGACCAGAAATGGCTGGGCGTGGTCGTCTTGCCAGCCCAGCCTGCCGACAATGCGACCATGCCCGCCGATTGCGGCGTCTCGTCCCCCGTGGAACGCAAGCAGGCCTATGACGGCCCGTGCGTCAGCGGCTGGGTGGCCAGCGCCTATGTGCGTCTGATCGGGGGTTAGAACTGGATGGGATTGAATGAAATCAACCTACACCCGTTCGTTTCGAGCATCGTCGAGAAACGAGACAGAGTGGCGTTCAGTAAAGCCAAATTCACCCAACGCGCTATCGGCTTCTCGACTTCGCTCAAAGCGAACGGATAAGGATAAGGTCATCGCCGGCTACATTCCGCCGAGATAGTCCAGCTTGCCCACCGGCACGCCTGCCTGCCGAAGCAGCGCATAAGCGGTCGTCAGATGGAAATAGAAATTGGGCAGCGAAAAGGTCAGCACATGGCTGCGCCCGGTGAAAGGCATTTCGCCGTCCGGCACCTTCAGCACGACGGTCGCGTCTTCCCGTCCATCGATCTTCTCGCGCGGCACGGCGTCCAGCAGGGCGATGGTCTTCGCGATCCGCGCCTGCAATTCCGCGAAACTCTGTTCGGTGTCCGCCATCGCCACCGGCTCCAGCTCGCCCAGCCGCGTGACCGTACCCTTGGCCGTATCGCAGGCGAACTGCACCTGCGCGGTCAGAGGCTTCATGTCCTCGATCAGTTGCGCGCCGGTCAGCGCCTGCGGGTCGATACCCTTATCGGCGGCGAAGGCCGCGCCCTTGTCCAGCAGGGCGGACAGGT
>NZ_DATKFP010000095.1:0-59256 GCF_035511395.1 Sphingobium sp.
ACAACAGCGTAGCGCGATCCTCTCCCTCGCTGCGCAGTCCCCTGTCCTTGAGCAGGCGCCCCTTCAGGCTCAGCGCCTCGGAATAGTGGGCCTCCAGCAGCCCAGCCTCGCTGAACACCCGCCAGGCACGGATCGTATCGCCGCCGCGCGCGATCGTGCGTATCCGGGCCAGAAGCGCAAAAGTCATGCCGCCTTATATCCTCTGTCGCGCTGCTCAATCATCCTTGGGTGGCGGGTTCTTGATGTCCGGATCGATCGACAGGCCGATCCATCTCGGCTCCCCGGCATCGATGTCCTGAAGGAAGTCGATATTGATATTGAATCCGTGCCGCGTGCCATATTTGCCGCCCTGATTGTAGCGCGCGCGGAAGCGGAGAATCTTGTATCGATCGAGTTTCTCGTCATAATCATCATATTCCACCCCTCCATAGAAGGAGGCCAGGGATTCCTTGGTGGTGATGCCCTCAAGAGCCTTCGAAAAATAGAGTTGATCGCCGACCAGCGCGATCTCCACGAGGGAATCCTCCGTGATCGCGATATAACGGCGGCCCGGCGCGGCAGGCTGCTCGTACCGCAGCACGATCCGGTCGCATTCCACCTTCAGAATGACGTTGAAACGGATCGGTTCGGCATCGTCGCACAGTTCGACCGGCGCCAGCGGCGCAAGCCCATATTGCGTATAGTTCAACGTCGACATGTTTCGTTCCCCGCCATTTTCAAAAGGTCGCGACAATTTGGCCTGCCAGGACCGCCAGTCCTTGTTTACCGGATCGGACGCGACGAGCCGGTCCACGTCCCGGCGCGCCTCCGCCCGGAGCGCTTCCGCGCGCGGCCGCTGGCCCATTTGGTAGAGCAATTGGGACATCGAATAGCGGGCAAGCATCCAGTCCTGTATATAGCCCGCATTCTTCGGATCCTTATCGATCAGCCCCCGCAATATGGCGCTCTGTCGGTTGCGCTGGACCAGCGCTCCGTCATTATCCCCCTTCAGACGCAGCGCATCCGCCATCCATGCATGCCGATTGGCCAGGTCAGCGGCGACGGCCTGATCTTCCGGCAGCATGTGATGCACGCGCTGCATCGTTCCCAGTGCTTCGCGACAACTGTCCAGATCCTGCGTCCGACGGCCGGCATCATCAATGGCGATCGTGCAGATATTGCCCTGAGCATAGCTCAGTTCCCGCCAATATTTCTCATTCTTCGGCTGAAGGTCGACCATTTGCCGCGCCAGCGCACCATAGGCTCGGAAGCGGGGAAGCGCTGCCTCATTATGACCCTGCATATATTCGACATAGCCGAGCCAGAACTCGCTCTGCGCGTGGGCGAATATCCGTTCGGGGTTATGCGGTTCCGCAGACATCAGCGCCTTCGTCACACGATAAGCCTCGCGAAACTTGGCCAGAGCGCCCGCCTTGTCGCGCCGCCTGAAATCATCCTCTCCCATGGCTTGAAGGATACGCGCGCGCCGTTCGAGCGAATCCCGCGGAAGCGCCGAGAGGTCAGGCTGGTCGGCATAATAGTCGAGCGCACGCTCGTTCACCGTCTGGAGAATGTCGAGCCGGCCCACGCCCCTCAACTTTTCCCGCAGGTCTGTCAGCATGAATTCGATCAGTCCTTCCGCCTGCTGCCTCTGATTTTCCGCCTCACTTCTCGCCTTCGCGACAAATATGAGCATCGCCGCCATGAATAGAGCAAGAATAATGGACAGGAATGTGATGCCGATCACGCGTCGGATCTGCCGTTGCGCATCGCGTTCGATGATCCGGTCAAGACCTACGCCCGTAAGCGCGGCTACGATCTTGAGACGAGCGAGCTTTTGGCCGTCCTGATTTGGTCGAAAGTCCGCAGCGATCGGCTCATGCCGGACTCCATCTGCGTCGAGCGCGAACAGGGCGGTGGGAAAACTGTCCGCCGGCTCGCCCTCGATTAGCGCTGCTATGACGGGCCGGTCGGGGCGCAATTCGCGAAACAGGCTGATTTCGGCGTCGACCCAGCGTGATGCCTTGGCCGCCGGGGAGCAGAGGATGATCAGCGCATCCGATCGGGACAATGCCTGCCGGACTTCCCGGTCGAGGCTGGACGCCGCCGGAAGTTCAGCGCGATCGCGAAAAATCGGCGCCAGTCGCCGGGGCACGGTTCCGAGCGGCGTGGAGGTGCCGGCCAGTCGTGCCGGAAGGCGATAGGCCTCCAGCCAGCGATGCAGCCGGGCGGCCATGCGCTCGTCGGCATGGCTGTAGCTGAGAAAGGCGCGATAGGCGGGCAGGCCGGACGTTTCGGAAGCGGGATCGGCCATCCTCAGAACCGGCGGCTCCCGGCATCAAGGTTCTGCCTCGATGCCGGAACAGCGCCGAGCCATATTGTCGGGCAAGCACCGGCCCCAGCAGGAGACGCCATTATCCAATCCATCGCAACCGCCCCGTTCAGAAGCCGCCGGTGGTAGCCAAAGAGATCACTCAAGTCACGCCGCAATGGCCGGTGCCGCGCTGCCAGGACTCGAACCGTCATGGGGCCAGGATCACCGTCACCAGCAGGCCCGGTTTCGCATCGTCCAGGATAAGTTCGCCGCCATGCAGCCGCGCTGCCGCCGTTGCCAGCGACAGCCCAAGGCCGGCCCCGGTGATATGGCGCGATGCGTCCAGCCGCGCGAACCGCTTGAGCGCCTCCGCCCGGCGCGCTTCGGCGATGCCCGGCCCATTGTCCGCGACGCTCACGCGCAGGCTTGTTGCGTCCGGCCGCGCCGACAGCAGAATCCTGTCGCCGCCATATTTCAGGGCATTGTCGATCAGGTTGGACAGAAGCTGGGCGACCAGTTCGCGATGGGCGCGGATGACAAGGCTGGGCGGCGCGTCCACGGCGATCGTCACGCCCTTGTCCTCGGCGACCGCGCCATACATGTCCTGAAAATCATCCAGCATTGCGGCGATATCGAACGGCGCGAAACTGCCGCGACCGATGCCCGCTTCCGCGCGGCTGATGGCGAGCGCGGTGTTCAGCATCCTGACCAGCGTATCGCTCTCCTCCAGCGCGCGTTCCATCGCTCCGATGGCGGCTTCGTCGCGGCTCTGGCTGAGCGCATTTTCGATCACCGCCCGCTGGCGCGTAAGCGGGGAGCGCAGATCATGGGCCAGCCCGTCCGTCACCAGCCGCAATTCGCCGACCAGCCCCGTGATCCTGTCGAGCATTCCGTTGATCGCGCGTGCCAGCGCATCGAACATGTCGTCGCTGCCCGTGAGCGCGATCCGTCGCCCCATGTCGCCCGTGCCGATCTCGGTCGCGGTGTCGATCACCGATCGCAGCCGGCGGCGGATGATCGCCGCCGAAAGCCAGGCGGCTCCACCCGCGAGCGGCACGGCGAGCAGGATGGCGCTCACCAGCGCCGTCTCCAGAAAGCCGCCGAAGCGCAGGTCATTTTCGACGACATGGCCGGTCAGCAGCCGCGTCCCGTCGGGGAAGCGCGTGCTGACGAGGCCGATCACCTCCGGTTCCCGCCCGCGCCGGTCGTTGCGCAGCAGGTTGGCAAGGTGCCATTCCTCCGAAACGCCCACGCCGGCGGGCCAGCGGTCCAGATTGCCCGCGACCGTCTCACCGCGCGGAGACAGCAGCAGGATCACCGTCTGCCCGGTGCGGTCGTTGGCGATGCGGTTGCGGACGGTCGCCCCTGCCGCGCCCAGGCCAGCGGCGGCATAGGTGGCGGCGATATCGTCGCGCAGGCCCACTGCCACTTCCCGGCTGGCATGGTTGACCGACCGCGCGGTGAACTGATGCACCGCCCACAAAGCCGCGAGCACGCAGGCGATCTGCATCAGGAAGATGAGGGCGGCAAAACGCCATATGACGGAATGGCGCCAGCGCATGGTGCGGGTCAGCTCCGGTCGCTCAGGCGATAGCCCGCGCCCCGGACGGTGTGGATCAGCGGCGCTTCCCCCTCCTCATCGATCTTGCGCCGCAGCCGGCTGATATGCACGTCGATGACATTGGTGCCTGGATCGAAATGATAGTCCCACACGCCTTCCAGCAACATGGTCCGTGTCACCACCTCCCCCTTGTGGCGGAGCAGATAGTCGAGCAGGCGGAACTCCCGCGGCTGCAAGTCGATGCTGCGCCTGCCCCGTCGCACCTTGCGGGCGAGCAGGTCGACCTCCAGGTCGCTGCAACTCAGCCGCGTTTCCCGCTCCTCCGCGCCCGTCCGCCGGCGTATGACGATGCGCAGGCGCGCGAGCAGTTCGGCGAAGGCGAAGGGTTTGGCCAGATAATCGTCCGACCCGCTCGTGAGGCCCGCGACCCGGTCGTCGGCTTCGGCAAGGGCGGACAGGATGATGACCGGCGTCGTGATCGACGCCGCCCGCATCGCGGCCAGCACCGCCATGCCATCCATGCCCGGCAGCATCCGGTCGAGGATGATCGCGTCATGTCCCTGTTCGGTCGCCATGAACAGACCGTCGCGGCCATTGTCCGCGCGATCGACGACGAAGCCCTCCTCGGCCAGACCCTTGGCGATATAGTCTGCCGTCGTCGCGTCATCCTCGATCAGCAGCACCTTGTGGCTCATGATCCGCCTGCCCCTTCCATGGCATGCTCCCTTGCGGGCGCACGCATATGCGATGTCGCGCTCGCCCGGCCACCGCCGACCAGCCGTTGCAGGTCCACCATGGCGCGTGCCATCGACAGCCCCTGCGGACCGGCGATGAAGCGCGGTTCCCATATCGGCGCGAACTTCGCCTTATAGGCACGAAGCCCTTCAAATCCATAGAAGGCGCCGCCATGGCGATAGAGAAAGGCGCCGGCCTTCGCCCAGGGCGATGCCAGCCGGCGCGCTTCAAGGCCGGAAAGGGGCGCAAGGCCGAGCGCGAACCAGCGATAGCCCTGTGCCGCACCCCACTGCATCAGCCGGGCGAACATGAAATCCATCGCACCATAGGGAATGGTCCGGTCATGGCGCATCAGATCGACGGATATTTCGCGCCTGTTCGGCGTCGTCCAGATATTGGCGAAAGCGACGATCTCGCCATGGCAGCGCACGAGGGCGCAGTCGAACTGGCAGAGATAGGCCGGGTCGAACCGGCCGACGCTGAACCCCTTTTCCGTCGCGCCCTTGCCTTCCAGCCAACGGTCCGAAATCGCCCGCAAGCGAGGAAGCAGCGCCGGCACATCGGCCGCGCGGACGATTTCGAACGTGGCGCCTTCCCGTTCGGCCCGGCGAACGGCATGGCGCAGCGGGCGCGCAGCGGGACCGTCCAGCATGAAACGCGTCAGGTCGACGCGCGCATCCTCGCCATATTTGACGATCGACAGGCCAAGGTCGATCGCAAGCGACAGGCTGTCCATGCTGAGCTGATATATGAGCAGCCGGGCCTGCGCCGCATCGGCCCGTTCGCGTATCTGCCAGAGCAGGTCGGACCATTCGGCGGGATCGCCGACCGGATCCCCCATGACGATCCAGCTATGCCCCTGCACCTGATACATGAGGAAGGCGCGGCCCGTTGGCGAGACCAGGAAATGCTTGTCGCCGGTCAGCGCGAGGCAGGCGTCCGTCCGGCTGGCGAGCGCGAGCGCAGCGGGGCTGGGCGCGGCAGCTTCGGTAGCGATCAGCGCGCGGGTGGTTGCCGGGCGGAGCATGCTCCAGATCGCGGCGCCGATCGCCACCACCCCGGTCGCCAGCGCGGCACGCAGGAAGCGCGAGGCATCATGATGACGGCCGAACTGCCACCAAAGGTCATTCTGATAATCGACATGGCGATAGGCGAAGAAGCCGATCCAGATCGAAATGCCGACCGCCACCGCCAGCGCGGCGATCCATTCGGGTGAAAGGATGGCGGTGGTGAAGCTGGTCCGGCGATAGAAGGCGGAGCGGCTCGCCTGCAACAGGGCGGCGATGATGACGAGGACGGTGGCTTCCTCATAATCCAGCCCCTTCATGAGCGAGAAGACGGCGCCGGACACCAGCAGCAGGCGGGTGAGCCAGAAGGCGCCGTCGAGCCGGCGATAGAGGCCGGACGCCAACAGGATCAGCACCGCGCCGACCACGCTGGCCGCCAGATGCGATGCCTCCAGAAAGGGCATGGGGACGAAGGCGTTGAGCGCACGAAGCCGACCCGGTTCCGCCGGCAGCGATCCCGACACCAGCAGTACGATGCCCCCGACCGCCACCAGCACGGCCAGCAAGGCCGGCGCGATTTCGCGCAGCAGCATTTCCGCGCCGTCCAGCATCCGGCTGGCCGGTTGCCGCCAGGACCGGGCTTCATGCACGGCGATCAGCAGGACCGCGACGATCAGCGGTATGACATAATAGATGGCGCGATAGGCGAGCAGCGCGGCCAGCAGGCTGGGCCGGTCGATCTGCGGCAGGGCGGCCAGCATGACGGCTTCGAACAGCCCGACCCCGCCCGGCACATGGGTGACGAGCGCGAGGATGATCGCCAACGCATAGCCAAGGAAGAAGGCCGGGAAGAGGCTGAGGCTGGCATGCGGCACCAGCACGAACAGGGCAGCGCTTGCGGCCGTGAGGTCGATGCAGGCGACGCCGATCTGCGCCATCGCCTGACCCCGCGTCGGCAGAGCCAGCGTCCAGTGGAACAGGCGGATGGACCGGGGGCTTTGTCCCAGCGCCAGAATCAGCAGCGCCGCGCCGACCAGCAGGACGACACCGATGGCCCGCTGGATCGGCTGGGCGACGGACAGGCCATCCAGCGCCATCGGAATGGGATGGAAGGACATCAGAAGCGCCGCCATGGTCAGCACGCCGCCCCAGAAGGCCAGACCGGCCGACAGGATGATCCGGGCGGTTTCGCTGGGCCGCAGACCGGCCGCGCCATAGATGCGCAGCCGCGCCGATCCGCCTGTCAGCAGCGACAGCCCCAGATTATGGCTGAGCGTGTAGCTGCAAAACGAGGCGAGCGCGACCGTCCGCCAGCGCAGGCGCCGCCCCATGCCGAGCAGGGCAATATCATCGTAGAAGGTGAGCGCCAGATAGCTGAGGATGGTCATGCCCGCCGACAGGACGATCGCCCGCGCCGGCATCGCATGGAAGGCCGACCGGAAATCCCGGACATGCATGTCGGCCAGCAGATGATGCAGCGCGGCGAAGCCCAGCGCGGTCACGAGCATCATGCCGCCGATCGCCAGCAGCGTCCGTCGACGATGCATCCAAGGTTCGAGGGCGGCGGCGGTCATCGTGCCAGTTCCGATCGCGCCTGTCCCGATCGTGCGAGACGCTCCGGCGCGGGGAGGCTTTGGTCGATGGCGCGCAGCAGGACGGCGCTCACCGCGTCCGGATCATGCGCCAGCGGATGCCCGCCGGGCAGCGCGATCCGGGTGGCGTTGCGCTGATGGAGCGCGGGGCAGAGGCTTGCCGCCTCCTCCCGCCCATGAACGCAGAGCAGCGGCACCCAACTGAGACGCTGCGCCGCGACGGCCGCATCCTCCTCCGGCTCGCCCATCGAGAATATCTCGGTCGGGGAGGCGCGCCATTGCCGCGTCGCACCCGGCACGACCAGGCCGACAAAAGCGATGCGCGCGCGCAGCCGCGTCGGCACATAGGGCAGCGACGGGGCGATCACATCCGCGCCGAACGACTGGCCGAGCAGCAGCAGGGGCGCGACCGGATCGATCGAGATCGCGCGGCGCAACCCGTCCGCGATCATCGCGCCCGCCTGCTCGGGCGTTCGCCGCGTGCGGAAGAAATGCAGGCTGTTGACGGTGACGACGCTGATGCCGTGCCGGTTCAGTCGTTCGACGATATCCGGTCCCAGCCCGGCATGGAAACCCATGTCACCCGACAGATAGAGCGCCACCGCGCGGGGATGTGGCGATGCCTGCGCCGTGGCCGGCATGATGCCGAACAGCGTGCCGCCGATGTAGCCGATATACCAGAAGCCGAGCAGCACCATGCCCGCCACGATCAGGATCGGGCGGCCGAGCGCCTTCATGCCGCAAGTTCCCGACCGATCGGAGCGGCTGTTCCGATCGCGCCTTCGCCCGACTGGACGCGCCCGGTGCGTTCCAGCTTACCCCAGCCGACCCATGGTCCCAATATAGCCGTGCCCACCGCGCGGATGACGACGCCATACATGATCTGGCGGTAGAGGATGCGCTGCGCGACCAGCAGAAGCGCGGGATAGTGCCGCTCACGCGGTTCCAGCCGATAGGCGACCGCGCCGCAGAGAATGTCGACCGCCGTGAAGACCAGCCAGTAAAAGCCCATGCGCAGCACGTCGCTTTCGGTCTGCGCCCAGCCATGCTGATGCACCCGCACCGCCGTGTCGATCATGCTGACGACAAGGGCGAGATCGATGATGGGCGACACGATGGCGAAACCGATCTGGAACAGCCAGGCCTGGGGCAGGCCGACCCATGCCAGGCCTGCGGGATTGCCATCGCGCCAGATGCTGCGATGCTTCCACAGGCATTGCAGTGTGCCATAGGCCCAGCGGAAACGCTGGCGCGAAAGGGCGCGGAAGCTTTCGGGCGCTTCGGTCCAGGCGACGGCTTCGGTATCATAGGCGATGCGCCAGCCCGCGCGCTGCACCGCGATCGTCAGATCCTGATCCTCGGCCAGCGTGTCGAGCGGATAGCCGCCCACGGCGTCCAGCGCCGCGCGCCGCCATGCCCCGACCGCGCCCGGCACGACCGTGATCGCGCCGAAGCGGGCGAGCGCGCGCCGCTCCAGATTCTGCGCCGTCACATATTCCACCGCCTGCCAGCGGGTGACGAGGTTCACGCGATTGCCGACCATGGCGTTGCCGGCGACCGCGCCCACCTGCGGATCGGCGAACCAGCGCGCGAGCCGGGCGATCGTCATTTCCTCGAACTGGGTATCGGCGTCCAGCGCGACGATGATCGGCGCCCGCGCCATTTCCAGCGCGCGGTTGAGCGCCGCCGCCTTGCCGCCGTTAGACAGAGTGAGCAGCCGGACCCGCGCATCATCGGCAAAGGCCCGTGCCACGATCGCGTTGGTCGCGTCGGTCGATCCGTCGTCGACGACGATGACGTCCAGCACCACGTCGCGGCTGGCGAGCACGCGCCGCACTGACGCCTCGATCACTTTTGCCTCATTATAGGCGGGGATGATGACGGACACATGCTCGCCCGGACGCGGCGCCGGCGGATCGACCCGGTTGGAGCGCAGCCGGCTGCCCAGAGCCAGCCCGGCCAGCATCACCGCACGGCCCATGCCGAACAGGATAACGGCGAAGAACAGCCATTTGAGGACTGTTACGACCGACGCGACGATCAGGAAGATGGCGACGTCGATCCGCACCGCCACGAGGTCCGCGCCGCGGATCGGCGGCATGACCTGAGCCGGAGTCAGGCGCGCCAGCGTCGATACGGTGACGAACTGATAGCCCTTGGCCCGGAGCGCGCGGATGATGCGGGGCAGCGCCGCGACGGTCTGCGCCCGGTCGCCGCCGCTGTCATGCAGGAGCACGATCTGCGCCGACCGGTCGGCATTGCCCTCCTCCACCTGCCGGATAGTGCGCGCGACGATGGCGTCCACGCCCGGCCGCGTCCAGTCGCCCGGATCGACATGCAGGCCAACATTGAAATATCCGGCCTTCTGCGCCTCCAGCGCCGGCCCGATTTCATCCGCCGTGGTCGGCTCGGCATCGCCGAAATAGGGCGCGCGAAACAGCCGGACCGCATGGCCGGTATAGGCCTCGATCAACCGCTGCGTACTGTTGAGTTCCAGCGACACGCCGCGCGGCGACACCTGCGCCAGATTGGGATGCGTGTAGCTGTGGCTGCCGATCTCGCTGCCCTGCGCGATGATCCGCCGCAGCAGGCCCGGATGCATGATCGCATTCTCGCCGATGACGAAGAAGGTCGCGGGAACATGGGCCGCCTTCAATATGTCGAGGATCGGCGGCGTCCACACCGCGTCCGGCCCATCGTCGAAGGTCAGCGCGACCATGTGCGGCCTGTAGCCCGTCCGGCGGATGACATAGGGCGTGGGCAGGCTGACATAGCGTTCGTCGACGACCAGCCCCTTGCTCGCGCCCGATCCCATCTGAATGGCCCGATGGCCAATGGTGGGGACGTCGTCGATCCGCAATATCTCGCCCTGCCCCTCCACATCGACGGAGTTGAAGCTGGTCAGCCGGTTCATCGCGCCGGGAGGCACATCCTTCTGCACGCCGAGCGCCGACCAGAAGCCCGGATCTTCCGAACCCAGACGCCAGAGTGCGACGCCGCCGACACCCGACAATTGCGCTGCGCGGATCTGGTTCCAGGCACTGGCCGCGTCGAGCATCCAGACGTGATGGACCCGGCCATCCTGCTGATAGTCGAAGGTCGGATTGCCGCTGGCCGGATCGAACCGGATCGGCGCGCCCGAATAATGAGCCGACAGCCAGGCATCCTCGATCGAGAGCGTATCGGCCCGGCCGCCGCCTTCGGTCCAGTCATAGGCATAGTTGCCGACGGCGACGATCGTTTTCGACGCAGGCACATTCCCCAGCGCGGCGCGCAGGCGCTCCACGAACCAGGGCTGCGCCGCGATCGGACCGGCGCTCTGTCCGACATAATGCTGGTCGTAATCCATCAGGAACAGCCGATCCGCGACCCGGCCATAAGCGCGAAGGTTCCAGCCGGCATCGTCCACCGGCACGGTCAGCATGACCTGCAAATGCCGCCGGTGGAGCAGCGATGACGCCTGTCGCAGGAAGGCCGGATAGTCATGCTGGGCGCTGGCGGGCAGCGCCTCCAGATCGAAGACGACGCCCGATGCGCGCAGTTTCTTGAGGTAGGGGAGAAGCTGTTCCAGCCAGCGGGTGCGGGCGGCGCGGTCATGCAGCAGTGCGGCGGTCCCCCTGCCGTCCCAGTCCCCGTCCGCGACGTTCTGCACTACCGGCATGATCTGGGGGCGATGGCGCGCGGCCTTGATGATGGCGGTAAAGGCTGGATCGGCCGTCAGATGCAGCGCGTGCGTGGGTCCGGTGACAGAAATCAGGGCGGGCGCGACCCAGTCGATATCGGCGACATGCTGTCGCAGCGAGGCGCGGCTGGCATCGTCCCATGGCACATAGAAGGCGACGTTGACGGGGTGGATCGCGCCGCCATGGGATGCGGTCGGCAACCATCCGGCCAGCTTGCGAAGCGAAGCGCCCAGATGATTTAGCCGCTGCCCGATACTTTCCGGCTGAGGCCGTTCCATGCGCAGGGGGACCGCAGGCGGCACCGGCACATCGACGATCGTCACGGCAAAGGCGATCGCCGCGACCAGCATGGCGATAAGTGCAAGGGAGAGTGCAGGAAGCGTCAGACGCCGTCGCCGGCCGCTCGCATCGTAAAAAATCGGCCTTTGCATCGTTCCGTTCGATGGCTTGGAGAGGCGGCACGACAGGGGGACGTGCCGCCTCTCACCCATTTGGCCTGCTGTTAGGGCCAAGACGGACAATAGAGCGGGGCATCTGACCGGCAGATGGGCGCGATATTACAATAAGTTCATTTGTGCTTTTGATAGCGTAAAAGACGCGGGCTTGCCCTGCCCGTCATCTTCTGTCCCGCCGGTTGACCCGCAGGCCGATGTCAATTTGTCTCGCGCTTCAGCCTCTCCGCCAGCGCGTCAATCTCCTCCGGCTCCAGCAGCCAGGTGCGCGTCTTGCGCCCTTCCCGATGGACGGGTTGGGTCAGCAATATGCGCGCCTGCGCCTTGGCATGGGGTTTGTAGAGGCCGAAATGGACGGCGCAATCGCGGATCGTGCCGATCAGCGGCGCCTTGCCGTCCAGATCTATCATGGTCGCGGGCTGATCCCAGGGGATGCTGGCGACACCGGGAAATTTCTGTTCCATGGGCCTGCGTCACCACGCTCCGGCGCCGAAATCAAGACCAAAGCGATCTACTCGAAAATCGCGCGATCAGAAACTATCCGAGCAGCGCCATCAGGATCGGGTCGCCGGTCGCACGCGGATCGCGGCGAATTTCCGCTTCCTCGCGCCCGATGGCGCGGAAGATGGCGTCGCCAATCTGGCCCGACACATTGTCGGCCAGCGCGGCATAATCCTTGCCGCCGGTCGCCGACAGCGCGGCGGTCAGCATTTCGAACATGTCCGAATCCAAGGCGCTGGAGGTGCCGGGCAACAGCATCTCCACCACCGATCCGCGCGCTTCCCGCGCCAGCAAGTCGGTCGCCGCCGTCGGCCCGCCGCGCAGCACCGCCACCGCGTCCGTCAGCGTCATGCGACGCACCGCGTCCATCACGATCGGCGCGGCATTGTCGGCCATGTCGACTGCCACATCGTTCAATCCCATCGCCACGCGATCCCGCACCGCCCGTGTGCGCAGCAGCGCGCCCAGCACCGCACCACCCTTTCCACCCCCCAGATCGGGCGGCACGATCCGCGTCAACTGATCATCATAGAAGCCGCCTGGTCCGGTCAGCCGGGCGAAGGCGCGCTCGCTCGACAATTCGAGCAACCGCCGCACGGCATCCTCGACCGTGTAGCGCCCCATCGGCGTGGCGCAGGCCGCCAGCGGCAGCAGCGCCATCGCCGCGATCAGCCGGCGTCTGTCGAGAAGGTCAATCGATTGATCCATGGCGCGTCTCCCTTTTTGCACAGGGACGCTATGGCCCCATGAGGCTTGCGGAGCGCTGAATGCCTTGCGCGATGTCTGGGCCGCTTTCATTGTACGCGCCGGGCCGGTCGAGGCGGCCGCCCTGCATCAGCGCGGCACCATGCAGATGGCGCCGTCGAGGCGGATCACTTCGCCGTTCAACATCGGATTACGGATGATAGCTGCGCATATTCTTCTGGTCGGCCAAGCCGGCTGGGAAGCGCACCTGCGCGCCCAATGCGTCCTGCACATGCTGGGGGACAGCCGCCAGCATAGGGGTCAGGAAAATGCCCGGCGCGATCGTCATGGCGCGGATCCTGTGCTGAGCCAGACCACAGGCGATCGGCAGGGTCATGCCGACCATCCCGCCCCTCGACGCCGAATGCGAGCACATCATGCAACGCCTCGGCCGCGTCCAGCCCGACCCTGACGCTGGCGTCGTCCGCCAGTTTGACATTGACGCGAAGGCCGCACAGTTCAGTCGCCATTGCCTTACCAAGGTCGAAGGAAACGCCGGTCGCGATCGCAGCTACGCCCTTGATATCCATGTCTTCGTCTGGTCACGATCAGTTCTTATTCGGCCGGCTTGCCGGATCGATCCGCAGCCTCATCCGGTCCAGCGGCGATCGTCCGGGCGGTCTGTCCGCTGATCGCGCTGCCCGTGGTCATCTTCGCATGGGCGTGGGCCAGATGATGCGCGTTGAAGGCGAGGTCCATCGCCGTCCGCTTGCCCATCGCATCCTCGGTCTGGTTCAGCACCTGCTTGGCCAGGGTCAGGCCGAAGGGAGGCACCGCCGCCAGCCGTTCCGCGACGGCGGCCGCCTCCGCCTCCAGCGCATCGCGTTCCACCAGACGGTTGACCATGCCGAGCGAATAGGCGCGCTCCGCGCTCATCCGGTCGCCCAGAAACAGAAATTCGCGCGCGACACGCGGGTGCATCTCGAACGCATGGGCGCAATATTCGACGCCCGGAATGCCCATGCGCAGCACGGGATCGGAGAAAAAGGCGTCGCGCGAGGCGATGATGAGATCGCATACCCAGGCGAGCATCAATCCGCCCGCAATACAGGCTCCATGCACCGCGGCGATCGTTGGCTTGGGTATCTCCCGCCAGCGTCGGCAGAGACCGAGATAAAGTTCCTGCTCGCGCACATAGGCCCAGGCAGCGCCATCCAATTGGCTATGATCGCCCCAGAGCGACCGGCGCGCCTCGGCTGGTTGATCGGCATCTCGCCCCGGCGTGCCGATGTCATGGCCTGAGGAGAAATGCCGGCCCTTGCCGGTGAGGATGATCGCCCTCACATCCGGGTCATCGACAGCCCGCGCAAAGGCAGCGTCCAGCGCATAGAGCATCTGCCCATTCTGCGAATTGGCGAAGTCCGGTCGGTTGAGCTTGATCCACGCGGTGGCTGCGCGCCGCTCGTAGAGGATGGGTTCGTCGGTTTCGTAGATCGCCACGCGCCTTCAGCCTTCCTGCTTTTGCCATGGACGCGGACGTGGCTTGCCCGTCGCGGCGATGACAGCGGCGTCGACCTCTTCGCTCGTCGGATTACCGCGCAGGGTCAGGCCGCCATTCACCTGGAGATTCTGGCCGCTCATGAAGCAGCCGTCGCTCGCCAGCCAGGCGACGGCGTCGGCAATGTCGTCCGCGGTCCCGGCCCGGCCGAGCGGATAGTGTTTTTCATAGGTTTCCCAGACGCCCGGCACCAGCTTCGCCCCCGCCGCCATGGGTGTAGCAGTAATGCCCGGCGACACCGAATTGGCGCGAATACCACACGGCCCATATTCATTGGCGATGCAGCGCACGACATGGTCGATGCCCGCCTTCGTCCCCATATAGGCGCTATGGTCGTCCAGCATAATCGTCGCCGTGGCCGAGCTGATCTGGATCAGCGAACTGCCCCGGCGCATCAGCGGTAGCATCGCCTGGAAGAACTGGAAGGGACCGATGAACTGGAGGTCGGTCATCCGCCGCAATTCGGCATCGGTGGTGAGTGCGAAAGGTTTCAGCAGGCCCCAACCGGTCGCATTGATGACGATGTCCAGCCCCCCGACCTGTGCCCGCGCCGTCTCCGCGAGGACGGCCAGCGACTCCTGGCTGGTGATGTCGCAGGTCGTGGGAACGCCGTCGATATCCTGCGCCAGACGCTCCAGTTCCGCCGCATCTCGCCCCGCGAGGATCATTCGCGCGCCATCATGGGCGAGGCGGCGCGCGATGACCTGCGCCATATTGTCGCGCGTGCCCGCGCCGATGATGAGGCCCGTCTTGCCCTTCAGCGTGTCATTCATGCCAGTTTCTCCTCACGCCACCGACCGGTCCCGCCCGACCCAATAGGGCGCGCGCAATTCCCGCCGCAGAACCTTGCCCGATGCGTTGCGCGGCAGGACATCCATGAAATCGACGGTTTTGGGCACCTTGTACCCCGCGATCGAAAGACGCGCCCACGCGCGGATCGCCTCCGCGTCGACGGTCGTGCCCGCGTGCAGGACGACGATGGCCTTCACCGCCTCGCCCCAGAGCGGATCGGGCACACCGATTACCGCCACATCCGCGACATCGGCATGCCCCCTGATCGCATTCTCGACCTCGGCGGGGAAGACATTCTCGCCGCCGCTGACGATCATGTCCTTGATGCGGTCGCGCAGATGGAGGTAGCCGTCCGCGTCGAGGAAGCCAGCGTCGCCCGACCGGAAATAGCCTTGCGCGTCAAAGGCCTCCGCCGTCGCTTCGGGCAGGTTCCAATAACCGCTCATGGCGGTGGGCGAGCGGATGACGACTTCCCCGCTCTCGCCCGGACCCAGCCGGCGACCTTCGGGATCGATGATCGCGATCTCCACCCCGTCCAGCGGCCGCCCGGCCGATGCCATGCGCGCATTGCCCTGCGCCTCATGATCTTCGGGCGGAAGTACTGAAATGGTGCCGCACATCTCGGTCATGCCATATTGCTGCACGAAGCCGCACTGGAAGATGTCGATCGCCTCGCGCAGCACCTCCAGCGGCATGGGGGATGCGCCATAGACGATAGTCCGGATGCGGCCATAATCCACCTGCCGCGCACGCGGATGGCGCATGATGAATTGCAGCGCGGACGGCACGGTGAACAGCTTGCTGAGGCGCTGATGCTCGATCGCGTCAAGCACAAGGCCGGCGCTGAACTCCTCCGCCACCAGCCCGGTCGCGCCCGCGCACAGCGTCTGCAGGCCAAAGCCGGTGCCGCCGATATGGAATTGCGGCATGACGATCAGGCTGACATCCTCCTGCGTCCAGCGATTCCATTCTGGTTGCGCCTCCTCCGGCAGGGACCGGAAGGCCAGGAGTGCGCGTTGGCTGAGCAGCGCGCCTTTGGGGCGCCCCGTCGTGCCCGACGTGTAGATCTGGACGGCGATCGCTTCAGGATCGCGCACATCCTGCATCTCCGACCCGATGCCCGATGTCCGCCAAGATGTATAGGCGCTGGACGGATCGTCGCCGTCGACAACGATGACATGGGGCGGGTGTGGCAGGCCTGCTGCCAGCTGCGTCATGTCTTCGGCATGATCCGGGGTCACGAACAGCAGGCAGCAACCGGCATCCTCCAGGATCCAGCCCGCTTCTTGCATGGCGAGCCGCCAGTTGATGGGCACGAGCGTCACGCCGGCGCGCGCGGCACCCAGCAGCAACTCATAATATATATCGCTATTCTTGCCGAAATAGCCGATGCGATCCCCCACCTCGCACCCGGATGCCCGTAGCGCGCCAGCCGCTTCACGACTGCCGCGTGCCAGGTCTGCATAGCTGCTTTCGCGCGCCTGGAAACGCAACGCCACCTTGTCGCCGTAACGCTGTTCCTGCGCATCGATCATGTCCGCAAGGGAGGTGAAAAGTGGCGCGGCAGGATCTTTAGCAACGTCAGACAAGGACGGCCTCCCAAGTGCGATCGGTAGCGACCATCATGATCCTCTCTCGTTAAAATTACGCAACGCGTCCGCCTTTCTCTATAAGCGATAAAAGGGGTATTGCGCCAGAGCGATTCATGCTCCAGTCAATAAAAATAATACTCGTTATATATTGATGGAGAATAGCCTGTGACCGTCAGCAAGCCCGCATGGACCATCGGCGATCGCCCAGCGCTTTCGCTGATGCTGGGCGGCAATGTGTTCGGCTGGACAGCCGATCGTGCCGCCAGCTTCGCCGTCCTCGACCGTTTTGCCGACGCGGGCGGCACCTTGATCGATACCGCCGACTATTATGCGGCCTGGGTGCCGGGTAACAAGGGCGGAGAATCCGAACGGATGATCGGCGAATGGCTGGCGACCAGTGGACGGCGCAATGATATGACGATCGCCACCAAGGTCGGGCTGCTGGAGGGGCCGGCGGGCAACGGCCTCAGCGCCGCCCGGATAAGGGAAGCGGCCGATGCGTCGCTGCGACGGCTCCGGACCGACGTCATCGACATTTATTTTGCCCATATCGACGACCAGGCCACACCATTGGAGGAAACGCTGGCCGCATTCGACGCGCTGGTCCGGCAGGGCAAGGTCCGGATGCTGGCCGCTTCCAACTTCACCGCCAAACGGCTGGCGGAGGCTCTATACATTGCCGATGCGAATGGATTCCATCGGTTCAAGATGATTCAGCCCAAATATAATCTGGCTGTTCGCGACAGCTATGAAGGTCCGCTGGAGCAACTGGCTTTGGCGGAAAAACTGGCGGTCGTCCCTTTCTACGGCCTGGGCGGCGGCTATCTGACCGGCAAATATCGCGATGCCGCCGATATTCTCGGCACGCCGCGCGAAACATGGCTGCGTCCCTATGTCGACGAAAACGGGCCGGCCATACTCGCGGCGATGGATGCCATCGCGGCCGACACCGGCTTCAGCCTGCCCGAAATCGCGATGGCATGGGTACGGGGAAAGCCCGGCATCCTCGCGCCGATCGCCAGCGCAACCAACGCCGCGCAAATGGATGCGCTGATCGTGGGGACCAATGTGAAGCTGACACCCGAACAGCGGCGTCTGCTGGACATCGCGATTTAGACTCCGGCTCCTCCCTTTCTGGTCGCCCGCTCTAAATCCGGTTGCAGAAAATGATATCATGTTCTACTTTTTATGTAATCACATGTCAGGAGAGTAGCGAGTGTCCGAAAGTTGGGACTATATCATCGTCGGTGCGGGATCGTCAGGTTGCGTGCTGGCTGACCGACTTTCCGCTGATGGACGCTATAGTGTGCTGATGCTGGAGGCAGGCGGCACTGACGACAGTCCTATGATCCACATGCCCAAAGGGATCGGCAAGGTTGCCGCGAACCCCCGCTATGCTTGGCATTATCAGGTGGACCAGCGCCGCCTGCCTGACGTGCCGTCAACCGAAAGCTGGGTACGCGGCAAGGGGCTGGGCGGTTCTTCCTCAATCAACGGCATGATCTATGTCCGCGGCCAGCCGGAAGATTATGAGCAATGGGTCCGGCGCGGCGCTACCGGCTGGGGCTGGGACAAAATGAAGCGCGCCTATCAGGCGATCGAGGATCATGAACTGGGCGCGGGCGACGGCCGAGGCGTGGGCGGGCCTCTGCACATCAGCACCGGCAAATATCGCTATCCGCTGGCCGAGGCGATGATCCGCGCGGGCGAGCAGATGGGCCTTCGGCGCAAAGACGACCTCAATGGCGAGGATCAGGAAGGGATCGGCTATTATTCCCACAATATCAAGGATGGCCGCCGCCAGAGCGCCGCACTGATATTCCTCAAACCCGCGAGCAGGCGCCCCAATGTCAAGGTCGTGACCGGCGCGCAGGTC
The DNA here is from genome assembly GCF_035511395.1 of Sphingobium sp. Lineage (GTDB taxonomy): Bacteria > Pseudomonadota > Alphaproteobacteria > Sphingomonadales > Sphingomonadaceae > Sphingobium. Next base: position 18,327 of record NZ_DATKFP010000095.1, read on the forward strand.
GACCGCATCCGTTTCGATGGCAGGCGCGCCGTGGGGGTGGACGCCGTCGTCCATGGCCAGCCCACCTTCTTCGCCGCAGCAGGCGAAGTCATCCTGTCCACCGGGGCCGTCGTATCGCCGCTGATCCTGCAACGCTCCGGCGTGGGGGCGGCGCAGCGGCTCGCTTCGCTTGGCATCGACATCGTCGCGGACAGCCCGGCGGTCGGACACCGGCTGCTTGAACATCTCGGCATATCGCTGCCGCATCGGCTGCGCGGCGCAAAGGGCAATAATCGCGAGTTTCAGGGGCTGCGGCTGGTCGGCAATGTGCTGCGCTATTATCTGAAGCATGATGGCCCGATGGCGACTGGCCCCTATGAGGTGGGCGCCTTCGTGCGCAGCCATGCCGATGCGTCGCGGCCCGACCTCCAGCTTTTCTGGAGCGCCTTCACCTTCAAGCGGGTCACCAATGCCAACGCCCCCGTCCAGCTCGCCGCCGTGGAGGACGAACCCGGCATGACGCTCTATGGCCAGCTGGTGGGCCTGACGTCCGAGGGCTCGGTAGAGATCAGCAGCGCCGATCCGGCCGCGCCACCGATCATCAATCCCAACTGGCTGACGACGCCGGAGGACGTGAAGACCGGCATCGCGTCCATCCGATATATGCGCCGCATCCTGCAACAGGGCGCGATCGCGCCTTATGTCGGCGAGGAATTGCTGCCCGGCCGCGCCTTCGAAACGGATGCGGAGATCGACAAGGCGCTGCGCCTCTACGGCCGGTGCGGCACGCATGCGGTCGGCACCTGCGCCATGGGCGGATCGAACGATTCCGTACTCGACGCGGACCTGCGGGTTCGCGGTGTCGAAGGGCTGCGCGTGGTGGACTGTTCCGCCATGCCGGGCCTCATTTCCGGCAATACCAACGGCCCTGCCATGGCGCTGGGCTGGCGTGCGGGCGAGGTGATCCAGCGTAGCAGGCGCAGCACATAGACGCGAACCGCCTCCCATCAGGCAGGCGCGCCTACTGTGGCCTTCGGCGGAAAACCGCGCTTTTCAGCGCAACCAGGCGAGCGAACGGTCGCGCAGGTCGATCGGCGAAGCGTCCGTGGTCAGGATCATCGCCCCCTCCTGCGGCAAGGGCGGCTCCAGCGTCGCCAGCTGGCTGTCGAGCAGGCTGGCGGGCATATAATGGCCGGGACGATTGTTGAGCCGCGCCAGCAACTGTTCCCGGCTGTTTTCCAGCAGGATGAAGCGCACTGGAACGCCGATCGCAGCGCGCAGCCGATCGCGATAGACGTGGCGCAGCGCCGAGCAGGCTGCAACGGCGACGCCATGGTCTTCAACGCTCGTCGCCACAGCCTGCCCCAGACGGTCGAGCCATGGCCAGCGATCATCGTCAGTCAGTGGGCAACCGCTGCGCATCTTTTCCACCGCTTCGCCCGAATGGAAGCTGTCGCCTTCCAGAAAGGGACAGTCGAACGCCTCGGCCAGTAGCGCTCCCAGCGTGGACTTGCCGCAGCCGCTGACGCCCATGACGATGACCGCCAGAGGCGATGTCGGGGCGGGGTCGACAGATGGCGGCAAAACAGCATCCCTTGCAGGCAGGCGACGCACATGGGCATCGCGATGAAGTCCCCCGGCTATACCGACCGATGCAGGTCCATGAAAACTACGACCTTTGTCGCAAGTGCCAAGACCCGCCCCCGCCTTTAGCCATGCGACTCAAGGCGATAACTGCATGGAGAGGCAGCTATGATCGGACGCAGCATGATCGCGGCTTTGCTGGCGGCGACCACCCTTGGAGCGCCGGCCTGGGCCGCCGGCACATCGGTTTTCCCCGTCGCGCCGGACGAACCCCATGCCGTTACGGTCAAGGCGAAGGGCGACGGCAAGGCGGACGACAGCGCGGCGATCCAGCAGGCGCTCGATCAGGCCCGCGACAAGACTGGCCATGGCATCGTCTTCCTGCCGTCGGGAACCTATCGTATCACCCGATCGCTCATCGTGCCGGCGGGCGTGCGCGTCTATGGCGTCGGGCCGACCCGCCCGGTCCTGCTGCTGGGCGCCAATACGCCGGGCTTCCAGCAGGGCGTGTCGACCATGGTCATCTTTGCGGGTGGCGACCAGTATCAGGTCGGCAAGGTGCCGGTGCCGGTGCCGACCGTCGTACCGCGCGACAAGATCGTCCGCGACGCCAATTCGGGCACCTTCTATTCGTCGATGAGCAATGTCGACATAGAGATCGGGGCAGGCAATCCGGCGGCGGCGGGCGTGCGCTTCCGCATGGCCCAACATGCTTTCCTCAGCCATATGGAGTTCCGCCTCGGGACAGCCTTTGCCGGCGTCTATCAGGCGGGCAACGTCATCGAGAATGTCCATTTCCAAGGCGGTCGCTATGGCATCGTCACGGAAAAGACCTCCCCCGCCTGGCAGTTCACGCTGCTGGATTCGACCTTCGACGGACAGCGCGACGCGGCGATCCGCGAGCATGAGGTCGACCTGACGCTGGTCAACGTCGCGATCCGCAACACGCCGGTCGGGATAGAGATCGACCGCGGCTACAGCGACAGCCTCTGGGGCAAGGATGTCCGCTTCGAAAATGTGTCGAAGGCGGGCGTCGTCATCTCGAACGAGAAGAATGTCTTCACCCAGGTCGGCTTCGACAATGCGCTGGCGATCAACAGCCCCGTCTTCGTCCGTTTCCGCGACAGCGGCAAGACGGTTGACGGCAAGGGCAAGGCCTACAGGGTCGCCAATTTCTCCTACGGCCTCGCCATCCCGGACCTGGGCCACACCGGAGAATATAAGACGGAGGCGGACATCCAGTCCCTGACCGCCCTGCCCGCCGCGCGCGAAGGCGCGATCCGCGACCTGCCGCCGATGAGCGAATGGGTGAATGTGCGTACTCTAGGCGCAATGGGCGACGGCAAGGCCGACGACACTGCCGCGATCCAGAAGGCGATCGACAGCCACCGCATCCTCTATTTTCCGGTCGGCTTCTACAAGGTGACGGACAGACTGACGCTACGCCCCGACAGCGTGCTGATCGGCCTGCACCCTGCGATCACGCAGCTCTATATTCCCGACAGCAACCCGGCCCATGCCGGATTGGGTCCGGTGCTGCCGATCCTGGAAAGCCCCAAGGGCGGCGATAATATCCTTTCGGGCCTTGGCCTTTTCACCGGCCGGATCAACCCACGCGCGTCCGCGCTGCTGTGGCGGTCCGGTGAGAAAAGCCTGGTCGAGGACGTCAAGATCATGGGCGGCGGCGGTACCCCGACCGCCGATGGCAAGATGCTGGGCGCATTGCGGGTGAACACCGGCGATCCGGTCACGGACGGACGGCTCGACGCCCAATATCCCAGCATCTGGGTGACGGACGGCGGCGGCGGCACCTTCGCCGACGTATGGAGCCCCAACAGCTTCGCCCAGTCGGGCCTGCATATCACCAACACCAGCACGCCCGGCCATGTCTATGAAATGTCGGTCGAACATCATGCCCGGAACGAGATCGTCCTCGACAATGTGCAGAATTGGGAGTTTCTGGCGCCGCAGACCGAACAGGAAGTGGATGACGGCCCGGACGCCATCTCGCTCGACATCCGCAATTCGAGCAATCTGCTGTTCGCCAACTATCATGGCTATCGCGTGACGCGCACCTATGCGCCGGAAGAAAGCGCGGTGAAGCTGACCAATTCGAGCGACATCCGCTTCCGCAACGTCCATATCAACGCCGAGAGCGGCTTCGCGACCTGCGACGACAAAGGGTGCGGCACGTTCCTGCGGGCGAGCAAATATCCGTTCGACAATGCGATCGAGGATGTGAGCCGCAAACTGTTCGTCCGCGAGCGCGAATTCGCCAAGCTCGACATCGGTGCGCCCGATCGCAAGATCGCGCCGGATTCGCCCAGCAGCGCGAAGGTCGAGAAGCTGGAAGACGGTTTCTGGTCGATCTCCGGCGCGGCTGTGGATGCCAAGGGTGCGCTCTACTTCATCGACCGCCGTTTCCAGCGCATCCATCGCTGGACCGAAGCCAAGGGGCTGGAAATCGTCCGCGACAATGCGCTCGACCCGGTCAATCTGGCGATCGACGGATCGGGCCATCTGCTGATACTGTCCTCGCTGGGCCCGAAGGGCGGCGTCTATTCGGTCGACCCGGAAGGACCGAAGGACCAGATGACTTTGATCCAGCCGACGCCGGTGCGGGCGGGCGGCGCGACGGAAACGCTGCTGCCGGTCAACTGGTGGAATAATGGGGAATTCCGCGACCAGCTCGATCACAAGACCTATGAATTCACGACGCTCGCCGAAATGTTCGCCCGCGATGTCGGTACGCCCAAGGCGAAGGAATATGTATCGCCCGACGGCAGCCTGTCCCTGCCTGCCTTCCGCACCTGGCAACAGGGGCCGATTGATCACACCGGCTGGCGCTGGTCCGATAGCCTGAACGCCAATGGCCTGATCGGCGGCAAGCCGGGCGAGCGCCTGTTCGTCACCAACGGGTCGGAGAATGTCACCTATAGCGGCACCGTGGGCGCTGGCGGGACGCTGACCGACCTCAAGCGCTTCACCAATCGTGGTGGCGAAAGCGTCGCGGTCGATGGGCAGGGTCGCGTCTATGTCGCGAACGGACAGGTCTTCATCTACGGCCCCGATGGCAGGGAGACGGGACGTATCGACGTGCCCGATCGGCCGTTGCAGATCCTGTTCGGCGGGCCGGACAAGCGGACGCTCTTCATCCTGACGCATCATGCGCTCTACACCGCAAAACCGTAAGAAACGCGCCATTCCGCCGCACCTACGACCTATGTCGTAAGTGCGGCGGAACGGGCCGAAGGATAGACAAGGGACAATCGCCCGCCATGGGCGTCCCGGTGCCGGGAGGGCAGTCGGGTATAAAAAGGGGAAGGATGAATGAACGTGCAGATCGCAATCCACCGGCACCTGACCAGCGTCAGCATCGCCGCCATGGCATCGGTGGCGCTGGCCGGCGCGGCGCAGGCGCAGAGCGAGCCTGCGCCGGCTGCCCAGACCATCGCGCCGCAGGACACGGACGAAGCGCCGCGTGCCGCCGACATCGTCGTGACGGGATCGCGCATCACCACCAGCGGCTTCAACGCGCCGACGCCGACCACCGTGATCGGCGAGGAGCAGATCGCCAACAATGCGCAGCCTAACATCTTCAACACCATCGCGCAATTGCCGTCGCTTCAGGGATCGACCGGCGCGGCGACCGGCACGTTCAGCACGTCGAGCGGCCAGCAGGGCCTGAGTTCCTTCTCGCTGCGTGGCCTTGGCCCGATCCGTACCCTGACCCTGCTCGACGGCCAGCGCGTGGTCGGCGCCAACGTCACCGGCGTGCCCGACATCAGCATGTTTCCGCAGCTGCTGGTTAAGCGCGTCGACGTCGTGACCGGCGGCGCTTCGGCTTCCTACGGATCGGACGCGGTCGGCGGTGTCGTCAACTTCATCACCGACACGCATTTCGAAGGCTTCAAGGGCAATATTCTGGGCAGCATCACCAAATATGGCGATGACGAAACCGCACTGGTGCAGGCCGCCTATGGCAAGTCCTTCATGGACAATCGACTGCATGTTGTCCTGAGCGGTGAATATGACCATGAAGGCGGTGTCGGCGCGGGCGATTTCGGCACGGACCTGGCCGGCAGCCGCGACTGGTATCGCGCGACGACGCTGATGAATACCGGTATCACCAATAACGGACTGCCGCAGTTCAATTACCGCGACTATGCGCAACCCTATCAATATGCCCGCTACGGACTGATCAACAATGGTCCGTTGCAGGGCATCGCCTTCGCTCCGGACGGCACACCTTATAATTTCCAATATGGCTCCAACGGCCAGCCGCTCGGCAACGGTCGCGTCAGCAACTGCTATCCGGGCAACAGCTTCTGCGAAGGCGGCGACTTGTCGGGCGCGCCGGGATCGGGCGCATCGCTCAAATCCAAGCTGGAGCGCATCAACGGCTATGGTCGGATCGGCTTCGACTTTGCCGAGGACAATGAAGTCTATGTCACAGTCAATGTCGCGCAGGTAAAGACCAACAACCAGCCCAGTCCCGGCTATGGTCGCGCCAGCCTGACGGTGCAATGTTCGAACCCCTATCTGCCGCAACTGGTCCGCGACCGTTGCGCCAGTGCGGGGATTACCAGCTTCGGCTTCGGATCGTCCAACGCCTCCTTCCCCGATCCGCAGGTCTACACCGACCGCAAGCAATATCGCTTCGTCGGCGGGGCCAAGGGCAAGTTCGACCTGGGCGGGACCGACTGGAATTATGACGCCTATTATGAACATGGCATCACCATTTCGGACATTAATGTCCGCGATATCGTTCTCCAGAACCGCTATGTCGCCGCCACCGATGCGATCACGCTCGACGGCGCCATCGTGTGCCGCGATCCGGTGGCGCGCGCCAATGGCTGCGTGCCCATCAACATCTTCGGCAATTTCGCGCCGTCGGCATCGGCCCTCGCCTATGTCGCCCCGCACGAAAATGGTCCATTCCAGCACACCAAGCTGACGCAGGACGTCGCCAGCCTCAACTTCTCCGGTAATCCGTTCGACCTGTGGGCAGGTCCGGTCTCGATCGCTTTCGGTGGCGAATATCGCCGCGAATTCTACCGTGTGAACGCCGATCCCTATGGCGCCGGCGTGAGCCCACTCAGCCCCAACAGCCCGGACTATCCGGCGGACCCGCTGCTCAATTCTGCACAAGGCAGCAACTGGGCCGCAGGCAACTACAAGAATGGTCGCGGCAAATATGAAGTCTATGAAGGCTATCTGGAAGTCGACCTGCCGCTGCTCGACAGCGACTCCTTGGGTCGCGCCAATCTCAACGGCGCGGCCCGCGCCACGCACTACAGCACATCCGGAACCGTCTGGACATGGAAGGTCGGCGGAACCTGGGATACGCCGCTCAGCGGCGTGCGCCTGCGCGCCGTCACGTCGCGCGACGTCCGGGCGCCGAACCTGTCGGAACTCTTCGCCGCCCCCACCGTCACGACCCTGCCCAACTTCAACGATCCGTTCCGTAACCAGGCGGTGCAGGTGTTCCAGAACGTCGTCGGCAACCCCGATCTGAAACCGGAAGTGGCCCGCAACACCGAACTGGGCATCGTGCTGGCGCGGCCGGAATGGTTGCCGGGGCTTAGCCTGTCGTTCGACTATTATAATATCAAGCTGAGTGGTGTCGTTTCGTCCCTGTCCGCGGACCAGATCGTGCGTTTCTGTTTCGACGGCAATCAGGCCTTCTGCGGGGGCTTCCAGCTTGACGGGCCGCAGGGCAGCAATTTCGTCAACGTCCAGCCCTTCAACCTGGCATCCTGGAAGACCAGTGGCTTCGACATCGAGGCAAGCTATCAGTGGCAGGAACCGCTAGGCCTGCCGGGCAGCTTCACCGTCCGCGCGCTGGGCACGCATATCCGCAAGTTCGTCGTCGATGCGGGCATTGCGGGCGTCGACCCGATCGATCAGGCCGGTGCGAACAATGGCAATACCCCCGACTGGAAATGGCTGGCCGTGCAGACCTATGACAGCGGCCGGTTCAGCTTCACGGTGCAGGAACGCTGGTTCAGCGACGGCACGTTCGGCAATCAATATGTGGTCTGCCAATCGTCCTGCCCGGTTTCGACCACAAACCACCCGACCATCGATTTCAACAAGATGAAAGGCGCCTTCTACGTCGACCTCGGCGCGACCTTCAAGTTCGGCGAGCGCTTCTCCATCTACGGCAAGGTCGATAATCTGTTCGACAAGGATCCGGTTGCCTCGCCGCAGACCAATACCGGCCTGGACATCAATCCGGCGCTCTACGACACTCTGGGCCGCATCTACCGCGCAGGTGTCCGCTTCAACTTCTGACAATCGCCACTAATCTCCCCAACCTCGTCCCGGTCCTGCACGGCCGGGACATCTTCTTTTTCGGAGCATGCCGAATGTATCGCGGATTGAGCGGAGCCTGTGCCACCGTCCTGTTATGTCTGGCAGCGGCGCAACCGGCCCTTGCCTCCCCCTCCGTCTACAAGACCGCGCCGGATGAGCCACGCGCGATAACGGTAAAGGGCGTCGGGAACGGCCGTGCCGACGACAGCAGCGCGATTCAGCAGGCGATCGACAAGGCAGCGGAAAAAGGCGGCGGCGGGATCGTCTTCCTCCCCGCAGGCACATATCGCATCAGCCGCACGCTCTTCCTCTGGCCGGGCGTGCGCATCTTCGGCATCGGCGAACAGCGGCCCGTCATCCTGCTGGGCAGGAGTACACCCGGTTTCCAGCGCGGGGTCGCCCATATGCTGATGTTCACCGGCAGCACGCGCCAGACCGACAAGGACACCCGGCCAGCGGCCTTCCCCCCGGCGGGAAGCGTGCCGTTCAACAAGGATATTGCCGACGCCAATCCCGGCACATTCTATTCCGCGCTCGGCAATATCGATTTTCGCATCATGGACGGCAATCCGGCGGCTACCGCCATCCGATTCCATTCGGCCCAGCATAGTTTCGTCAGCCATGTCGATTTCGATATCGGGTCTGGGCTGGCCGGCCTCTACCATGTCGCCAATGAGGCCGAAGACCTGCATTTCAAGGGCGGCCGTTATGGCATCCTTGCGGAAAAGCCCTCCCCTGCCTGGCCCTTCGCGCTGGTCGATGCGACCTTCGAGGGGCAGCGCGACGCCGCCATCCGCGAGCATGAAGCGGGACTGACCTTGGTCAACGTCGCGATCCGCGACACGCCGGTCGGGATCGAGATCGACCGGGGCTATGGCGACTGGCTGTGGGGACAGGATGTGCGGTTCGAGAATGTCTCGAAGGCGGGCGTGATCATCTCCAACGAGAAGAATGTCTACACGCAGGTCGGCTTCCAGAATGTGGTGGCGAGCAACACCCCCACCTTTGCGCGTTTCCGCGAAAGCGGCCGGACTGTGGCAGGCAAGGGCGTGACCTACAAGGTGACATCCTTCACCCACGGGCTGACCTTGCCGGGCCTTGGCCGCGTCGGCGAATATCGGACCGACATGCAGGCGGAGAGCATCGCCAGCCTTCCCGCGCCCGCCGGGCCGGCAATTCGTGCGCTGCCGCTCGTGTCCGAATGGGTGAGCGTGCGGACGCTCGGCGCGAAGGGCGACGACAGCACGGACGATACCGCCGCAATCCAGAAGGCGATCGACAGCCATCGGGTCGTCTATCTTCCCGCCGGTTTCTACCGGGTCAGCGACACGCTCCGCCTGCGTCCCGACACGGTGCTGCTGGGCCTGCACCCCAGCCTGACCCAGATCGCGCTGCCCGACGGCACGCCGGCCTGGGCCGGCGTGGGCGCACCCAAGGCTCTGGTCGAAAGCGCGCAGGGCGGCGATGCGATCGTCGCGGGCCTTGGCCTCAACACCAACGGCGCCAATCCGCGTGCGACCGGCTTGCTATGGAAGGCCGGCGCCAACTCGATGGTCAACGATGTCAAGTTCCAGGGCGGCCATGGTACCGACCGCTTCGACGGCAGTCGCGTCACTCCCTACAATAATAACGCCACCGGCGATCCCGACGCAGCGCGGCGCTGGGCCGGCCAATATGCCAGCCTTTGGGTGACGCAGGGCGGCGGCGGCACCTTCGCCAATATCTGGAGCCCCAGCACATTCGGCCATCCGGGCATCCTGATTTCCGATACGGACACGCCCGGTCGCCTGATCCAGGCGTCGGTCGAGCATCATGTCCGCACCGAAATCGGGCTGAATCGCGTAGCCAACTGGGAATTGCTGGCGCCGCAGACCGAAGGGGAAGCGGGCGAGAGCGGCGACGCCGTCGCGCTGGAAATCCGCAATTCGCGCAATATCCTTGTCGCCAACTTCCATGGCTATCGCGTTACTCGCACCCGCGAACCCGCGCCGGCCGCCGTGACGCTCTATAATTCGCACGACATCCGGTTCCGCAATGTCCATGTGAACGCGGAAAGCGGGCTTGGCACTTGCGACGAGAATGGTTGCGCCACTTTCCTGCGCCTGACCAAGTTTCCGTTCGAGAACAGCATAAGCGACGTCACCCATGGACTGGATGTGCGCGATCGGGAATTTGCCGTGCTCGACGTACCAGCCACGCCCGATCCGGTCACGCCCTCCACTTTCCTCGGCGGTCAGGTCGAGAAGCTGGCGGACGGCTTCCACTCCATCGGCGGCGGGGCGGTCGATGCGCAAGGGCGGCTCTATTTCATAGACCGCAAATTCCAGCGCATCTGGCGCTGGTCGAATGCGGGAAAGCTGGAAATGGTGCGCGATGCGACGCTCGATCCGGTGAACCTGACGGTCGATCGGTCGGGCAACCTGCTGGTTCTGTCATCCTATGGGCGCAACGGCACCGTCTACAGCGTCAAACCCGATGCGCCCGACAGCGAGATCAGCGTCATTGCGGCAACCTCCGTAACGTCCCATCCAGACGCCGCCACCGTGTTACCGGTCAACTGGTGGAATAATGGCGAGTTCAGGGACCAGATCGATCCGAAGACCTATGCGTTCACCACGCTTGCGGAGATGTTCGCGCGCGACATGGCGCTGCCCAAGGCGAGGGAATATGTCTCACCCGACGGCAGCGTCGCCCTGCCCGCCTGGCGTGTCTTTGCACAGGGACCGGCCGATCATCGCGGCCTGCGTTTTTCGGACTCGCTGGACAGTTATGGTTTCATCCAGGGCAAGCCGGGCGAGCGCGTCTATGTGACCAATGGATCGGAAAACCGGACTTATAGCGGGATCGTTGGAGCGGGTGGCGCGATGACCGACCTGAAGCCCTTCGCCGAGCGAGGCGGCGAGGGCGTGACCAGCGATGTACAGGGCCGGGTCTATATCGCCAACGGGCAGGTCTTCGTCCACGCCCCCGATGGCAAGGCAATCGGCCGGATCGACGTGCCCGAACGCCCGCTCCAGATCCTGTTCGGCGGCGCGGACCGCAAGACGCTGTTCATCCTGGCGCATCATGGCCTTTATGCGTGGCGAATGCCCTGAAGGCGGCCGGGGCGGATCGCTCTGGAGCGTCAGCCTGCCGGCTTCAACGCCACGCGCGCCAGCATGGCCGACGATGTCAGGTAGAGATAACCGCCTTTTGCATCGATGCAGCAATTGGCGATCGCCTTGCCGGTGGCGATTATGCCGAGCAGCGCGCCTTGCGCTGAGCAGACATGTACCCCGCCCGGCCCTGTCGCAAAGACGTGGCCATCCGGTGCGACCTTGATCCCGTCGGGCAGGCCTGGGCGCCCTTCTACATGTTGCGGGCGCATATCACGGAATTGCCTCTGACCGACGGGCAGGCCGTTCGCATCCAGATCATAAGCGACCACTTCCGGCCGTTCCTCGTCGGAGAGGGCGAGATAGAGAGTGCGCCCGTCCGGCGACAGCGCCACACCATTGGGTCGGCGATGCTGGCCATCGAGCAGCGTGACGTCTCCATCGGATGTCAGCCGGTACAGGCCATTATGATCGAGTTCGCGTAGCGGCGACGTATCGCCATCGGTCAGGCCATAGGGTGGATCGGTGAAATATATGGTGCCCGACGGCGCGATGCACAGGTCGTTGGGGCTGTTGAACCTCTTGCCCTGGAAGCGATCGGCCAGGATGGTGCGGCGACGGGTGTGCAGGTCGATGCGCACGATCGCCCGCGTCCCGCTGTCCGCCGCGACCAGCGTGCCCTTTGCGTCGATCGCCAGCCCGTTGAGACCGGCTTCACGCACGCCGGGCGGGACTTTACCCTGATAACCGGCGGGCGACAGGAAAGGTTTTGCCCCTTCCCCCTGCTTCCAGCGCCAGGCGATATTGGCGGGCGGGTCGGTGAAGATCAGGCAGTCCTGCCCCGGCACCCAGACCGGCCCTTCCGCCCAGCGAAAGCCGTTCGCCAATATCTCGATCGGGGACGATGGGTCGACGATGCGGTCCAGCGCCGAATCGATCCGCTCGATCCGAGCGACGGGCACAGCCATGCCGCGGGTCGACAGCAGTGGCAGGCTCACAAGCCCGGCGAGGACGGTCCGCCGATCGGTCAAGCGCCGATCCTGACAAAGGTCCGCTCGGCAGCGGAGCGATAGATCGCCTCGATCACGCGCAGGTCGGCCAGCCCCTCTTCCCCCGTCACGATCGGCGTGCTGCCGCCCAGGACACATTCGGCCAGATGGTCGAGTTGGCCGGCAAACTGGTTCTTGGCCGGCGACGGCAAGGTTCGAGGCGCGGTGACGCCATCCTTGCGGATCGTCATCGTCTGCCCGCTGTAGGGCGTCGCCGGTTCCATATCGATCCAGCCCTCCGTGCCGATGACGCGATAGCCATTATGCGGCGAGCTATAGCTGGAAATGCAGTTGGCGACGATGCCCGATGGGAAGCGGAGCGTGAAGCTCAGGCGATCCTCCACCGTGCGGAAGCGGGGATCGTTGCGGTCGGTGGACTCGATCGCGCTAACCTCGACCGGTTCCTCGCCGGTCAAATAACGCGCGGCATTGAGGCTGTAGATGCCAATGTCCATCATCGATCCGCCGCCCGACAAGGGCCGATCGAGCCGCCACTGGTTGGGCCGGATCGGAAAGCCATGCTCTGCCGTTATGAACCGGGTGGGGCCGACATGCCCCCCGCGCGCCAGATCGATGGCCAGCCGATTATAAGGCTCGAACCGGGAGCGATAGCCGATCATCAGCTTCTTTCCGGCCTTGCGGCAGGCGGCGATCATCGCCTCGCACTCCGCCACCGAAACCGCCATCGGCTTTTCGCACATCACATGCTTACCCGCCTGCGCGGCGCGGATGCTGTATTCGGCGTGCATGCTGTTGGGCAGCACGACATAGACCGCGTCGATATCCGGGTTATCGCGGATGCGGTCATAATCGGCATAGCTGTAGCGATGGGTCGCCGGGATGCCATATTGCGCGCCATATTGTTCCAGCTTGGCGGGCGTGCCGCTGACCAGAGCAACCAGCCGGGCATGGTCGCAGCCGGCGAAATTGGGCATGATCTGGCGCGTGGCATAGGAGCCGAGGCCGACCACCGCATAGCCGATCTTTCGCGAGGGCGCGGTCGCCGCACGCGCTGCCATTCCGGCCAGCATCATGCCGGCACCAAGGCCGCCCAGCAGTTCACGACGGGAACCTGTCGCCATGCGAACCTCCCCAGTTAAAGCATCGTGCGGAAAAGTGGGAACCGGTTTTCCGCTTAAACGATGCGACAACAAAAACTTGGAGCGTGCGGCCTGCGTCAGATTTTACGCAGCGCGCTCCAAAGCCGGATGATCAGTCGGCCGCCCGGCCGAGCGCGGGCCGCAGCCACCCCAGATTACGCGCCGCGATGGCGGCCTGGGTGCGGTTGCGCACGTTCAGCTTGCGCATCAGCGCGGTCATGTGAACCTTCACTGTGGCTTCGGCCATGCCCAGTTCATAAGCGATCTGCTTGTTGAGCAGCCCCGAATGGACGCAGCGCAACACCTTCATCTGGGTGGGCGTCAATTGCGGCTGTTGCGGTGCGCGGCGATCCTGATGATCGAGAATATCGTGCAAATCCGTTGCGAAGTGCATCCGTCCTCTCCCTGTTCGATCCGATCTGGAGTGCGCCAGCATATTGGCCCGCCGGCTACATCGGACTCGGTAGCGCTAACGATAGTAGAATCAGTCAGACAGGTTCAAGCACAATTTGGGCATATCACCTAATTTTTCTAGTGAAACGCAATTTTCTGGCTATAACCTGTCTAACAGATTTTGCGATCCCGTCGATCGAATCGCCGGATTTGCGCAGAATGAGAAAGGGGAGAGGATGACGTTACCAGCTCGTCGATCGACTTCGTTCGTGCTCAATCCGGGCAAGCGCTTGCGGCATGGGATCAGTTCCCGATGACCCCAGCGGACTATCGGCTCGTCCTGTCTGCCGTCATCGGCATCGCCCTTTCCATCGCGCTCATCATCCGGGGCCGGCTCCATCCCTTTGTCGGGCTGCTATGTGGCGCCTTCACCGTTGGGCTGCTCGCCGGCCTGCCGATGGAGGAAACCGCCAAGGCGGTGGAAAAGGGCGCGGGCGCGATATTGGGCGGTACCGGCCTGGTCGTGGCACTGGGCCTTGGCCTTGGCGCAATGCTGCAATTGTCCGACGGCGCCGGCGGCCTTGCCCGCGCAGCGTTGCGCGTGTCGGGCGTGCGCGGCGCGCCCTGGGCCAGCCTCTTCACCGCGATCGTCATCGGCCTGCCGCTCTTCTTCGAGACCGGTCTCGTCCTGCTGCTGCCGATCGTCGCGTCCGCCGCCGCCGCCCTGCCCGCCGGGCAGAATGGCGACACGGCCAAGCTGCGACTGATGCTGCCGGCGCTTTCGGGCCTGTCGGTGGTCCATGCGCTGGTGCCGCCGCATCCGGGTCCGCTGCTGGCGGTCAACGCGCTGGGCGCCAATCTGGGGCTGACGCTGGTCTACGGCCTGATCGTCGGTATCCCGACCGCCATCATCGCGGGTCCGCTGCTGGCGCGCTTCACCGCGCCCGGGGTCAAGCTCAGTCCGCCTCTGCTCGATCCGGTGAAGGTCGATGTGCCTGTGCCTTCGGTAGGCCGGGCGCTCACCGCCGTGTTGCTGCCGGTGGCGCTGATCGCCGCCGGGCAGGCCGTGGCGCTGATGCCGCCGGGTGTGGCAGCGCATTTCCACTGGCTAGGCTGGGTCAGCGATCCGGTGGTGGCGCTTCTGGTCGCAGTGCTGGTCGCCCTGCCCCTGCTGTTCGGCCGCCGCATTACCGATCGCAGCATCCAGAATGCGATCTGGACCGAGGCGATGACGCCGGCGGGCGGCATCATCCTGGCGATCGGCGCGGGCGGCGCGCTCAAGCAGGTGCTGGTGACGGCGGGCCTGTCCGACATGCTGGTGCGGATCGCGGACGGCGGGGCGATCTCGCCGCTGCTGCTCGCCTGGGGCGTGTCGGTCTGCATCCGTCTGGCGACCGGGTCCGCGACGGTGGCGACGATCACTACGGCCGGCGTGATGGAGGGACTGGTTGCCGCGTCCGGCGTGGAGCCGGAATGGATGGTGCTGGCCATCGGCGCGGGATCGCTGTTCTTCTCCCACGTCAACGATCCCGGCTTCTGGCTGGTGAAGAGCTATCTGGGCACCGACATGCCCGGCACGTTCAAGACCTGGTCGATCATGGAGACGGTGGTCGCCATCGTCGGCCTGCTGCTGGTCCTTGTCGCAAGCAGCATCTTCTAGCTAGGGAGTAGTGATGACTCCGTTAGACAGACAGGTGGCCCGATGAGCCAGGCGCGGCTTTCAGACCATGCCTATGCGGCGATCGTCGATATCATCAAGTCCGAAGGGCTGGAGGTCGGTGCGCGCCTGCCGTCGGAGGCACGACTGGCGGAGATGTTCGGCGTGTCCCGCGCGATCGTGCGCGAGGCGCTGATGCGGCTGGCTTCGGACGGCATCACCGAGGCGCGTCGGGGCGCAGGATCCTTCGTCAAGAGCCGGCCGTCCGAACGGCTGGCGGTGTTCATGTCGTCGACCGAACTGCCGACGACCCTGGGCAGCTATGAGGTGCGCTTCGTGCTGGAGGCGGAGGCGGCGCGGCTGGCTGCGACCCGCCGCACCGCGCAGGAAATGGCGCATGTCGAGGAAGGCATGGAAATGCTGCGCGCCGCCCTGCTGTCAAGCGAACCGGCCCATGCCGAGGATATGGAACTACACCGCCGCATTGCCGAGGCAACGGGCAATCCCGCCTTTCTGATCGCGTTCGATGCGCTCCACGCCGATGTCGACAAGATCATGCGCGCGGGCGTCGACATCAGCCGCTCCCGCCCACCGGAGGTGATCGCGACCATGTTGCGTGAGCATGAGCAGATCGTCGACGCGATCCGCGCGCAGGATCCGGAAGGCGCAGCGCTCGCCATGCGCTGGCATCTGTGGGAAGGACGGCGGCGGCTGATGCCCTGACGGCGGCGCCTCCGCTTCACGCCCCCCGCGTACCGTCAGACAAATTCGTCGGGTCGCGGCGTGCGTCGCAGCGACTGGCCGGCGGTTACGTCGATGCACTGGCCGGTGACGAATGCCTCGTCGCTCGCCAGCCAGAGCGCGGCGTTGGCGATATCCTCGACGGTCGAGAAACGGCCGAGCGGGATTTCCTTGAGGAAGGCGCGTTTCACCGCATCGATGGCGAAATAGCCGGCCGTCATTGCGCTTTCAGTAAAACCGGGGGCGAGGCTGTTGACGCGGATGCCCTTCTCTCCCAGTTCATTGGCGGCGACGCGGACGAGCGCGTCAGCCCCTGCCTTTGACGCCACATAGGCGCCAAGGCCCGGTGCCTGCACCAGCACCGTCAGCGAGGAAGCGGTGATGATCGACCCGCCCTGCACCATCGCCAGCGCCATTTGCTTGATGAAGAGGGCCGTTCCGACCAGATGCACATCCGACGCCTGCCGATAGGTCTCCGCGCTGGTTTCGAGGACCGATCCGCCCACCTCCACGCCGGCAAAATTGATCGCTATGTCGAGCCGGCCAAACCGATCGACTGCCGACTTGGCGAGTGCCGCCAGTTGCTGCTCCGACGTGATATCGCAGGCCATGGCGATCGCGCCGATTTGCCCGGCCACCTCCTCGACCGCCTCCATCCGACGGGCGGCGACGATCACCTGCGCCCCTTCCGCGGTGAACCGCTGGGCAGTGGCAGCGCCCATGCTTTGCGCATTGGACGCGCCCAATATAACAGCGACCTTTCCATCCAGACGAGCCATATCCCTCTCCTCAATCCTGCTTCAGATAAGGATGGTAGAGCTTTGAAGCGTCATCCCGAACTCGGTTTTGTGAGAGGTCAGTCGCGGAAGGTCAGTCGTGGGCGCCCAGCCCCAAAAAGCCAGCGGCAAAGAAGGGCACCATGCGATCGACGATGGCGTCGAGATCGCCGGACCGGATAAGACCGCCGGACTGGCGGTCCAGCATGCCGCTTTCGACCAATATATGCGTGGTCGCCGCCTGGTAGAAGAAGAATCCCCATTGCAGATCGGGCGGCGTCATTTCCGGATGCAGCGCCGACAGTGCCGAAACGAAATCGTGGATCAGGCTGTCATAATGCTGACGGAAGGGAGAGACATAATCCTCCTCCTGCGGATGGTTGGCGACGAAGGCGAGTAGGCGGATATAGTTTTTCCATCCCGCGCCGCCCCGCATGGAACGCTCCGCGATCGGTGCGATGAGCGCGCGGATGATCGCTTCGCGGCGGTCGCGGCGGCTGCCCCTCGCCTCCAGCGCCTGCGCCAGCGCGGCCGCGATGCCGGCGGCATGTTCCTCCGCCCGCCGCTCTATCACCGCGCCGAACAAGCTTTCCTTCGATCCGAAATGATAATGCGACAGCGCCAGTTGCACACCTGCTTCCGCCGCGATTTCCCGCAGGCTGACGCCATAGAAACCGCGCCACGAGAAGAGCATCTCCGCTGCGTCGAGTATGCGCGTCGCCGTTTCAGGCGCACGGCGGCGATCGACCTTGGCCGGCGCTCGACGCTTGCGCCCTGTGACTTGCGATAGGTTTCCGTCCATTACGCCATCCTGTGTGGGCCAGTTATTGACTCTCCACAAGTAGAGCGCAACATTTAGTCGATCGTTCAAGTAAAATCGCCGGGAGAGGGCAATGACGATAGAGACTCTGATAAGCCCCGAAGTGGAGGATCATGACCCGCTGGTTCGGGGCGATCCGATTACGGGCGAACGCTATTATTCCAAGCGCTGGGCCGATGCCGAGTGGGACAAGGTGTGGACCAATGTCTGGCATGTGGGCGGAATGGTGGCCGACCTGCTCGATCCGGGAGATTTCCTGACCCACAATATCGGCCGGGAGTCCGTGGTCATGCTGATGCAGGAGGACGGATCAGTCCGGGCCTTCTACAATGCCTGCCTGCATCGCGGCTATCGCCTGGCCTGGACCGAAGTCGGTGGCGCGCCTCAACTGGTGTGCGGCTATCATGGATGGCGCTACAATCCGGACGGGATGCTGGCGCATGTGCAGGATCCCGAGGATTTTGCCGGCGGATCACCCTGCGGCAAGCATCGGCTGACCGAGATCGCCTGCGAGGTGTGGGGCGGGTTCGTATGGTTCAACATGGACAGGGACGCGCCGCCGCTGCGAGAATGGCTGGGCGAGACGGTCGCCAGCCATCTGGAGCAATGGCAGATGGAGAAAATGACGCGCGTCTATGCCGTCACCTCCGACGTGCCGTGCAACTGGAAGATCATCCGCGACAATTTCAACGAAAGCTATCACCTGCCGACGCTTCACCCGCAGATTTCGACGGTCATCAATGACGATCATACCGACTGCGATTTCCGCATCCATGCCGATGTCGGCCATAACATGATGCGGATGAAGGGGTTGCAGCCGTCTGCCCGCTATCCCACCCACAACCAGTTGGACGTGCCGCTGGCGCAGGCGCTGGAATATTGGGAGCTGGACCCTGCGGACTACGGCGACAACGCCATGGCCGCACGCGAGGCCATCATCGGACAGAAGCGCGCGCTGGGCGATGCAAAGGGCTATAGCCATTATGCGAAGATGGGGGACGAGGAGATGGTGGATTATTTCCACTTCACCCTCTGGCCCAACATCACCTTCACCATGTGGCCCGACGGCGTCCAGTTGCTGCGATCGGAACCGCATCCGACCGATCCGGAACGCTGCATCTTCGATCACTGGTTTTTGGCACATCAGATCGGCGACAGTGATGTGGTGGTCGGTCCCAATGGTCCCACCGCCTTCGAACCGACGGACCGGGAGCATATCGTCTTCGGCGAAAAGACGCTGGGCGAGGTGGCCGACCAGGATATGTCGGTCGCGATCGGCCAGCAGTTAGGCCTCCATTCGCGCGGGTTTCGGGGCGGCATTCTCGCTAATCAGGAAAAACGGGTACAGGCTTTCCATGAGAGGTTGAACGACGTTTGCGGCATCCACGATTGATACCTTCTTCGCTTTTGCCCGTGCGCGACCGAGCCGAAAACGGGCCAACTGGCGGAACAGCAGAGAGGTCGATCATGCAATCCGCCGCATCACCGCAAGCTATGCCGACACGGCACGCTTGCGATGCCACAATGCAATGAAGTGGACACCGACACGTAGGCTGCGCGACGCCAGCCGATCCGGTGTTGGCGATCAAGGTGCAGCGGGGAGGCGGACGATCTTCGCCCCTGCACATCCCGCAATGTCGATTGCCTCGGTCACTTTTTGTGAAAACGATGTTTACAGGCCGGTACTTCAGTGCAGCATCCGCCGTAACGTAGGGATCAATCTCAACTCAAGCGCTGGCTTCGGAATAAGGGGCGCTGCAGGATGCTCTCGGACTGCGGAGTCATAAAAGGCTCCCGAGCAAAACAAGTAAGGAATGCCATAGAGATCGAGATCATCGGCAAGGAGGCCAACCTCCCCCTGCCCCAGGCGAATGTCCAAAACGGCTCCCGCCGGCATTTGCCGGGCGAGCGCCTCCATCCCGTCAACCAGAGAAGCATAGGGACCATCCACGGCATAATCAGCCTGCTCCAGCATGTCGGCGATCGCCGCCGCGACAACAGGATCGGCCTCCACCAGCAATATCCGGGGGCCCATCACCTTACTCCAACCCGAAATGAGCGCGATAGCGCTCAAAACAGCGCGCGCCACAGTGGAGCCGGATGAGCGCGCCTTCTGCCATGGCCTTCGCGCGGCGCGGGTCTTCCGCAATCAACGGGCGGATCGCCTCATCATTCCAATCCCGGCTATGCTTGATGTCGAGCACCGCGTGCAGATCGAAATAGCGACGCTCCGAACCTGACAGGCCGATGCGTCGCAAACCTTGGGCGGTGTACGCAGATCGATCCGGCGCGGTAAGTTCGATCACACCAAGGGCGCCAACACTATGCCACGCATAATGACGCGAGGAGGCCATCGCCGTCATCGCATTCGCCAAAGCCAGGCTTTCCCAAACAGTATGTTCGATCCGCGTATCGAGTTGGAGAACGTCAACCAATTGGCCGAGCATGGGACCGTGCATCCCCTTGGCATTACCGCGACCCATTTCGTCCCAATAATTGCGCGCCATTTCCAGCTTGGCGCGTGGCGGCAGCTTTACCTGCGTCATCGCCACCAAATCGTCGAAACCCGCCTCGCCAGCAGCCTCTTGCGAAAGAAACCAGCGTAGATCATTTCGGTCGGCTTCTTCGGCCAGCCATGGGAAAAGCCGATCATGCTGCCCCGGCCCCTTGGCTCTCAAATCCTCGAACCAAATAATGAAGCCATCGGGATCACTCGGCGCTTCAGCGGCCTCCCCGGACACCTGACCACGCAATTCTTCAATAAAGCCAAGCTCCAGTCGTAACATGCTACGATCGCGGTCGAACTGCGACGCAGTCGCTTCCGCAGGAAAGGCCGGCGCCAGTCTCCGTCGGTTCCAACGGCTCAGTTCTTCCTGAAAATCCTGTCGAAGGAATTGCGAGCCGTCATATTCAAGCTGAGTAGCCACAGATAAGCCTTCCAATTTTGGGTATATCAAAAAAATGCCGCAGGCCGCTGCACGTTCCTGAAAATCACATTAAAAAGGATCAAGTTCAGCTGCCTGATATCCATATGTCGCTGGAACCAGTCTGGAACGACCGATGCACGATCTTCATTGTCTGCTTCTGAAAAGGCTCCACGCCATGACCGTGCAGGCCGATAGGCTCTAACCTTGGACACCGCGATGGTTTTTGCAGATTTGCTCCGTAATCGCAGGCGGGACCGTTTGACGGCCGATGACCTCGACGCGCTGGAGATGACCGTGTCCGACATCCGATCCCTGCCTGCACGCAGGACGATGATAGCCCGCAACGATCCTGTCAGGATGAGCACCTATCTGATCGAAGGTTTCATGTGCCGCTATATGGACGACCGGCAAGGCGCGCGGCAACTTGTCGCTGTCCATGTCGCGGGGGATTTTGTCGACCTTCATGGTTTCCCTCTGGGCCATCTCGATCATGATCTTGCCACATTGACCCCTTGCAAGGTGGCGCTTGTGCCACATAGCGCGCTGGACAACCTTATGGTCACGCGCCCGCACCTGGCCAAATTGCTCTGGTTCAGCACGTTATTGGATGCAGCCATGCATCGAGAGTGGATTTTTCGACTCGGTCGTCTCGACGCCATCGCGCGCGTCAGCCATTTCTTCTGCGAAATCGAAGCGAAACTGCGCGCTGTCGGGCAGAGCGACGGGGCGCATTTTCAACTACCCATGACACAGGCGGATCTAGGCGAGGCTTGTGGCATCACGCCCGTACACATGAACAGGATGCTACGTGAGCTAAAAGATCGGGGCCTCATGGAAATTAGTCGCAATCACATATACATAAAGGATCCTATTGGCCTCGCTCAGCTCGGTGAATTTGATCCTTCCTATTTATTTCTGGACGCACGAAACTGACGGAACAGATAATTCTGGAGCTTCGCAACGGGAAGTGCTGACTCAAGCGGCCGTTGAGGTTCGGCAAAATAGCGGGAAAGCCCGCCAGCGGCTTTTCGCGGCGCCGTTGCAATAGAATGTATCGCAGCCTGTCTGTGTCATAACCCTTCGAGCAAGCCGGCGACCTGTAGATCGTTAGGCCACGGAGTGAACGGCGCGCTTGCCTTGGTTTCAACCAGATATTGGGGATTTTCCTTGGACGCGGCAATCTTGTACGTCTTTATGGTCGTGGATTCCATCAACTTCCTGACTATTTCGCCATGCGCCTCGCCACATGGCTCTTCCAGTTCACCTTGTCACCTTGCTTCAAGGATTTGGTCATGTCTGAATCCCTCATCCGTTGATAATCGTTCCACCATTGGGGTGAAGTACCTGTCCCGACATGTAGCTGCTGTCGTCGCAAGCCAGGAACAGGAAAGAAGGTGCGACTTCATTAGGTTGTCCGGGGCGACCCATCGGCGTGTTTTCGCCGAAATGATCGAGCTTGTCGGGGCTCGCGCCGCCGCAGGGGTTAAGCGGGGTCCAAATTGGACCGGGTGCCACCGCGTTTACGCGAATGCCATCGCCAACGAGGTTTTCCGACAGGGAACGGGTGAAGGCTGTGATTGCGCCCTTGGTCGAGCTGTAATCAAGCAGTTCCTTGCTGCCCTGATACATGGTTACGCTGGTGCAGTTGATGATCGCTGCACCGGATTTGAGATGCGGACGTGCGGCCTGGACCAGGAAAAACATGCCGAAGATGTTGGTCTGGAAGGTTCTTCGCAATTGCTCCTCCGTGATGTCAGCAATGTCCTTATCGGGATGTTGCTCACCGGCATTGTTTATGACCAGGTCAATGCGCCCAAACACGCTCAGCGTCTTGCGCACGATTTCCTCGCTGAAATCCTTGATCCCGATATCGCCTCGGATTGTGATCGCCTTGCGGCCCTCGGCTTCAACGATGCGCTTGGTTTCGGCGGCATCATCATCTTCGAGAAGATACACAATCGCAATGTCAGCGCCTTCGCGCGCGAACAACGCCGCGACCGCACGGCCGATCCCGCTATCCGCACCCGTAATGACCGCAGTTTTGCCTGCGAGGCGATCCGACCCCTTGTAGCGGGGCTTCCACTCCGGTTTCGGGTCCAGCATGCTCTCATGGCCTGGCAATTGGTCTTCGTTAATCATCTGATCATGCTCTGCCATCGCATATCTCCTTCTCGCTCACACAACACTCACCGCGCAGAAGAGTTCTGTTCTTTGAGGCCAGATGACGACCAGGCCAGGATTTCCGTGAAAAGGCTGATGTCGGTCAGGGGGACGAATTAGGGTCTGTGCGGGATGACCCGGACCAAAGCTTTCGTCGGAACAGGCGCGACGACCGAGCATTGCCACTATCACCCGACGTCTTATGCCGGGCGAGTTCTCTCCGCCCAAGTAAGACGATCGACACACATGTTTGGGCTAGTGAAACGAAGGGCTGATACTGGCGCAAGAAAATCGGTGCTATTCGAGCAACGCCCAATGAAGCGTTGAATATCATCGCGATCGGAAAGCCCTACGGCATCTATCCGACTTTGAAGTGGCCACCGACGACACGGTTTTGATCAACCACTATCCAGATGCCGGGCCCGCATCAGCGCTTCCGCATCGGGCGCGCGCCCCAGAAAGGCGCGAAAAGACTCCATTGGATCGCGACTGTCGCCTGCGGCCAAAATTTCGTCGCGGAAGCTTGCGGCGAGCTGCGGATCGAAAATATCGCCTTTCTCGACAAAGGTCTCAAACGCATCAGCATCGAGTGCCTCGGACCAGGCATAGCTGTAGTAGGCGGCAGAATAGCCACCGTCGAAGATATGGGTGAAATAAGGGAAGCGGTGGCGTAAGCCGACTGCGGGCGGCAAGTCTAGTCCACCCAGTTCAGCTTCGACAAACGCGCGCGGGTCCGCCGCCGCCGCCGGCTGCTGGTGGACGGCGAGATCGACCAGTGAACAGCCGATCAGTTCGACAGTGGCAAAACCCTGGCCATAGGCTTCCGCCTTGCGGATCGCGATGATCAGATCTTCGGGCACACCCAAGCCAGCCAGCACTTCCCGGCTGACGATCCAGTTTTCCATGAACTTGCTGGGGAACTCCACGAAATCGCGCGCGACCGCTGTGCCTGACTGGCTGGGATAGGTAACGCGGGATAGCAAGCCGTGCAGTGCATGGCCGAACTCATGGAACAGGGTACGCGCCTCGTCGATCGACAGGCGGGTCGCACCGCGATCAGGCGGCGGCGCAGCCGCGAAATTGGCGACCAAATAGACGACCGGACGGACGTCTCCGTCCATCGCTTCCTGCACCCGCAGACTGCCCATCCAGGCGCCGCCATGTTTTTCCGGCCGCGCCAGATAGTCGGTAAAGAGCAGGCCAACCGCGCCGCCGTCCTTGTCCGTGACCTCCCAGGCAGAGACGTCGGGATGATAGCCGGCAATGTCGGCACGCCGGGTGAAGACTAGACCATAGAGGCGCGCGGCAGTATCGAACGCCGCCTGCCGCACTGAGTCGAGCCGCAGATACGCCGCCACTGCCGCGCCGTCCAGCGCATAACGGGCGCGGCGTACCTGTTCAGCGTAGAAACGCCAATCCCACGGCGCGAGGATGAAATCGCCGCCCTCCGCATCGATCAGCGCCTGCAACTCCGCCGCTTCCTCCGCCGCGCGTCGCTTTCCCGGTTCCCAGAGTTGGCGCATCAAGTCTGCCGCTGCTGCAGGATCATGCGCCATACTATCTTCCAACGCATAATGGGCGTGGTCGGCATAGCCAAGCAGCACCGCCCGTTCCTGCCGCAGCGCCAGCGTTTCGGCGATGATCGGCCAATTGTCGTACGCCCCGCCGTCGCAGCGGTCGGTGAAGGCCCGCCAAAGCATCTCGCGCAGGTCGCGTCGCTGCGAAAAGGTAAGGAAGCCCTCATAATCGGTGCGGTCGAGCGTGACATGATAGCGGCCAACATGCCCTCTCGCCGCGGCACGCGCCGCCGCAGCGTCACACATAGCGGGAGGCAATCCTACCAGATCCTCCGATCCCAAATCCAGTACACAAGCTGCCGTGGCGGCTAGCACATTCTGCCCAAATTGCACCGACAAAGCCGACAATCGCGCGTCGATGGCGGCGAAACGTTCCTTGTCGGTCGGCGGCAGCGCAGCGCCGCCCCGCAGAAAGCCGGCATGGCTGCTTTCCACCAGCCGGATTTGTTCCGGGGTAAGGCCGCTCTCATGCCGGGCGGCATGCACCGCGAAGATGCGCGCGGCCAGCACTGCATTGTGGCTGATCGCGACCGAATGGGCGCTGAGCAACGCCGACATGTCCCCCTCAATCGCCCGGATGCCCGACGTTCCCTGCGCAGATGACAGCGTCCAGAACAACCGCCGCAGTCGGGCCAGCGCCGCACCCGACCGCTCCAGCGCTGCTATCGTGTTGTCGAAAGTCGCGGACACATCCTGCCCGGCGATCGATGCAATCTCCGCCTGGTGCCAGCTAATCGCAGTCGTCAGCGCCGGCAGAAAATCCTCCTCCTGCACCTGCGCGAAGGGCGGCGCGCCAAGTGGCCCATCCCAAGGTTGCAGCAACGGGTTCGCGAGCGGATCAGTCAAGGGAGGCAACCTCGTCGGTATGGACCTGGAACCGCACCAGATTTGCTTTGCCAAAGGCGGTCGTCAAGGCAACATCGGTAGCATCGCGGCCGCGCGCCATCAGAATGCGACCAATCCGCGGCTGGTTGTGCCTAGCGTCATGGGTGTACCATTCGCCATCTATATAGACGTCGAACCAGGCGCTGAAATCCATCGGCGCGTCCACCGGAGGCACGCCGATATCACCCAGATAGCCGGTGCAGTAGCGCGCGGGAATGTTCATGCAGCGACAGAGGGTAATGGCAAGATGGGCGAAATCCCGGCACACGCCCTGCCGTTCCTGATAGCCGTTCCAGGCGGTCTTGTCAGACCGGGCATGATGATAGCCAAACTCGATATGATCGTGGACAAAGTCAACGATCGCATCCACCCGGTCGCGCGCAGTGGCCAGATGACTGAAATTGGCCCAGGCGACGTCCATCAGCCGGTCAGTCTCGCAATAGCGGCTGCCAAGCAGGAAAGGCATTACCGCGTCAGGCAGTTCCTCCACAGCCATCTGCGGGCTATCGGGCGCACGCCGGTCCGGTTCGCCACTATCCTCGATCACGAAGTCACAGGACAGAATGACATTGCCGGGCGGAATGGTCAGCCGGGTCGCTACATTTCCGAACCCGTCCTCGAAATGATAAAGCGGGATGTCGGGGCTGGCCATCAGTCGCTGGGGCGTGCGCAAATCCTGATGGCGTGACGGATGCAGGCTCAGCATCGCCATCATCGCCGTTCTTTTTTCGGCGCAGAATTCGATATCATAACCGCAGCGGATCAACATATGGTGGTCTTTCCTGAAACGCCGCCGATGCGGCTGTTGATGGCGCCATGGCCTATGATAGGAAACTGGTCCGGATCAGCGCGTTGCACGTCGACGCTCACTTCCATGCCAAGGAAGCTGGCGGGCAGGCCGAACCAGGTGCCCGACAGCGGCAAGGCCTGATAGGGATCCCGCGCGATCGCCACACGAATGAGGCCGCGATTGCCAATGATGCCATTGGTTGGATCAAATTCGACCCACCCCGATCCGGGCAGGAAGATGCGCACCCAGGCATGTGTGTTGCCGCCGCCGACTACGCCTTCGCGCCGCGAGGGGTTATAGACATAGCCCGACACAAAGCGCGCGGCAAAGCCCAGCGCTCGCACCGCCTCGATCATCAGCACAGCGAAATCGCGACAGGTGCCCTGCCGCCTGTGCAGTGTCTCGATCGGCGACTGGGTGCCTTTCTCATGCCGCGAAACATAGGTGAAGTCGCGCTGGATGCCGGTCGCGATCCGCGTCAACAGGTCGACCGTGCCCGTGGAGCCGTCATTGCTGATAAAGTTCCGCGCCCAATTGTCGATCACCCGTTCCGGGTCCAGATATTGCCGCTCGATCGACCGTAGCAGGTCAGGCATGTCCTCCGACGAATAGGTGAAGGGGAAGAGCCGAGCATAGGGTTCTACATCGACCTGCTGTTGCGCCAGCGGCGCATGTTCAAGCGTCGCCTCACTGGTGACGACCAGGTGCGAGGCGCTTTTTTTGAACAAGGCGATGGCTACGGAGTTTCCAAACACATCGTGCAGCCAGCGCAGTTCGCCGGGTTCGGGATCGATGTCGAGCCGAGCGGACAGCAGTCGTTGGTCGAAAGCCTCGCGCGGGCGCATCATGATGCGATGCTCGCCGAGCGACACTGGCTGCTGGTAGTGATAGGTCGTGACGTGATGGATCGTCAGCAGCGGCATGAAAGGATGATCCCGATGGCCGGAGAGGCAGCGAACTTATTGGGGCCGGACGATCCGGCGCCGTTCGTAATCGATAACGCGGAAGGCCGCTCGCCGTTCCTGCTGATAGGGGACCATGCCGGATCGGCTATCCCCGCGACCCTGGGAAATTTGGGCCTTTCCGAGATCGACCGGACACGGCACATCGCAGTCGATATCGGCGTACGGGGTTTGGGACGAGCGCTGGCGCACCTGCTCGATGCCCCTTTTATCCATCAACCTTATTCGCGTCTCGTCATTGACTGCAATCGCGATCCAACGCGCGGGGACGCCGTGCCAGCCGTTTCAGATGGCAGCCGAATAGCGGGGAATGAGGATTTGAACGACGAGGCTCATGAGGCTCGATTGCGTTATATTCATTCCCCGTATCATCAAGTAATCAGCGCGGAGATCAACCGCAGGCTGGCTGATGGGCGCGCCACGATACTCCTCGCGCTCCACAGCTTTACGCCCGTCCTTGATGGCTATTCTCGTCCTTGGGACGTGGGAATTTTACATTGGCTGGGGCAAACCGATTTCGCCAGAACAATGCTGCGGCTTTTCGAAGAAGACATAACGCCCTGTGTGGGTAACAACCTCCCCTACCGGATGGATGCGACCGACTATACAATTCCCTTCCATGCATTTCCGATTCATCTTCCATATGCTGAGCTCGAAGTGAGGCAGGACCTCATCAGCGATAGAGCCGGGCAGAATCGCTGGGCGGCCCAAATCCAAAAGGTCGCAGAAACTGCTCATGCCCTCTTATATTCGGCCGGAGAGAAAAGCTCATAAATGTTTATTTTAGCGATATGAAATCGAATGATTACTCCATTGCGCACACCACATTTTCGCTTGGTGGGATTTTCCGTATGGAGCGACCTCTTGTCTGCCCGATTTGCGAGCCCGCAAGGCGACGTATCTGTTTCCGGCTAACACGTCGTCAGACCCGCCAGATCCCGGCTCGACACAACCGCCGTTGTAGACAAGGCAGCCTCCATGCGGCAGCGCCAGATAACTATTCTCCCTCTTGAGAACGACTGCATTCCATCGAGAAGCCGTGTCGAGCGCAACCGCTGAAGGATCGGTTTCCACTTCGCACGTCGGCATCTATTTGGGACAAGTCCATCCGATCGACATTGGCCTCCATAGCGGCATCACGCGCTACATTGCTCTCTCTGTCCATGCCGAACGATCGTCAATTTCCCCGGTCAATGCATCTGCTGCATCCCACAGCTCCTTTTCCGAAAAATGGATGTACGGGGTAAATGATCCCCATTTTGCACGCGCCGCTCTGAAAGCCATCACGGATATTTCTCTGTGCCGTCGAGTTGAATGGACTGAGAGGAGCCAGGAAAGGTCATGAATCACAAATGCGTGATAACGTCGAAGTGCTGACACTTATGGCTGGCGAGATTTCGCTCCTTCGCGATCTTGCTACCCAGAATATAGGCGATCCGAGCTGGATTTTGGTGCGAGCTTGCGCCGACCATATGCAGGAGATCATGGATCATTTCGCGGGCGATGAAGGCCATTTGCGCGGCGAAATGCCCTGGTGGCGCAAATTTCAGGAACGGTCCTGACATCTTCCTCGATCAGCGCTGCCCTCTCCTATCGACCGCAATTGCAGCTTCATCATTTCATACGTCAACCGCACTTCTTCTTGGTTGACATCGGCCGGCGGTGCCCGTGTCGGCGATGGGATCGAACATTAATGAAAGCACAGCGTCGGCGGCACTCGCTCATGCACGCCATCGCTCCCAATTTCGATGATACTTCACATGCTGGAAGCGCCCCTTCTCGCAATTTTATCCGAGTTTAATGGAATCCTGCCGCAAGTGCGATGCCGCTTGCGGCGTCAACCTTCACCGAACGGTCTCCCTCAACCTCGTCTGCACTTTGCCGCAGTGTGACCCCAAATTCTCATTCATGCGTTAGGGCGTACGATAGCGGTATTGGGACAGTGAGGAGGAAAGCAAAGTTATGTTGGATGGGTCACGATAATGGCTTCCGACGAGAAGCCGTCGCCGCGCCGGCTGGGAACGGCCGCCGCACTGATCTGCGGCATCGTCCTCGCCCTCTTCATCGTCATATTTGTAGCCAGAAATGTCTGGCACGGCGAGGAACTGGAGCAGGACCAAGCTACTGGCAACAATGTTGCGACCGAACATACCGGACCATCTTATAGCGGGCGGCCCTGAACCAATTGCGATGGCGTGCTCCAGCTTCGTCCGGGGAGTAGGGTGACGGGCTTCTCTGGCTCCACGAAGCAATATCCATGGCCGAATTTTGGAAGCATGGACCTGCCAGACCGCCTGCGCGTTGGCGCGCCATGGTAATAATGACGAGAGGGGCGCGCACGCGGCCGACCGCGGCAGTCTTGATTGGGCTATGCCTGGCGGCACTGACGTGCCTTGTCGTCCTTGCGACATTTCCTGTCGCGATCTTCAAGGACAGGATAGCCCGTCACATCGGCTCTCGGCTCACAACCGATGTTTCTATAGGCTCTATCGAACGGCGCGAGGCTTTCTCATTCACGCCAACGATTCTGATCCGGGATCTGAAGATCCGGCAACCGCGATGGGCAGGCACCGGTGATATGGTTCAGGCCCGATCGGTGGAAGTCCGTATCTCGATCCTGTCGCTCATCACCGGCAGCGGCGGACGGCCGGACAGCGTCTTAGTTCGTGGGCTATCGCTTGCACTGGTGCGCGATGCATCCGGCCGGGCGAATTGGAAAGGAAACAAAAATCGCCAAGGCAGCGACAAGGAAGGCACTGACCTCAAGACCCTGCTCGTTCCCGACGGCCACATATCGCTAAGGGATTCAAAGCGTGCCCTAGCGGTCGCCGGTACCCTCATTTCGGACCGAAACGGCTTCCGCGTCGACGCAATCGGGCGCTTTCATGATGCGGCCGCCCATCTGGTAGTGAGAGGCGGGAGAATTGCGGGGAGCAAGCCTGATGCCGACTATCCGCTAGCATTAAGCCTCCATTCGCCTCTGCTAGATCTCACTGCTTCGGGTAGAACGCGCGGGCCGCTCAACCTGCGGTCAATGACGCTCGACATCCATGCAAGGTCGCCAAACCTCAAATATCTTGACGATGTCATCGAAGCAGGCCTGTTCGGTACCGCACCAATTGATTTGCGCGCCAAGGTCCGCCATGCTGGGCAGAATTGGCTCGTCGAGCGCATGACAGGGCGTATCGGTCGCTCTCCGCTTATTGCGAAAGCCGATATACGCAAACGCGAAGGACGCACCAAGATCAATGCAGATGTACATTTCAGCGCGTTCGATTTCGATGACCTATCCGATGCACAGGGCAAAGCCCAGGCCGATGCGATCGAAGCAAAGATCGGCCCGCGGATTCTCCCCGGCACACGTATCAATATATCCAAGGTAGGGCCGACCGATGGTACAATCCACTTTCGCGCGGATCGCCTCTTGCTTACAAATTCGGTGTTCCGGTCGCTGGCCGGCACAATCCGCTTAACAGGTAAACTGCTCACTATTGAAAACATCCGAGCGAACATGGCGAGCGGACGGATGACTGGCAGTGCCCGTATCGACCAGCGCGGCGGCATCGCCAAGCCGCATTTCGCGATGGACCTTGTCTTTACAAATGGTCGTCTTGAAACCCTTATCGGAACCGAGGGGGCATCCGGGCCGCTTGGCGGCCGGGTCGCCTTGTCGGGTGAAGGAGACACAATTAGGGAAGCACTCGCCAAATCTGATGGTCACGCCGGAATGGTGGTGCGAAACGGACATGTTAAACGCACATTGGCGGCCGTACTAGGGCAGGATCTTGGCAAGGCAATCGGCGCTGCGCTGCGCGACAAGGAAGCTGAGGTGCCGTTGCGCTGCCTCGCCATCGACTTCGTGGCGAGGGGCGGCATCCTTACCCCATCCCCTTTTTTGGTGGATACGCAGATATCATCGGGCATCGGCCAAGGGAGCATGTCACTCGCAACAGAACGCATCGCGCTCACCATCACAGGTCGTTCAAGGGATCCCAGCCGCCTTCGCCTTGTCGATCCGATTTTGGTAAGCGGCAGTTTCTCTGCACCAACACTGAGCGCCGCCGGCGATCCTCCGGGCAACAAGGTCGGCGCCGGCTCCATCCTCAAGGCCGTCGGCAAATCGATCGGCAGCGCGCTCGGGCTTGCGAAAAAGCGCAATCAGGGTGAACAAAACGCACCTCCCACTGTCGATTGCGCAGCGATGGAGCGGCAAATATTTCGTGCGCAAACGTCGTTGCCCTGAACAGTCAGTGGGTCAGAGCGGCTGTGACCGATATCGCGATATTCTCCGATGTGTTGGTCATGACGGTCCGATCATCACCGTCATCACCCTGCACAATGCCGGCTACTGGCGCAATCGGTGCCGTTGGTGACGCTTTCATACCGGCATCGCCACCAACGGCAGATGGGTCCATGAGTGTTTTGCCTTCTGTCGAACTCAGCACACCGCTGGTAGCCGGTCTGAAAAATGGATGCGCGAGAACCGGTCGAAGCTCTTGAAGAACAGCCATGTGGCCGAGGCTATGGCTTACATGTTCAAGCCACCGAAGTAGGTATGCATGTTGTTCCTTTCGAAAATCCGCTGACGCTGGTCAGGCGAGCGCGAAAGGTGCGACTGCCGAGGCGATGGTCAGCGAACTGCTCATTAGCGTCAGGCCGAGGATGGTGAGTGCCCATAATGCTCCTTTATGCGTGGTCTTCATGTTATCATTCCCTGTATTGCAAGGCCCCCGTTGGGCCGGTGCACTGCTTCTGACGGTTCATCGTGGAAGCAGCGGTGGAACTGCGCGTGGAAATTGGCGTGGAAATTCGCTTATGGTAAATTTCCCCGGTGACAAGGTCAGAGCATCAGGAATTGAACCTCAACTTGTTGGGGCCGATCACGCTCAGGCGGGATGCGGCGGTCGTGCAGCTCCCAGCGTCGCGCAAAACGCGCGCGCTGCTTGGCTATCTCGCTGCAATGGACAAGCCGGTGCGACGCGAGCAATTAACCAGTCTATTCTGGGAAGTACCCGACGATCCGCGAGGTGCATTGCGCTGGAGCCTCTCGAAACTACGCCCACTGGTCGATGAGCAGGGTCGATGCCGGCTGGAGGCCGACCGCGATAGCGTCCGTCTGAATTGCTCCGAACTTCAGGTCGACTGGTTTGTCCTGCGTGACCTGGCGGCGAGCGATGTACCCAACCAGTCGGTGGAGACAATGACCGAAGCCCTTGCAGAAGGCGAGTTCATGGAAGGGTTGGACCTTCCCGATTGCGAAACCTTTCACGGCTGGCTGATCGCCATGCGCGAGGATTCGCGACGGTCGCAAGTTGTGCTGCTGCGTGAACTGGTGGGGCGCGACCTTGCCGAACCGCGAGCGCTGGCATTCGCTCGCCGCTGGTGCAAACTCGATCCCTATGATCCCATTGCATGGACGAGTCTGATCGACCGGCTAGAACGTGCCGGTCGACGTAATGAGGCGGACGAACAGCGTGCGGCCGCGCGTCGTACGATGGAAGGATTAAATCCGCCGGCCGTGTTCGACCTGCCCCAACGTAAACAGGCAGGCCAGCTTGCGCTATCAGAGGGCGAGTGTGACTTGCCCTTGCAGCAGATACGCTTCTGCACGGCTCGGGATGGCACTGGCCTTGCCTATTCCGTGTTGGGTGATGGGCCGCCATTGGTAAAGACCGCCAATTGGCTCAATCATCTCGAACATGATTGGGACAGCCCAGTATGGCGCCATTGGATCAGGCATTTCGGCGCATATCGCAAGCTGATCCGCTATGACGAACGGGGAAACGGCCTGTCCGACTGGGATACAGCGGAAATCAGTTTTGAGGCTTTTGTCGACGATCTGGCGTGCGTCGTCGACGCAGCCCATCTCGATCGTTTCGACCTTCTTGGCATTTCGCAGGGATGCAGTGTGGCCATCGCATATGCCGTCCGCAATCCCCAACGGGTGCGCAAGCTGATCTTATATGGCGGTTACGCGAGCGGCTGGAAAATACGGGGTTCAAGTGAGGAAATCGAAACGCGCGAAGCCATGATCACCCTGACTCGAACAGGATGGGGACGAAATAACCCCGCCTTTCGTCAGCTCTTTTCTTCTTTGTTCTTCCCCGATGCGCTGCCGGCCGAAGTGGAATGGTTCAACGAACTCCAACGCGTTTCGGCTTCACCAGAGAACGCCGTCCGGCTCCAGCTAGCCTTTGGCATGGTCGATGTGCGGGGCTATCTGGACCAGGTGCGCGCACCAACACTGGTCCTTCACAGTAACTTGGACGCCGTTGTGCCGTTCGCCTGTGGCAGGACATTGGCCGCGACAATTCCCGACGCGCGATTCGTTCAACTGGAAAGTCGCAATCATCTTCTTCTTGAACATGAGCCTGCTTGGCCGAAGGCTTCAGAAGCGATAAAATCGTTCCTGGACTGACGGCTGTTCGCCGGGTCGTCAAATATTGGCTGCCGGATGTTCGTCGAGGGATCCCATAGTGAGCTAAGCTATCAGCAAGTGCGGATCATGATCCGTTCCGAATATCTGTATAAGGGGATCGATGTAAAGGACGTTGATCACCTGAGCCAAGGCATAACCAACGAGCGTGTTAACGTGGCCGGCGCAATGAGGGTTGCCACGGCAAACGAGCTGAAATTTCAACGCTCATAAGACCTCTTTTTTCTGTAATATATTCAGATTTTTTTTCATTCCACCAATATATCGTGATGACTCGACCGGGCTTGGACTGCCTCTGCTTCCATCTTCTCGGAGCTCCGGTTCCATGGAAAGGACCGGCAAAATACTCTCCTCCCGATTTGTATTAAAACACGAAAATCAGCCAGTTGAGACGCATCCTACATGCATTTGATTTATGTTAATAATAACGCTTTATCGCATCTCTATGTACTTATTATAAAAATCATTTAGTGATTCGGACGAAAAGGAGAGGAGAATCTATCGCTAACGCCGGGGGGCTTATGCGTCGTGATGCTCGTAAGTTGTTGGAAAAGCTGAATCGTAACGATTTCAGCTACAAGATGTTCGATGACTCGTTTTCCGAGACAGAATTATGGCCGATATTTGAAGCGGTTCTACGCGATTCTGCGATTGTTGGTGAAATTCCTGTCGCTGTTTCGTCTTCGCAAGGCGGTTTGGCCGCCACAGACGGTCTTACGCAGCCAGTCACCACAGAGGCACCGACAGTCTCGAATCATATCTTCGGGCAATATGGTGCGCCTGGGCGGCCACGGGCCAAGGACGTTGATCTGGGTACCTTCTTCAAACGCTTTTCGGAGAAGGACTGATGGCCCTTATCATGGTCCAGTCGCCAAAAGGCGGCGTCGGCTCGACATTTCTTGCCGCCCAGCTTTCCCTTCATCTCGCCAGTAAGGGGTATGAGGTCAACGCCCTCGATTGCACTTACCAGAATTCACTCAAGATGCATTTCGGCTTTACCCCAACTCAGGCCGTGCCGGAGGTGAATTCTGTAGATGACGAAGCGCTGGTCGGATTCGGAGTCAAGCTTTTGCAGGGGTATACGTTCACGCGCGCTCTTGCCACGCGGACGGATGCCGTACGGGCGCTCGAAAAATTGTTCGACCGGGAGCATGTCTGGATCGTGGATGTCGCGTCGGAAGACAGGCATTTGATCGATATGCTGATGCCGCACTGCGCGCTGCATATCTGCCCGCTATTGCCGACGGCCGCATCGCTGGCAACGCTGAACAAGCTGAATCCGACCGTGCCGACGATGAAGCTGGAGCGGACGGTGTTCGTCCTCAACCAACTGGATGACAGGCAGCGCCTGTCCCGGCACAGCCACAGCTTCATCCGTGACCTGTTCGGCGATCAGCTGCTGGCGACCATCCGCCGCGACGAGGCCGTGAACGAAGCGCTGGCGCGGTTCGAACCGCTTCCCAAATATGCGTCGACAAGCGCTGCCTTGCAGGATCTGCGTCACTTTGCCGCCAGGGTGGAAGAGCGGATCGGTCTGACACGTCTTCCCGAAGCGGTCGAAGCCAAGAGCATAGGAGAGGTGTAATGGCCGACCGCAAATATCTCACGCCGCAGGGTCTGCTGAGCCTTGCGGTGGGTCTCTTCGTGCTGTCCGTGGCAATCGTCGTCGTCACCGTTCCACTGGACCTCGGATCGCAATGGCTCTTCGCGCTGACCACCATGGCCGGCGTCATGCTGTTCAATCGATCGCGCAGCCAGCGGGCAACCGTCGCCATCGGCCTGCTGTCGCTGCTGGTTTCCACACGATATCTGTTCTGGCGTACCACGCACACGCTGGAATTTGACAGCTTCCCCGCGGCCCTGCTGGGCAGTGGCCTGTACCTCGCAGAGCTTTATGCCTGGATCATCCTGATCCTGGGCCTTTTGCAGACCAGTTGGCCGCTGGAACGTCCGGTCGTGGAAATCGAAGGCGATCCGGAAAGCTGGCCAGTCATCGACGTCTATATCCCCACCTATAATGAAAGCATGGCGATCGTCCAGAACACCGTATTCGCGGCGATGGACATGGACTATCCCAAGGATCGCTTCCACGTTTACATATTGGATGATGGCCGGCGGCCCGAATTTCGCGCTTTCGCGCGTCAGGCCGGATGCGGTTATCTGACCCGGCCGGACAATCTTCATGCCAAGGCAGGTAATCTCAATGCTGCGATGAAGCGGACCGACGGCGAACTGATCGCGATCTTCGACTGCGACCATGTTCCCACGCGCGCCTTCCTGCAAATGACGGTGGGCTGGTTCCAGAAGGACGCCAGGCTGGCGCTGATGCAGACACCGCACCATTTCTATTCGCCCGATCCGGTACAGCGCAATCTGGGCAATGTGAAGGAACTGCCCGGTGAAGGCGACCTGTTCTACGGCGCCGTGCAGAAGGGCAATGATCTCTGGAATGCGACCTTCTTCTGCGGTTCCTGCGCCGTCATTCGTCGCGCAGCGCTGGAGCAGACCAACGGCTTTGCCGGCGAGACGGTGACGGAGGACGCACATACCGCGCTCAAGCTTCAACGGATGGGCTGGAACACCGCCTATATCGGCATCCGCCTGTCCGCCGGCCTGGCGACGGAGCGACTGGTTCTCCATGTCGGCCAGCGCATTCGCTGGGCCCGTGGCATGACGCAGATCATGCGGATCGACAATCCGCTATTCGGACGCGGCCTCAATTGGCATCAGCGGCTCTGTTACCTGAATGCGATGCTGCATTTCCAGTTTCCGCTGCCGCGCATCGTGTTTCTCACCTCGCCGCTGGCCTATCTGATCGCGGGGCAGAACATCATCCACGCGTCGGCCGCGCTGATCTTTGCCTACGCTTTGCCGCACCTGTTCGTTTCGACCGTGTCGAGCGAGCGTATACAGGGCGGCGACCGGCGTCCCTTCTGGGGTGAAATCTACGAAACTTTGCTCGCCTTCCATCTGGTGAAGCCGACAGTCCTGACGTTACTCAATCCGCGCAAGGGCAAGTTCAACGTGACCGACAAGGGCGGGTTGCTGGACCAGACCTATTTCGACGCGACGACGGTTCGGCCGCA
Organism: Sphingobium sp.; assembly: GCF_035511395.1. Classification (GTDB taxonomy): domain Bacteria; phylum Pseudomonadota; class Alphaproteobacteria; order Sphingomonadales; family Sphingomonadaceae; genus Sphingobium. The sequence continues at coordinate 54,662 of NZ_DATKFP010000095.1, forward strand.
CGTCATCACCGCACTGTTGCTGATCTTCGGTGTGGCGTTCGGCTTCACCAAGATGCTGTTTCCGCATCTGTTCGAGGTGCAACTCGATACGCTGATGCTCAATACGGCGTGGGCGACCTTCAGCCTGCTCATCCTCATCGCGGTCATTTCGGTAGCGCGCGAAAGCCGACAGGTTCGCAAGGACATCCGCATTGCCGCACGCATGCCCGTCACGCTCTATTTCGACGACGGCTATGTGGTCGATGGGACGACGGTGGATATCTCCCTCGGCGGCCTTTCCGCCGAGATGCCGGAGAATTTCGTCCTCAACGGCCGTGCCGTGACGGACGTATCGCTGCCCATGGGCGATGAAACGTTGACCATCCCCGTCGATACCGTGCGGATGGACGAAGGTCGGGCAAAGATGCGCTTCCAGCCGCTCGATATGGTCCACGCCCGCCATCTGGTGCGAGCCGTCATGGGGCGTGCGGACGCCTGGCAACCCGACAAGCCTTTGGAGCCTGTCGCCGGGCTTAAATCCATCAAGGATATTTTCGCCGTGGATATTGCTACCATTCTCGACATCTGGCGCCTGCCGCGCCGCCGCAAGAAGGCTATGCGAGCCGTGGCCACAGCGGCCGCTGCGGGGGCGCTCGCTTCCACGTCTGCGCCCGCCGCCCCCGTCGTTCCGGCGGCCGCACCTACTGCTCAGGCGACCATCCCGGCGTCGAGCGGCAAGGCGCAGCGCCTGCTGCTCAAGGATCTTCAGGTCAAGGATCCGATCCGCCTTGCCGGCACGCGCGGCGAATATGGCATTCCTTTCGGTCTGCGCAGCAACCAGGTCGTCACCAATGCGTCGCTGACGCTGGCCTTCAACTTTTCGCCTTCCCTTCTGGGTGATCTCAGCCAGATCGTCGTGCTGCTGAATGGCGAGGTCGTGTCTGCCCTGCCGCTGCGGACGTCCGACGGCACGACGCAGACGGTCAATGTCCCGATCAACCCGGCCCTGTTCCTGCCGGGGGACAATCAACTCAACCTGCGATTCATCGGCCATTATACCCGCGATTGCGAGGATCCCTTCCACAGTTCGCTCTGGGCCAATGTCAGCAATTTGCGGTCGGCGCTCAACCTGACGACGCAGTCCCTGCCGTTGCGGCCCGATCTCGCCCGACTGCCGGCGCCTTTCTTCGATCGAAACGACAATGTCGCGTTGAAGCTGCCCTTCGTCTTTGCCGGCAAACCGACCAACGGCGAACTGGAGGCGGCCGCCGGCACGGCAAGCTGGTTCGGCGCTATGGCCAGCTATCGCGGTTATTCCTTCCGCCCAAGCTATGGCCAGATCCCGACCGGCAATGCGGTGGTGTTCATGACGCCGGGTCGGAGGTTCGCAGGCATCGCCATTCCGGCATCCGGGCCTGCCGTCACGATCGTTGCCAACCCTTCGGACAGCGAGGGGCAGTTGCTGGTCATCAGCGGCAACGACGAAAAGGAATTAAAGCAGGCCGCCGCAGCGCTCGCCATCGGGCGCGGTGTGCTGGGCGGATCGAGCGCAACACTGGATGGCGTGCGCCTGCCAGCCTATCCACGCTATTCCGCGCCGCGCTGGCTGCGGACCGACCGGCCCGTTCGTCTGGGCGAGATCGTGCAGCGTTATTCATTGCAGGGCATCGGCCTGCCGCCCGGCCCGCTCAGCGCCGGTTTCCATGTCGCTCCGGACCTCTTCTTCTGGCCGCGCCAGGGGCCGAATCTGGATCTGCGCTATCGCTATCCTTCCGCGCCCTGGCTGGACAAGTCCAAGTCCCGGCTCGACCTGTCGATGAACGGCCAGTATTTGACGACGCTGCCGCTGACCGGCGAACATTGGTGGGATAAATGGTTCGGCGGCGGAAAGCCGACGGCCTATACGTCACGCGCCGACGTGGTTCTACCACGCTATGACCTGTTCGGTCAGAACTCGCTGGTGTTCGACTATAACCTGCTGGTCCAGTCGAAGCAGCGGTGTGAGGGCATGCTGCCCGACAATGTCCGCGTCGCGATCCTGCCCGACAGCGCGATCGACCTGACCCACGCCTATCATGCGGCGCACATGCCCGACCTCGCGACGTTCGCCGGCGGTGGCTATCCCTTCACCGTGCGTCCCGACATGGCGGAAACCATCGTGCTGCTGCCCGGCGATCCGACACCGGGCGCGATCGAGGCGTTTCTGAACGTCATGGGGCGGTTCGGCGATGCGACCGGGGCACCGGCCATCCGCCTCAGCGTCACCCGATCGGTCGAACAGTCGCGTATGGAGGGCAAGGACATATTGGTCGTCGGCCCGCTCCAGATCGCCCAGTCACAGTCGCTCTTTTCCGGAGCGCCTGTCTTCTATCAGAATGGCCATCTGCGGGTGACGGAACGGACGCCCGTGGAGCGGGTGTTCGACCTCTTCTCGCCTTATGACCGCAGCGACCCGTCCTCTGTCGAAGGCTTTCTCTACGGATCGGACAATTTCAGCGGTATTGTCGGCTTCCAGTCGCCCTTCGACACCGATCGCAGTGTCGTCGCGCTGCTCGCCAGCGATCCGGAAGCATTGCCGACATTGGTCAATGGTCTGAGCGACACTAAGATCAACGCACAGGTCCAGGGTGATCTGTCCGTCGTAGATGGCGAAGGCATGGCCAGTTTTGCGGTCGGCGACGGCTATTGGGTCGGATCGCTGCCGTTCTGGATGAAGATCGCCTACTGGATGAGCCAAAGGCCCATCCTGATCGCATTGGGTGGTCTTCTGGTCGCCTTCCTGATCTCCGCTCCGGTCTATCTGCTGTTCAAACGGCAGGAAGCCAAGCGCCTTGAAGCGGTGAAATGACGATGAAGCATCAACTCTGTTTCGGCCTGCCCCTGCTGGCGGTCGCCATGGCACCCATGACCGTCCAGGCCGAGGTGCCGGGCGTTGCGCCATTGCTCAAGCAGGCCCGCTACTGGCAATCAAAAGGCCGCAACGACCTGGCGCGACAGGCCTATAATCGTGTCCTGTCGATCGACCCGTCCAATGCCGAAGCGAAGCGCGGTCTGGCTGGCAACGCGCCGCAAACCCCTGCTAAGCCCACCGCACAGGCAGCCGCCAAGCCCCAGGCCGTGCGACCGGCTACACCGGCTCCGAACACGACGGCAACTGCTCCGGCACGACCGGCACGTTCCAATCGTGGCGGTGACGCGCGGGCGGCGGGCTTCCGTGCGCTGGAAGCGGGACAACTCGATACGGCGGCCGCGCGCTTCAGAACGGCGCTTTCGAGCAATCCCAACGACGGCGACGCGATGGGGGGCATGGGTATCGTTCGTCTGCGCCAGTCGCAATTCGCTGAGGCGCGCGATCTGCTGAACAGGGCGTCGCGGCTTGGCGGCGTCGGCAAATGGGCCGAAGCGTTGGCCTCTGCGCGTTTCTACGCTGATCTGGATGCGGCCCGCACGGCGCGCGATGCAGGTGATCTTGCGCAGGCGGAACGGCTGGCGTCCGGGCTGGTCCAGTCGGATTTTCGCGACAAGGGACCGGCCGTTTCGGTCCTCGCGAATGTCTATGAACGGCAGGGCCGATATAATGAGGCGGCGGAACTCTACCGCAAACTCGGAAAGGACGGCACGGGTGCCGCCACCGCGCAGGCGAGCGCAACCCGTAACGAGGCACGCGCAGCGCTCGACGCCGGCGACACCGCCCGTGCGGAGCAGTTGCTGCGCAGCGCCATGGGCAGTTCGCCCGACGATCCATGGGTCGCCTATGATCTTGCGGGCCTTCTTCAGCAGCAGGGCCGCGTCGCGGAACAGGATGCATTGGTCCGGCAACTGGCCTATTCGAACAAGGCCGAGCCGCTTTATGCCGCTGCCCTGATACTCGACCGGGCAGGCCGGACCGGCGATGCGCAGGCCGTCGCGACGCGTATTCCCGAAGGACAGCGCACAGCCGAAATGCGCAACTTCATGTCAGGCCTCGGCGTCTCCGCCACGATCGATCAGGCCAAGTCCTTGGCAGCGCGCGGTGCTCAGGGACAAGGACTCGCCATGTTGCGCCAGGCGTCCGAGGTGCGCGGTCTTTCAGCCGATCGGATGGGTGCGCTTGCATCGGGAATGCTGGAACTTGGTGACGCCCGCGGCGCGAGCCTGCTGGCAGCGCAGGCGATCGACGCCCCCGCCACGGATCCAGATGCGTATGACGCCGCAGTACGGGTTCTCGCAAAAACCGGCCAGGACGGACTGGCAATGAGTGCGGTTCAGAAGGCATCCGGTCTGGCCGGGCCGTCGGTTCAGGCGCAACGGAGCCTCGGCAATCTTCGTGCGACGCTGGCTGCATCGCAGGCGGACCGCATGCGGCAACAGGGGCAGTTTGCGCCCGCCTTCGACATCTTGCAAGCAGCGTGGAATGAAGCGCCCGGTAATGGCGAGATCCTCTCCACCCTTGCGCGGCTTTACCAGTCGGGCGGGCTAAACGCCCAGGCTGCGCAGACATTCCGGATGCTCCTGGCGCAAGAGCCCAATGATCGCGACGCCATGGTCGGCCTGATCGACACGGCAGCAGCGGCGGGGGACTTCGATACGGCGCGCGCCGTCGCGCAACAGGCTATACAGACACATCCAGCCGACTA
>NZ_DATKFP010000096.1:0-13948 GCF_035511395.1 Sphingobium sp.
CCCCATCCACGTCAGGAACGATGACCAGCGCGGATGTCGGGGTAGAGCCGATTGCCAGCCAAAGCGGCCCAAACTACGTTCTCGCCGCGTCGGACGCGAACGTCTATCAGATAAAGGCTGCCCAGCTTGCCGCAACGCGCGCGCAGCGGGACGACGTCAAATCCTACGCCAAGCGCGTCCTAGCCGAGGCACAAAGCAGCCAGAAAGCACTGATGGCAGCGCTCAAAAACGATCAGCGCACGATCAAGGCACCATCGTCAGCGTTGTCGGCCGACCGCGCTGCTCTTGTCAAGTTGCTGCAAAAGGCACCGAAGAGCGCTTTCGATAACCTTTATCTCACCCAGTCGGCGAAGGTGCAACAAGCGGCGTGGGCAATCCACAAGGGATACGCCCAAGACGGCACCGACCCAGCGCTGCAGCAGATCGCCGGCACGGCTGTTCCCGTGCTGGAAAACGAACTCACCACCGGCAAGTCACTCACACCCTCCGGGCTTGCGGGAAGGTGAACCTAGCTGGGCCGGGCCGCATAGCTCCCGGCGGCCTGGCCCAGCGTTTTGAACACCTTTTTATGATGGCATAATTCGATGAGGATACAACCAGTAAAATCTATCGTTTTCTAGTAAGTGCCAATATGACCACAGCAATTCCCCATGAAGCTAGCGATATGTATATTTGTTGACTAAAGAGAACCGCTCCGCCTACGATCAGACCGGCAGCGAGTATATCTCTTTGGGGCGACGGCCTCTCCTTGTTCGGTGATGGTAATGACACGTGAACCGGGATTGTACCTGACTTTGCTACTTTCTCCACCAGTCCAATCAGGTCGGGAGAGGCTGCGGCCAAGCGGCCGATCCCTGTTGCCAGGCGGCGCCCACCTTTTCTCAGTTCGGCAGGACTAATTCGCTCGCGCGCAAGCTCGCGGGCGATCGGCATCGCCCTAGCCGCGATATCGAACTCTGGGTCTAGAGTCCGTACCAATCCCTCGGCGGTCAGTAATGTGCGCAGGAGCAAAGCAAGGTCGGGCGGCAATGCCAGACGGTATTGGCGCAGTAACGTGAACACGCGCGAGAATATCTCGGACAGATCAACCTGTTTCAAGACAGCGCCACGAAATTGACCGATCAAAGACTCAAGATCCCTTTGCAACCCATCCACCTCAACGGTCCGGTCGCCTGACCAGTTTATCAGCACATCCGCGACCGCGCGCGGATTTTCTCCCGCGATGGCTAGGACCAGGGTGACCAGCTCCGAGCGACGGTTTGGAGTCAGCGTTCCGGTGGCGCCGAAGTCGATGAAGGCGATCTTTCGGCTTGGAAGAACGAATACGTTCCCGGGATGAGGATCTGCGTGAAATCGGCCGTGAAAGATGATCATGCGCAATATGGCGTCCGCGTAGGTGCCTGCAATTGCGGCCGCGTCTGTTACCTCGTTTACTGCAATAAGGACGCCGCGCACCGAGACTCCTTCAAGCCGCTCCTGGACGTTGACGCGGCGGCCGACATAATCCCAAAAGAACTTCGGTGTCCTCACGCCTAGCGTGTCAAGAAATGACCCAATCCCCTCACATGCTGCCGCTTCGGCGCTCAGATCCATTTCTTGAGACAGGCTCTCGGCGAAGAAGCGCAGCAGTTCGTCAATCTTAAGCCGCCGCAGTTCCGGCGAGCGCCGTTCGGCCAGACGCGCAAGTCGTCGTAGCAATCTCAGGTCGGCGTCGACGCGGGTCGCTATTCCCGGGCGGCGCACCTTGACGACAACTTCGGTCCCATCGAAAAGGGCTGCACCGTGCACCTGGGCAATCGACGCCGCGGCGATTGGTTTCGGATCGAAACGCGCGAAAACATCAGCAACGGGCGCCCCGAGAGACGAGACGAGTTCGGGTTCGATCTCGTGGAATGGTACCGCAGGAACTTGATCCTGTAATGTCGATAGCGCACTCACCCAGTCCGGCCCCAGAAGATCGCCACGTGTGGCGAGAAGCTGGCCCAGCTTTATTGCGACCGGACCTAGATCGCGAAGAAGTGCGACTACTCTTGTGGGTGCGTCGGGCTCGACCGGCCATGTCGGCGGACCGCTCGCCAAGCCGACGCGTGAGGCGAGGCCACCGAGTCCGTGACGTGCGAAGATTCGCGCGAGCTCTCCAAATCTTTCCCGCTCACTCAACGGAATGTCATCTGCGACCTCGGTCATTGCATACTCTCGGTTCCGAGTGCGGGAGGTAGACAGCCAATAATAAAAAGCTCGATGCCCCGTCTCACTCGGGCGCGGGCATTTTCGTCATAGGCTGGAGGGGCGAGGCCGAGCGCCGCGCGGCGCATCGGTGCGACGACCACGAGGGTCACGAACTGTTCAGCGGCGAAAACGGGATCCGGTAGATCGAGTTCACCCTTGGCGGCAGCAGCCCCGAGAATGCTCGCCACCCACTGAGCGGCGCGCTGAAAGCCGAACTCGTGAATGTTGGCGGCAAGCGCAGGAAAGCGCACGGCCTGCGCGATCACGACACGCTCCATTGAAGCGATGCGTGGCGTAAGCAGCCACTCGAGAAGCACATCGGCGATCGACTGCAGCCTGTCCACGACAGCAAGATCCGCATCGACGGCCGGCTCCAGTGCCCGAAGTTGCGTGTCAATCTCGTCGAGGATCACAGCTTCGAACATACGCGCTTTGCTGCCGAACCTGGCGTAAAGGGTCCGCTTCGAGATCTTTGCACGCTCGGCGATCATGTCAGCGCTCGCGCCGTCAAAGCCATGTTCGAAGAACATTTCACGAGCGCTTTGCAGGATATGGGAGGTCAGTCGGATCGCTGCCTCTGTCGTTGGCCTGCCAGTCCTACCGCCCCGCTTGCCGCTTCCTCGCCCCTTCATTTCAATCTCGCCTCCGCGATGCCTGATAGTCGCTGAAGCTGAAATCTGCGACCGGTTGCCAAGATGCACCACCATGTCCTGCTCATGCGCTCACGGCCACCGCCTTGTTCAATTTTGGGAGGGACCTGAATACAATCGGGGGCGGTCCCGAGGATGAGCGTCCCTCGTACCACGAAACGCTGGCGCTAGCGCGATGGTGGTGGCGACTGTTGTGCTGAATTATAATCGGGCAACTTTGGCGCCCCGAACAGCTGGAGTCCTTCGCGATCAACGCGTTCGACCTGGTCGCCGAGGCGCTGTGTAGTGGATCGCGCCGAGCGAACGGACTCTGTAACCACACGACTTCGGCCTTCGAGGGCGCGAACGGCCGGGCGCAGAGACTCCACGTCGCCACGAAACTCTTCCGCCGCGCGCCGAGCGCTGCGCAGCTTGTCATCGATTCCAAGGCTGGCATCGCGACGCGCTTCCAGCTTGGCGCGGATGCGGGCGGCGCGCTCGCCGACACCCGCGATCGAGTTGCCTACCCCGAGCATTCCGTCTCCCGCGCCGGCTATCCCGTCAGCCAGTCGAGCCGCCTTGGTAGGCCAAACCGCCGTCTTGGCGCTCAGTTCGGCCAGTCGCTCGCGGGTCCGCTGCTGCCCCTTCTCATCAAGATCGGCCGAAATGTTATCGACCGAGCGGCTGATCTTTTCGATCAGCGCGACCGGGTCACCGCCTGAACCAAGAAGCCCGCCCTTCTTTTCAGGAATGACCGGAAGGGGCTCACTATTGGTTGCCGCGATTGGCGACGCCCCCCTCTGTCCGCCGTCCAGGATGATGGTTGCGTCCCCGCCAATGAAGGACCTTGAAATCTGCGCCTTGACGCCTTCTACGATCGGTATCTCAGGGTTGAGACGGACGGTAACAAGCACGGTCGAAGGGTCTTGGCCGTCGAATCGTACGGCTGTTACCAGGCCCGCGGAAACGCCAGCATAGGTGACGGGCGACCCGTTTTTGACGCCTGTCACGCTGTTCTTGAAGCGGATCAGATACTCTCGACCATCAGGATTCCTGGCCGCGAGAAGCCAGAACGCAAACGCGAACAGAGCGACGGCAATGGCACCGATCACCGAGAACACCAGCAGGCGGTTCGAGCGAGTCTCCATAGCCTTGACCAACCACTAAGTGCGGCACATGGATATGTAAACCTAACGGTTCCGTTTTCTTTTTTACGCTCTTGACTGGACGGGGACTGGTTGGAACGCTCATTTGTGAATGCTGGAGGTGAGATCACCGTGCCGGAGGACGCCAATGCCACGGGCATCATCATTCCGTGGAGCGCAGAGCTGGGTTTCCGTCTCCTTTCGGTGGGCGATGGCCTGTGTTCTCTGCGACTGCCTTGGCGTCCCGATCTGAGCGGGTCCAACGGCGGGATTGCGAGCGGAGCGATCGCCAGCCTTATAGATCACGCATGCGGCGCCGCCGTGATGTCCCGGCTGGAGCGGGTGTCGATATCCACTCTCAACCTCAAGATCGATCATATTCGTCTACCAACGGCCCGCTCGCCAGTGACGGCGTGGGCACACTGTTATCGAGTGTCCGAGATCATGACATTCGTGCGTGCGGAGGTTTGGGACACCGATCCGGCCGAGGTGTTCGCCGCGGCTCAGGGCGTTTTCTCGATCAATCGAGGGGTTGCGGCGTGAGCGCCGATATGCGGACAGCCGTGATTGTGGCCACGTCGGGCTTCAGCTCGAAACTCGGCAAAATGATCGACGTAACCGAAGAGGGCACGCTCTGGACGCTGTCGCCTACGTCCGACCTCATCGGCAACCCGGTGGTGCGGGCACTTCACGGCGGCGCAGTCACAGCGTTTCTTGAGCTCGCCTGCGGCGTCGTTCTGGCGCGCCAGTTGGACCATGACAGTATTCCGCGCCTCATCAGCATGAATGTGCAGTTCCTGGCGTCGATGCGGCTGGCACCGGTGATCGCGCGTCCACAGGTGCGGCGGATCGGCAGGCGAGTGGCGGTGGCGCAGATCGAGGCATGGCAGGATAGCCCTGACACGGTCGTATGTGCGGCACAGTGCGAGTTTCTCTGTGAATTCGCCTGAAGCGGGCTCGTCTCGATGCCCGCGTGTACGGTCTAGAAGGTGTACGTCAGCCCGGCTGCGGCCGAGAACTGATCGGCGTCGCCGACGTCCATGACGATCGGGCTGCGCTTATACCTACCGAGCATCCGGCCGTAGAGTATGCCGGCTCCTATGCCGAGCCCACGACGGAGATCCCCGCTCAGGCTCTGAACCGCGAACGCCGTCAGATTGTAGCGCTTCCACCCTGAGTCGTTGATCGAATACGCCCGCAGCCCGCTCGCGAGCGCGCCCGCGGGCGTCACGCCGAAATAGGTGCGCCCATAGCCTTTTCCGACATAGTCAGCCGACGCTCCGATCGAGACGAGCGTTCGGGGCGAGAGCGGCGTCGTATAGTTGACCTGGGGGGTGATGACGTAGCTGTCGTGGACGTCGGAGACGTCGTGAACGTAAGCGACCCGCACCGTCAGCGTATCGTAATCGCTCGTAACGACTCCGGTACGGCTCACACCGATGTAGCCACCGGCTTCCCATGCAGTGTCGATCTTCCCGAGCGCACGGACCTGCAGGTTATCGACTTTGTTGGTGCGGTCGAGCCGCGCCGCGCCGATCAGACCGAGCTCGAAATTCGTCCGCGGTCCATCCCCGCTAGGCACGAGGTTGACGTAGAGCTGGGTCCCGCGTGTGAATACGTCGTGCCCGGCGATCTTGCCGACGATCACGGCTCCGGGAGTTACGCTGTTCTGGTCGGAACCCTCGTAGTCCGGCAAGGTTGCGGCACCGACACCGATCGTGATGCGGGAGCGATCGTCTTCGACACGCTCGTCGGCCTGTGCATGGGCATTCGATGCCGAGAGAGCGCACCCGCCTAGCGCGGCCAGGCCGATCAGCCGAATTACCGTGCCTTTTTCGCCAACCACTCGCCTACTTTCCAAACCAAGTTCGTGGCTGGAAATCAGCCCGACTACATCCTATGATACGGAACGGTTTACATATCGCAAGGGCGAAGAGTGGCAGATCGCAGGGATTTGGAAGCAGACGCACCTGAGCATGACGATGAAGGAGCCGGGCGCGGCGATCGGCCAAAGAGCGATGACGGAGATCCGGCGAGCAAACCCGGTCTTCTCAAGCGATATCCGGTCATCCGTTACGTCCTGATCGTAGCGCTCGTGGCCGGCATTGTCGCAGGCGCCGCTTGGTATCTGAATTATCGTGAACGCGGGCAGTATCATCAATCGACGAACAATGCCTATGTGCGGGCCGATTTCGTGACGGTTTCTCCCAAGCTGGGCGGGTATGTCGAGCGGGTTTTCGTGCGTGACAATCAGCCCGTGAGACGCGGGCAACTCCTGGCCGTACTGGATCCGCGGGACTATCGTGCAAGTGTTGCACAGGCGCAGGCGCAGGTCGCTTCGGCCGTCGCCGGCATTCGGACGGCACGCAGCACGCTCGACGAGCAGCGCGCGGCCATCGCGCAGTCGGCGGCGCAAGTTTCCGCCGCCGAAGTCGCCGCCGAGGCCGCAGCCGCGGAGGTCCGGCGCTACGAGCCGCTCGCTCGGTCCGGGGCGGAATCGGGCGAGCGGCTGGCGGCCCTGGTGCTCGAGCGCGATCGCGCGGTCGCCAACCTGCGCGCCCAACGGGCCACCTATCTGGCGGCAAGGCGCGGGCTGGACACGCAGAATGCCCGCATCGGTCAGGCTCTGGCTCAAAGGGAAACCGCGCAAGCGCAACTCGACCGCGCTTCAACCGACCTTGGCGCTGTCGAGCTTCGCAGCAGCATTGACGGCGTGGTTGCCGACAAGGCGGTGCGGGTGGGTCAGTTTGTCCAGCCCGCGACCCGGCTCATGTCGATTGTGCCGGCGGACCAGCTCTATATCGAGGCGAACTTCAAGGAGACCCAGGTCGCCCTCATGCGCGTCGGCCAGCCGGCGACCATCAAGGTCGATGCGCTGGACGGAGCCGAGCTGCGCGGCCGGATCGAGAGCTTCGCGCCCGGCACCGGCGCGCAATTCTCGGTGCTGCCTCCCGAGAACGCGACCGGCAACTTCACGAAAATCGTCCAGCGTGTGCCGGTGAGAATCAGCATCGAGGCAGGACCCGAGGCGCGCAAGGTGCTGCGGCCTGGTCTCTCGGTAGAGGTCGCGATCGACACCATCGGTGCGAAGGGCAGCCGCAAGCGGATTGAGGAGGAGAGCGAGCGGCTGCGGCGCGGCGAGGCGCAGGCCCAGCGGTGATGACCCGTCAACGCGCGAGCGCACGGGACTGGCTTGCGGTCGCCGCGGGCACGATCGGGTCCTTCATGGCGCTGCTCGACATCTCGATCGTCAACGCGGCGCTCCCGACGATCCAGGGTGAGATCGGCGCCAGCGGGACGGAGGGGACCTGGGTGGCGACGTCATACCTGGTCGCCGAGATCGTCATGATTCCGCTCAGCCCCTTTCTGGTGCGCCTGTTGGGGCTCCGAAATTTCCTGCTCGCCGCCGCCGTTTCGTTCACCGGCTTCTCGGTGATCTGCGGCCTCTCGACGACCCTGCCCATGATGATCGCCGGTCGCGTCGGTCAGGGTTTCACCGGCGGCGCGCTCATACCTACGGCCATGACGATCATCGCCACGCGGCTGCCGCCCTCACAGCAGCCGATCGGGACCGCGGCCTTCGGCGGGACAGCCATCCTCGGACCCGTGCTCGGCCCGATCATCGGCGGCTGGCTGACCGACAATTACAGCTGGCACTATGCGTTCTTCCTGAACGTTCCCGTGTGCGCCGGCCTGGCTGTGCTGCTGCTCGTCGGCCTCGATCATGAGCGCCTGCGCCTCGATCAACTGCGGAACGCCGATTGGCTGGGCATTGCGGGGCTTGCGATCGGGCTCGGCTCGCTCACCGTCATGCTGGAGGAGGGGCAGCGGGAGATGTGGTTCGAATCGGCGATGATCATCAAGCTCGCCATCGCCACGGTTTTCGGGTTCACCCTCATTGTCATCGGCCAAGTGAGAGCGTCGCAGCCGGTCCTGAAGCTGTCGCTGATCTTCAGTCGTGCCTTTGGCAGCGTGTTCGTGCTGAGCCTTGTAATCGGCGTCGTTCTCTACGGAGTGACCTTCCTTATCCCGCAGTTCCTGGCGGTGATGGCCGACTACAGCGCTCTGCAGTCCGGGCAGGTCGTGTTCGTGTCCGGTGTCCCCGCGCTGCTGATGATGCCGTTTCTCCCGCTCGCCTTCAAATATCTCGATGTCCGCGTGGCCGTCATCATCGGCATGGTCGCCATCGGAATCAGTTGCGCGATGGATTGGAGCATGACGGCGGACACCGCCGGCGGCGACCTCGTCGGATCGCAGCTGGTCAGGGGGTTCGGCCAGATCTTCGCGATGATGTTCCTCAACCAAGCGGCGATCAGCGCCGTCGCGCCCGAGGACGCGGGCGATGCGTCCGCCCTCTTCAATGCGGGCCGCAACCTGGGCGGGTCCATCGGTCTCGCGATGATGGCAACCCTTCAGGATCGCCAAACCTTCCTGCATTTCAATCGGCTCGCCGAATCAGCGTCCGCGAACGCGGCGGCGACGCAGGAATGGTTCGGTCGCGCGATGGCGGGGGCGGCCGGCGAAGCCGGGGCGTATCGTCAGCTGGCGGGCCAGATGCTCCAGCAGGCGACCGTGATGGCCTATAACGACCTCTATGTCGTCCTCGCGATTGCGATCGCCATCACGACGCCGCTGGCGCTGTTCCTCCGCCCCATCCCCTCCGGCACCCAGATGGCCATGCATTGATGATCCGCTTCCTGATCCCTGTCCCGTTCCTGCTTGCCGGCTGCACGGTCGGACCCGACTATGCGGGACCACGTCCCGTCGCGAGTGCCGAAAGAGCGGGTGCGGCGTTCCGCCGCGCCGACCCTGCCCAGACTGTTGCCGAGCCCCCGCTGGCGCGGTGGTGGGAGGCGATGGCTGACCCGCGCCTCAATGCGCTCGTCGAGCGTGGGCTCGCCGCCAGTCCCGATGTTGCGATCGCAGAGGCGAGAGTGCGCAAGGCCCGCGCCGCCGCGCGTGAGCAACGGGCCAACCGGTTGCCCACGGTATCCGCCACTGGGACCGCCATCATTGCGGATCTCCCCGCCGGATCTCTCGCCCTCTCCTCACAGGGAGAGCAGGACGACCGGATCAAGGCCGAGTTCTATAACGCGGGCCTCGACGCCTCCTGGGAGATCGACCTGTTCGGCGGGCGCCGCCGCGCCGCGGAAGCCGCCTCCGCGCAGGCCGACGCGGCGCGTGCCAACATGGCGGACGCGCAGGTCCGCCTCTCCGCCGAGATCGCCGACAATTACGTGACGTTGCGGGAACTCCAGCAGCGGCTGGTGCTGGCGCGCCGATCCTCCGCGCTGCTGGCGCAGTCGCTTGCTCTTCTTGAGCAGCGCGAGCGGCGCGGTGCGTCGTCGAGCGACGACGTCGTCCGCCTGCGCACCGAACTCAACCGGACGCAAGGCGGCCTGTTACCGCTGGAAGGCCAGATCGCGGTGACGCTCGACCAGCTTGCGCTGCTCACGGGCGACGAGCCCGGTGCACATGATGCCACCCTCTCCTCCCCCGGGGCCATCCCCTCCGTCCCCGCGAGCGTCGCGATCGGCGATCCTGAGGCGATGCTGCGGCGCCGGCCCGACGTCCGGGCCGCCGAACGGCGACTGGCCGCTGGCACCGCGCAGATCGGCGTCGACGTGGCGCGCCAGTTCCCCTCGGTCAGCATCATGGGAATCATCGGACTTGGCGGCCCGAATATCGGCGACGTCCTGGATACCGACAATGTGTCGAGCCTGTTGTTGCCGCGGATCAACTGGAGCTTTCTCGACTTCGGCCGCAATCGCGCCCGGGTGGAGCAGTCCCGCGCCGGACGGGACGAGGCGGAGGCCCAGTATCGCAAGTCCGTTCTTGCCGCCCTGTCCGATGCCGAGACGAGCCTGTCGCGCTTCGGCACTCTGCGCGCGACCCTCCTGTCGAGCTACCGGAGCGCCGAGGGCGCCCGGCAGTCTTCTCGCTTCGCAGCCCAGCGGTTCGAGCGCGGAGCCGCACCGCTGACGTCGTCCATAGACGCAGAACGCGCGGCGCTGACGGCGGACATCTCCGCGGTGGAAGCGCAGGGACAGTTCGTTCGGGCGTTTGTGGGCCTTCATAAGGCGCTCGGGCTCGGCTGGGAGGGGCCCGAAGACCGCTAGCCCATGCCAGCCGTCAGTGTCCGCAGAAGGAGACGACTAGCGTCGCTGCCAACGATAATGCCTTGCGCGCGATTAAATCGCCAGCAATAGGAATCGCAAATCTGGCAGGAGAACCTATGGGCCATCTCTACACTACCAAGGTCACGGCTATCGGAGGACGCAGCGGGACCGTTCGCAGCGAAGACGGTATCCTCGATCTGCAACTGGCGATGCCAAAGGAACTTGGCGGCAAAGGCGGTGCCACCAACCCCGAACAGCTCTTCGCGGCCGGCTATGCCGCGTGCTTCGAGAATGCGGTCATTCATGTGACCCGTGTGCAGGCCGACAGGGTTCGCGACGAGGACGTCGAGGTGACCGGCGAAGTGGGGCTGCTCCCCGACGACCGGGGTGGCTTCAGGCTCGCCGTAACGCTTGGCATTGCGATCACGGGCGTCGATCAGGCGGCAGCCGAGAAGATCGTTCAGGCTGCTCATGCCGTCTGTCCCTATTCGAACGCGGTGAAAGGCAATATCGACGTTCAACTCGACGTGACCACGCGGTGAGCGACGCGCGGCTGACCTTGGGGTTGGAGGAAGATCCGCTCCTGCTCGACCGCCAAATCTGCTTCCCGCTCTATGCAGCGACCAATCTGTTGGGCCGCCTCTATGGCCCGGTGTTGAGGAAGTTGAATCTCACCTATCCACAATATCTCGTCATGCTGGTGTTGTGGGAACAGCAGCCGCAGACGATAGGGGCTCTGGGTGCACGACTCTATCTCGACAGCGGCACGCTGACCCCGCTGCTTAAGCGGATGGAGGGTGCGGGTTTGCTTTCCCGCGCCCGCGACCCGAACGATGAGCGGCGCGTTTTGGTCACGCTGACGGAACGGGGCGAGACGCTTCGGAGCCAAGCCTTGCACGTTCCTGAGACTATGGCGAACGGCTACAACGCTGAGGGCGTCGATGCGCTGCGCGAGAGCGTGCGCGATCTGGTTTCCATCCTGGCGCAGCATAGCACGCGTTCCCGAGGGTCAAAGGCCGCTTGAAAAACTCCTCGTTCCTTGTTGGAGAAGTCAGATGCTACGTTCCTTCCTTATCGGTCTGGTGGCGGGTCAGCGCGGCATGACCCCGCTGGCCGTGATTGCCACGGCCACCCGCCGGCAGGAGATCGCGCCCCACCTTCCGCTCCAGGAATTGATGCTGAACCCGATCATCGCCGCCGGCACTGCTGTCATGGCGGCAGCCGAGATGGCGGGCGACAAGATGAAGACAGCGCCCGATCGTACGGTGCCCATCGGTCTGGCCGTTCGCAGTGTCACCGCAGCCTACGCGGGTGCTGCGCTGGCGCCGCGCGACAAGCGCGTGTTGGGTGCTGTTATTGCAGTTGGCGCAGCGCTGGCGTCCTCCCACGCCGGCCTTGCGGCGCGCAGGTGGTCCATGCGGCGTTTTGGCCAGACCGGCACCGGCTTTGTCGAGGATGCGATCGTCTTCGGCAGCGGCTTAGCCGTTAGCAATCCTTCCCTGGTCTCGCATCAGGCTTGATCGTTCCTACTGGGCTTAGCGTCAGATCGAGAAGACCAAGGGCCTCGCCCAATACTTCATTGCTGGGATTCATCCCCTTCTCCCTCCGCGCCGATCCCATTCTGCGCCGACGCCGGAATATGTCGGTAGAGTGTAGGTATCGACACGCCGATCGCCGGCGCGACTTCACGCGCCGCATCACCGTCTTTAGCCCAAGACTTGCTGCCGATCGAGCGCAAGAACCGGGTCTGAGGCCGGCCTCACCAGCCACGGCACCGAACTGAAAATCGCCGAGCATTACACCGACACCAGCGGGGCGACCGATCATGTCTTCGCCCTGTGCGCCATGCTGGGATTTCGTTTCTGCCCGCGCTTGCGCGACTTTCCCGACAGACGGCTCGCGCCGATCGCGCCGGTCACGGCCTATCCGTCCATCACCCCGCTGTTGGGCAAGCGTATCCGCACCGACATCATCGGCGAGCAATGGGATGACGTGCTGCGCCTCGTAGGATCGATCAAGGCCGGCCACGTCGCCCCATCGATCATGCTCCCGAAGCTCGCCGCCTATGAGCGGCAGAACCAGCTCGACGTCGCGCTACAGGAAATCGGCAAGATCGAGCGGACGCTGTTCATGCTCGACTGGCTCGAAAACCCCGATCTGCGTCGG
Source organism: Sphingobium sp. (assembly GCF_035511395.1). GTDB lineage: Bacteria > Pseudomonadota > Alphaproteobacteria > Sphingomonadales > Sphingomonadaceae > Sphingobium. The sequence continues at coordinate 12,289 of NZ_DATKFP010000096.1, forward strand.
CGATGCCATCCCGGCCTCAACAACAGCGAACAACGCCATGCCCTGACGCAGGCGATCTACACCTTCCGCCAGGGCCGTATCATCGACCGCAGCCATGAGGCGCAACAATATCGGGCATCCGGCCTCAACCTGGTCATCGCCGCGATCGTCATTGGAACACGATCTACATGGACGCCGCCGCTTCCGCTGGCCGCAAGGTCCTCAATCTGCCGCCCGATAGCCGCGTCGCCTGAACGTTCGCTGATTGTTCGCCCTAAGCGTTGTTTAGCGTACCATCCACGCTATGCCCTCTAAAATGGAGGTATCCAACTTTATCATCCCTTTATCGGCCGAGCGGTAGTCAGTTTGCAACCGCGTGCAACGGCCAGTCCGCGAAGAAAGCCGCGCCTGACAAGTCCCGCGTCCAGCGCGGCATTGTAGCGGCGTTCTGCCGGTGCCGCCCCGCTCACCTCCCGAACTAGCCCGCGAAACGGGATGAGCGCGTTCACGACCGTCTTACCGCCGGCTTCGGCGAGCTTGCCAGCGCGATTTTCCTTCGTGCCATGTCCCGGCACATAGTCTGGGCCAAGGACCTCGCCGAGTTCGGCCATGGAAGCGCTGATCTGGGAGCATGTACGCGCCCCAGTAGTCGCATATGGGTCTTGAGCAGCGCGTTCTAAAACGGGAGGTATTTCGCGTTTTTTGGCGCCCACGTCGCGCACTGGCTGGGTCGCGATGTCGCCCGCCTTGTTCAAGGTGTTAGCAACGGGCCTCTTGTCCTCCTCCGTGGATGGGGTCGTTGGACGCACTTCTTGAGCCTGAGCGGTTGCTGGAAGAACTAAAATGGCCATAAGCGCCAGTTTGGGAATACGTGATAGCATGCGCACGTAACGCAATAGGCGTTTGAACGTTGCAATCAAATTACCATGGCAGTTTGAAATCTCCGTACCAATAATCATAGCTTGGCACTTCCATTCAAGTTTTCGGGGCAAAACGCCCGAGAAAAACTCGGGCACAATTTACGTCACTACGGACTGCTTGATTGAGTACGGACCCTCGTCCATTCGACGAGCTGGACGAGATATTGATCCGTGGCCACGCTGAACGCCGAGACGATCGCACTCACCCGGTTGTCCTGCGCCGGAGCATCGGCCTCGAAGCGGCGGGTCGCCACCACCGTCCGGTCGCTCATGCGGAACAGGCGCGCCTCGCCCTCCACGCGCACGACCGGCGGGTCCTTTTTACCCGCTGCGGGTGCGTAAACGGCCTCGAACCGATCGACCGATAGCTGAAGAGCATAATCGACGCCGGCTGCCTGGCGCGGTGTCGTCAGCAGAATTTCGGATGCCTGCGCGGCGAACACGGTTCTTGCCAGTCCAGCCAGCATGTCCGGCGCCGGAGTGACCCACCGGGCATCCTTGAGGTACAAGGTTTCAGCCCCGCGGCTGACAAGAATCCGATCGCTTCGTGCCTCGGCTGCGAAGTCGATCGGCAGGAAAATGACACCCCTGCGGGTAGCGGGGGCGGATGCTTGCTGTACAGGCGGATCAAGAGCGGTTTCCAGCCGAAAAAGATTGTCGGGCTTCCCGCCGCCGAGCAGTGAGCCCACACAACCGCCGAGCAGCAAGGCGAGGCCCAAGGGAGCGATTTTCCCGATCCGGTTCACCGTGGTAACTCCAGT